>JAPPGP010000125.1 GCA_028821395.1 Defluviicoccus sp.
ACGCTGGGCGGCGGCTGGCTCGACGGCGTGCGGGACTGGTTCGCCAATATCTGGCTGTCGGTCCGCTGTTCGATGATCGGCGTCGCCGTCGGCGTTATCCCCGGTCTCGGTGGCTCGGTCGTGGACTGGATCGCCTACGGGCACGCGGTGCAGACGACCCGGGACAAGTCGCAATTCGGCAAGGGCGAGGTGCGCGGCATCGTCGGGCCCGAGAGCTCGAACAACGCCAAGGAAGGCGGCGGGCTGGTGCCGACGCTGTTGTTCGGCATCCCCGGCTCCGGCTCGATGGCGGTGTTCATCGGCGCGGTGGCGCTGCTCGGCTCGGGCGATATCGAGGTCGGGCCGTCGATGCTGAAGAACAACCTCGACATCACCTATTCCATCGTCTGGCTGCTGGCGCTCGCCAACGTGGTGGGCACGCTGCTCTGTATCGCCTCCTCCGGCGGGATCGCCCGGCTGACCACCATCCGCTTTACCCTGGTCGCGCCGTTCCTGTTCATGCTGATCGCCTTCGCCGCCTTCCAGTCGGGCCAGGACTTGTTCGATCTGGTGGCGCTGTTCGCGATCGGCCTGATCGGGATCTTCCTCCGCCGCTTCGACTGGTCGCGCCCGGCCTTCCTGATCGGCTTCGTGCTGTCCAACCCGGCCGAGACCTTCACCAACCAGGCCTACCAGATCGCGGCCAGCCGGTTCCGCAGGGGCTTCGAGGAAGGCATCGAGTACATATTCAGCCCCATCGTCATCGTGCTCCTGGTCGTCACCGCGGTTTCCATCTTCTTCGGCATCCGCCAGGCCAAGACGATCCAGGCCGAAGGCGACGTCCGGTCCGGCACCAAGCGCGCGCCGCTGGTCTTTCTCCTGCTGTTCACCGCCTATCTGGCGGTCGCTGTCGTCGACGCCTCGACGATCCCGGACGACGTGTTCACCGACAAGGTGTTCCCGCTGGTGATCGGCGGCATCTCCGTCCTCTGCTGCCTGCTCTTGCTGTTTCGGATGATGACCCGGCCCGAAACCGACACGATCTTCGCCGACAAGGAAGTCTCCGGCGACGATGCCGAGGCCGCGCACGGGCTGTGGCCCACGCTGGCCTGGTTCGGCGGGCTGCTGGTGCTGAGCGCGGTGTTCGGCTTCATCATCGCGCTGGCCCTGTTCCTGCTCGCCTTCTTCCGGCTGCGGGCGGGACTCCAATGGGGCAGGGCCGCGATTCTCACCGCCTGCGGCATCGCCTTCATGTGCCTGGTCGCCGGCTTGCTCAACCGGGACTTTCCGCCCGGGCTGCTGCAGTCCCTGGTCGAGCTGCCCTGGCCGCTGACCTAGCCCGGACCTACAGCAGCTCCCGGTAGACCGCGAGCGTCCGTTCGCGCATCAGCGCGCGGGTAAACCGGTCGAGCACATGCGCGCGCTCCCGGGCGGCGAGGGCAGGACCGGCGGCGGCCAGCGCGGCGGGATCGCCCGACGGGACCAGCCACCCGGCTTCGCGCTATGGAAATGTATATGGCAGGATGCTGCCCCACCTGTGCGAATTCGTTGATCGCCCGTCCCCTCCCGGCTAGCTTTCGGCCTGAGGGTTTCGACCGGCAGGGCGCACGACCATGAAGCTCACCCGCGACCAGATCGACCGGTTCCACGAGACCGGCTACCTGATGCTGCCCAACCTGTTCTCCGCCGCCGAGGCGGAGGTCCTGCGCAGGGCCGCCGCCGAGGTCTACGCGATGGACCGCGAGGAGGTGGTGCGGGAGAAGGACGGCACCTCTCCGCGCACCGCGTTCGCGGCGCATTGCTACCACGAAGCCTTCCGGCGGCTCGGCCGCCACCCGCGGCTGATCGGGCCGGTCATGCAGCTGCTCGACGGGCCGGTCTACATGCACCAGTACAAGGTCAACGCCAAGGTCGCCTTCGACGGCGACGTCTGGCAGTGGCACCAGGACTACGGCACTTGGTCGCGCGACGACCTGATGCCGGAATCCCGCGCCATGAACATCGCGCTGTTCGTCGACGACGTGAGCGAGTTCAACGGCCCTTTGTGGATCATCCCGGGCTCGCATCGCGACGGCGTGTACCGGGCCGGCCACGACTTGCAGACCACCAGCTATCCGCTATGGACGCTGGACAAGACCACGGTCGCCGAGCTCGCGAACCGCGGCGGGATCTACTCGGCCAAGGGCGAAGCCGGCACCGTGCTGATGTTCCACGGCAACATCGTGCATGCGTCCTCGCCCAACCTGTCGCCCTGGGGAAGGACCATCGTCTACCTGTCGCTGTGCCATGTGGACAACCACATCCGGCGCTTCAAGCGGCCCGAATGGATCGCCCATCGCGATTTCGCTCCCATCGAGCCGTTGCCCGACGACTGCCTGATCGCGGCGGTCTCGGGGGCGGCGTGAACCTCCACCGCCTGCTGCGGGACCGCGAAGCGGAAGAAGACCCGGTCCGGGTCGGCATTCTCGGCTGCGGCAAGTTCGCCTCGATGTTCCTGGCCCAGGCGATCCGCACGCCCGGCGTCCATGTCGCCGGGATCGCCGATCTGGACCCGGCGGGCGCGCGCGCCAACCTGGCGCGCATCGGCTGGCCGGCCGAGCGCGCCGCGGCCGCGGACCTCGATGCCGCGCTCGGTAGCGGCGGCACCTGGATCGGCGACGACATCGAGGCGCCGTTCCGCCACGGCGCCATCGACCTCGTGGTCGACGCCACCGGCGATCCGCCCGCCGGCCTGCGCCACGCGCTGCTGGCCTGCGAGACCGGCACGTCCATCGTCATGGTCAATGTCGAGGCCGACGCGCTCGCCGGGCCGCTGCTGGCCGAGAAGGCGCGCGAGGCCGGCATCGTCTACTCGCTCGCCTATGGCGACCAGCCGGCGCTGATCTGCGACCTGGTCGACTGGGCGCGGGCCTGCGGCTTCGAGGTGACGGCGGCGGGGCGGGGCCACAAATGGCTGCCGGAGTTCCAGTTCTACACGCCGGACAATGTGTGGGACGGCTACGGGCTGACGGCGGACGACGCCCGGGAGGGCGGTCTCAACCCCAGGATGTTCACCTCCTTCCTCGACGGCACCAAGCCGGCGATCGAGAGCGCCGCCGTCGCCAATGCCACCGGCCTGACGGCGGCGCCGGACGGGCTGGCCTACCCGCCGGCCAGCATCGACGCGCTGCCCGAAATCTGCCGGCCGCGCGGCGAAGGCGGCGCGCTGCACCGCAAGGGGCAGGTGGAGGTCGTGTCGTCGCTTGAGCGGGACGGTCGGCCGCTCGACTACGACATCCGCTTCGGCGTCTTCGTCGCCTTCGAGGCGGACAGCGACTACATCGCCCGCTGCTTCCGCGAATACGGCGTCCGCACCGACGAGACCGGCCGCTACGCGGCGATGTACAAGCGCTGGCACCTGATCGGTCTGGAGCTCGGCATCAGCGTCGCCAGCGTCGCGCTGCGCGGCGAGCCGACCGGGGCGGCGACCGGCTGGCGGGCCGATGCGGTGGCCGTCGCCAAGCGCGACCTCCGGCCGGGCGAGCGGCTCGACGGCGAGGGCGGCTACACCGTCTCCGGTCGGCTGATGCCGGCCGCTCGCTCGCTCGCGGAAGGCGCCCTGCCGATGGGGCTCACGCGCGGCGTGCGCGTGGTCGCCCCGGTGGCGAAGGGAGGGCTCGTCCGCTGGTCGGACGTCGCCGCCGATCCCGCCGATCCCGCCATGCGGCTGCGTCGCGAGATGGAGGAACGCTACGGGCCAACGCTCAGGGAGGCTGCCGAGTAGGCTGCCGGCGTCGGCGGATCATGCGGCGGCCTTGATCATGTCTGCCGCCTTCTCGCCGATCATGATGGCGGGGGCGTTGGTGTTGCCGCCGACGATGGTCGGCATGATCGAGCAGTCGGCGACCCGCAGCCCCTCGATGCCGCGGACGCGCAGCTCCGCGTCGACCACCGCCATGTCGTCGGTCCCCATCTTGCAGGTGCCCACGGGGTGGAAGATCGTCGTCCCGAAGCGCCGGATATAGGCCACGAGGTCTTCGTCGGTCCGGACCTGCTCGCCCGGCTCGATTTCACGGGGACGGTACTTCCTGAACACGTCGGCATGAATGATGCGCCGGCACTCCTTCAGCCCCTTGAGCAGCACCGCGAGGTCTTCCTCCTGGGAGAAGAAGCGGGGATCGATGACCGGGGCCGTGCCGGGATCCGACGAGGCAAGGCTCACCGTGCCGCGGCTGCCCGGGCGGAGCAGCACCGCGATCGCCGAGTACCCGTGGCCGCTCTCGATCATCTTCGGCGGAGGCGCGCGGTGGCCGGGGATGAACACCAGCTGGATGTCCGGCCGGTCGAGCCCGGGCTCGGTTCGCATGAATCCGCCCGATTCGATCAGGTTCGACGAATAGATGCCGCGCCGCGCGAAGACGTACTTGAAGGCGTCCAGCGCGAGCGACGGCGCCTTGGGCCACGAGAACCCCCAGGGGATGCGCGATTCGGTGCGCATCATGGCGTAGATACCGATGTGATCCTGCAAGTTCTTGCCGACGCCCGGCAGGTGGTGCGCCGGCTCGATTCCGTGACCGGCGACCTCCTCCCGGTCGCCGATGCCCGACAGCATCAGGATCTTGGGCGACGCGATGGCGCCTGCCGAGACGATCACCTCGCGACGGGCGGTCACGGCGCGCCCGTCGACCAGCGCCACGCCGGACGCGCGTCCGTTCTCCAGCCGGATCCGGCTCACCGCGGCGTCCGTCATCACGTTGAAGTTGCCGCGCTTCATCGCCGGGCGCACATAGGCCATCGCGGTCGACCAGCGGCGACCGTTCTTCTGGGTCACCTGGTGCTGGCCCACCCCCTCCTGGGTGTCCCCGTTGAAGTCCGGGTTGTGCCGGTGCTGGAGCGACTCCGCGGCGGCGACGAAATCCTTCTCCAGCGGGCTCGCGATGTTGCAGAAGGTGACGTTGAGCGGCCCGCCGGTGCCGTGGTGCTCGCTCTCGCCATACTGTTCGTTGTTCTCCGCCTTGAGGAAATAGGGCTTTACGTCGGCCCACGACCAGCCCGGATTGCCGAGCTCCGCCCACTCGTCGTAGTCGAGCGGGTTGCCGCGGATATAGACCATGGCGTTGATCGAGCTCGTCCCGCCGAGCGTCCTGCCGCGGGGGACGAAGATCTGGCGGCCGTCCATTGTCTCCTGCGGCGCGGAGAAGAACCGCCAGTTGACCTTGCGGTGTCGGGGCAGGCGCATCACCCCCATGGGCACGTGGATGAAGGGGCTGCGGTCGGGCGGTCCCGCCTCCAGCAGGCATACCGAGACCGACGGGTCCTCGCTCAACCGGTTGGCGATCACCGCCCCGGCCGAGCCGGCCCCGATCACGACGTAGTCGAATGCCGCGCTGTCGTTCATGCCCTGCTTCCCGCTTGCTATGCGACGATCGGCCTGCGCCCCTGCACCGGGTAGCGGGGCCAGGTATAGCCCGGCGTCGCGGGATGGCCGGGCGCCACCAGCTTGTCGCAGAACGCCTCGTCGCGCGCGGTGAACGCGGCGTCGAGCGCCCCGAGATAGGCCTCCCACTGCGCCACCGTGCGGGGGCCGGCGATGACGCTGGAGACCAGACGGTTGTTGAGCAGCCACCGCATCGCGAAATCGGCGACGCCGATGCCGGCCGGGCCGATGCGGCGCTCGATTCTGGACACCACGCGGAACGCCTCTTTCTGCATGTCCCGGTTCAAAATGCTGGCATCGCCCCGCCCGGCGCGGCTGTCCGCCGGCGGCGCGGTCTCGGGCCGGTACTTGCCCGTCAGCACGCCGCGGGCCAGCGGGGAGTAGGGCGCGACCCCGATCCCGTAATACTCGCAGGCCGGAAGCAGGTCGGACTCGGGCTGCCGGTTGACCAGGTTGTAGAGCGGCTGGGCGACCACAGGGCGCGGCGTGCCCAGCTTGTCGCAGAGCCGGATCAGCTCGCCCACCTGCCAGGCGCGGTGATTGGAAAACCCCCAATGGGAGGCCTTGCCGCTGGCGACGATGTCGCCCATCGCGCCCACGCTCTCGTCCAGCGGCGTGTCCCAGTCGACATGGTGCATGTAGTAGATGTCGACATAGTCGGTCCCCAGCCGGTCGAGCGACCGGTCGATCGCCTCCAGCATCCATTTCCGCGACAGCCCGCGCTTGCGTTCCGGCGGGCCGTCCTGCTGGCCGACCTTGGTGGCGAGGATCCAGTCTTCCCGGTCCTCGGCGAGCAGCGCGGCCAGCATCGCCTCGGACTTCCCGCCGTTATAGGCATCGGCGGTGTCGATGAAGTTGACGCCGCGCTCGCGGGCGATCTCCACCATCCTGCGCGCCTCCGCCTCGTCCGTCGTGGCGCCGAAATTCATCGTGCCGAGACAGATGGTCGAGACCCGAAGCCCGCTGCTGCCGAGATAGCGATAGTCCATGTGTTTCTCCCAACGCGCCGTCCGGGGTTGCCGTCCCCCGCTTCCGGGACACACTACCCGCACGCCCCGCCGAGTCGACGGGGAAATCGGCCTCCAAGGTTGACTCGGTGCGGCGTGCCGGGACGACTCGTGGGTGGTTCGACCCGATCCGGCGATCGGGGCGGTCGGGAGCCGGCGCTTGGAGATCCTTCAGCTCGCTGTCAGCGGTCTCGCCAATGGTTGCATATACGGCCTGATCGCGCTCGGCTTCGTGCTGATCTACAAGGCGACCGAGCAGGTCAATTTCGCGCAGGGCGATTTTATGATGCTGGGCGCGTTCATCGCGCTCGGGCTCGGCAACGCCTCCCATATGGGCGCGCCGTTCTGGGCCGCCTGCGCCGGGGCGATACTCGCGATGGCCGCGATCGGGTGGCTGCTGGAGCGCGCGGTCCTGCGTCCGGTCCTCGGCCAGCCCCAGATCGCGGTGATGATCCTGACCATCGCGCTCGGCTTCGTGCTGCGCTTCCTTGCGGGCGCCATCTGGGGCCACGACCCGCTGGCGCTGGAAACCCCGATCGCCGGCGCGAATTTGCGCCTCGGCGGGCTGATCCTGGGAGCGGACGAGATTGCCGCGATCGTCGTCACGCTCCTCCTGACCGGCCTTCTCTTCGTTTTCTTCAGCCGCACCCGGCTCGGCGTCGCCATGCAGGCGTCGAGCCAGAACCAGCTTGCCGCCTACTACATGGGCATCCCGGTGAAGCGGATTCAGGGGCTGACCTGGGCGCTGGCGGGCGCGACGGCGGCGGTGGCGGGGATCCTGTTCGCGTCCAAGGGCTCGATAGACCCGGGCACCGGCTTTCTCGGCATCAAGGCGTTCGCCGCCGCGGTGATCGGCGGGTTCGGGTCGCTGCCCGGTGCGCTGGCGGGCGGGCTGATCGTCGGGCTGATCGAGCCCTTCGCGAGCCGCTACGTCTCGGCCGGCTACGCGCAGATCGCACCCTATGCGGTGATGATCCTGGTGCTGATCGTCCGCCCCCACGGCATTTTCGCGCAGGTGCGCGCGAAGAAGGTCTGAGCCGGTGCGGGTGCATTTCAAGACCGGCTACGATCACGACATCCGCCTGTTCCCGGACCGGCGCGAAGCGCTGCGCTACGCCGCGCTTGTCGCCCTCGCCGTCGCGCTCCCGTTCCTGCTCGACGACTTCCTGATCGGCGAGGCGACCAACGTGCTGATCTGGGCGATCGCCGGGATGGGTCTGATGCTGCTGACCGGGCATGCCGGGCAGCCGAGCCTCGGCCATGCGGCGTTCCTCGCCGCCGGCTGCTACGCCAACGCCATCCTGATGAACCGCTTCGGCCTGCCTTTCCTCGTCTCGTTTTCGCTGGCCGGGATCGTCACCGGTCTGATCGGCGTGCTGATCGCCATCCCGGCGCTCCGGCTGCACGGCATCTATCTCGCCATCGCGACGCTCGCGCTCTCCATCCTGACCGAGGACATCATCGTGCTGGCCGAGCCCTGGACCGGCGGCGTGGTCGGCATGACGGCGCCGGCCATCTCGATCGCCGGGTGGGAGGTCGACCGGCTAGCCTCGCCCGACCGGTTCTACTGGCTCTGCCTCGCCGTCGCCGTGCTGGTGACGCTCGGCTACCGCAACATCCTGCGCGCGCCGCTCGGGCGCGCGTTCGTGGCGATCCGCGATTCCGAGATCTCGGCCCAGGCCATGGGGGTGGACCCGGCGCGGACCAAGGCGGCGGCCTTCGGGCTGTCCTGCATGACGACCGGCTGGGCCGGCGCGCTGATGGGGCATTTCTTCTTCACCTTCAACCACGAGGTCTTCACCGTGGTGATCTCGATCCAGCTCCTGCTGATGATCGTGATCGGCGGTCTCGGCTCGATTCAGGGCGCCTATTACGGCGCGGCGGTCGTCGGCATCGTGCCGCAGGCGATCAACCTCGCGCGCGACGGGATCGCCGGCGCGCTCGGCGGCGGCGGGGTCGCGATCCCCGGACTCGAGGCCGGAATCTTCGGGCTGATCCTGATAGTCTTCATCCTGTTCGAGCCGCTCGGCATCCACGGGCGGCTCGTCAAGTGGAGACTCTATTTCGAGCTGTTCCCGTTCTACCGCCGCGACATGTTTCGCCGTCAACGAAGCTATTTGAAGACCGAGCGGCTGCGATGAGCTTCCTGGAAGTCCGCGATGCAACGGTTCGCTTCGGCGGCCTCGCCGCGCTGGAAGGTGTCTCCTTCTCCGTCGAGCGGGGCGAGATCTTCGCCATCGTGGGGCCCAACGGCGCCGGCAAGTCGACGCTTTTCAACCTGATCTCGCGCTTCTACCGGCCGGAATCGGGGGATGTACGCTTCGAGGGGGAGAGCAT
This sequence comes from Defluviicoccus sp., assembly GCA_028821395.1. GTDB lineage: Bacteria > Pseudomonadota > Alphaproteobacteria > MPNO01 > MPNO01 > MPNO01. The sequence goes on from JAPPGP010000125.1 coordinate 8,740, forward strand.
TCTGGGGCGCTCGCCGCCGGATATCGCCGCGCTCGGCATCGCGCGCACATTCCAGAACATCGAGCTGTTCGAACGCTCGACGGTGCTGCAGAACCTGCTGATCGGGCGCCATACGCGCCGCCGGGCATCCATGCCGGCGCAGATATTCTTCGCCCCGCCGGTCCGGCGGGAAGAGATCGCCCATCGGGGCGCGGTCGAGCGCATCGTCGAGTTCCTCGACCTTCAGCCTTACCGCGAGCAGACCATCGCCGGCCTCCCCTACGGCGTGCGCAAGGTCGTCGAGATCGGCCGGGCGCTGGCGATAGAGCCGAAGCTGATCCTGCTGGACGAGCCCGCGTCCGGTCTCTCGGTCGAGGAGATCGGGGACATGCGCTTCTGGATCGACGACATCCGCACCCGCCTCGGTGTGACCGTGCTGATGGTCGAACACAATATGAGCCTGGTCTCCGCCGTGTCGGACCGGGTGATGGTGCTGGCGGAAGGGCGGGTCATCGCGCTCGGGACGCCGGCGGAGGTGCAAACCGATCCCGGCGTCGTCGAAGCCTATCTCGGGACGGAGGCGCCGGCACGATGAGCGGTGCGCTGCTGGAGGTCCGCAATCTCGAAAGCTACTACGGGCCGATCATGGCGATCCGCGGCGTGAGCCTCGACGTCCGCGAGGGCGGCGTGGTCGCGGTGCTGGGCGCGAACGGGGCGGGAAAGACCACCCTACTCAGGACCATCTCGGGCATCATGGACCCCGAGAAGGGCGAGATCCGCCTGGCGGGCGAGCCCATCGCGGGCGGCGATCCGGACCGGATCGTGCGGAAGGGCGTGGTCCACGTGCCCGAGGGGCGGGAGGTGTTTCCCCTGCTCAGCGTCGAGGAAAATCTCGGGATGGGCGCCTATGCCCGCCGGGACGACGGGGTGGATGGCGACATCGAAACGGTCTTCCGCTACTTCCCGGTCCTGAAGGCGCGTCTCGGCCAGCCCGCCGGCACGCTGTCCGGCGGCGAGCAGCAGATGCTGGCGATCGCGCGCGGGCTGATGGCGCGGCCCCGGATCATGCTGCTGGACGAGCCCTCGCTCGGTCTCTCGCCCATCCTGGTGCGCGATATCTTCGCCATCATCCGCCGCCTGAAGGAAGAGCGCGGCGTGACCATGCTCCTGGTCGAGCAGAACGCGCGCATGGCGCTCGGCGTCGCCGATTTCGGCTATGTGATGGAGACCGGCCAGATCGTCTTGGAAGGCCCGGCCGACCGGCTCGAACGGAGCCCCGACGTCCAGGAGTTCTATCTCGGCGCGCGCGAGGCGGGCGCGCTCGCCGAGCGGCGCTGGAAGCGCCGCAAGACCTGGCGATCGTGAGGCGAGCGATGGACCCAGGCGGCCCGAGCCCTCACACCATCGACGGCTGCGACACGCTGGCGAAGCTGTTCCTCGCGCGCTGCCTGGCGCTCGGCGACCGGACGGCGCACCGGGAGAAGACGCTCGGCGTGTGGCAGAGCCATTCCTGGATGGCGTTTCTCGACTCCGCCCGCGCCATCGGGCTCGGGCTCGCCGCGCTCGGGCTGGAGCGCGGCGAGGTCGTCTCCATCCTCTCCGAGGACAATAAGGAATGGATCTACGCCGATCTCGGCGTCCAGTGCCTGGGCGGCATCGTCTCCGGCGTCTACCCGACCGACAGCGCCGAACAGGTGGCGTTCCTGCTGGAGAACTCCGCGAGCCGCTTCCTGATCGTGGAGAACGCCGAACAGCTCGACAAGTTCCTGCAAGTCCGCGACCGGGTTCCCGGAATCCGGAAATGCATCGTCCTCGACCGCGAGGGGCTGCACGATTTCGCCGACCCGCAAATCCTGTTCCTCGACGACCTCTACCGGATCGGCCGCGAGGCGCACGACCGGGAGCCCGACCGCTTCCGGCGCGAGGTCGAGGCTTCGCGCCCCGGCGATACCGCGATCCTGATCTACACGTCCGGCACCACCGGCCGGCCCAAGGGCGCGATGATCTCGCACCGGAACATTCTCTGCTCGGCGGCCACGGCCCTCGGCGCGCTGCCCACGCGGGAGGGGGACGAGCAGCTCTGCTTCCTGCCGCTCTGCCACGTGCTGGAGCGGCTGGTATCGGTGTTCGTCCCGATCGCGGCGAAATCGGTGGTGAACTTCGCGGAGAGCGTCGAGACGGTGTTCGACAATTTGCGCGAGGTCTCGCCGGCATCCTTCACCGCGGTCCCGCGGATCTGGGAGAAGGTCCACTCCCGAATCTCGGTGATGTCGCAGGAAGCCACCGCGACCGGGCGCTGGGCCTATCGGCGGGCGCTGGCATGCGGGTTGGAGCGCGCGGAATGCCTGCTGGAGGCGCAGCCGGTCCCGGTGACCCTGAAGCTGCGCTACCGGTTCTGGGACTGGCTGGTGCTGGCCAATCTCAGGCGCATGATCGGCCTCGACGGCGCGCGCTACATCGCCACCGGGGCGGCGCCGATATCGCCCGACCTCGTCAAGTGGTACTGGGCGATCGGCCTCGTCATGCTGGAAGGATACGGCCAGACCGAGAGCGCGGGGGTCCTCTCGGTGAACCTGCCGGACCGGCTCGCGCTCGGCTCGGTCGGCCCCGCGGTCTCCGGTGTGGAGATGAAAGTCGCCGCGGACGGGGAGATCCTCGCCAGGGGCCCGCTCGTCTTCCAGGGCTACTGGAACGATCCGGCGCTCACCGCCGAGACCGTCCGCGACGGGTGGCTGCATACCGGCGACGTCGGATTCGTGGACAATCGCGGCTTCTTCTGGATTACCGGGCGGATCAAGGACATCATCATCACCGCCGGCGGGAAGAACGTCAGCCCCGCGGGGATCGAGAACCGGATGAAGTTTTCGCCCTATGTCTCGGACGCGATCGTCATCGGCGACAGGCGCCGCTACCTGACCGCGCTGGTCATGATTGACCGGGAGAACGTGGAGAGGTTCGCGCAGGAGAACCGCGTGCCGTTCTCGGACTATGCCTCGCTCTGCGCCGCGCCGCCGGTGCGGGAGCTGATCCAGGGCGAAGTCGAGGCGGTCAACGCCGACCTCGCCCCGGTGGAGCAGGTCAAGGATTTCCGCCTGATCGACATCGTCCTGACCGCCGAGGACGACGAGATGACGCCGACCATGAAGCTTCGGCGCGGTTTCGTCGAACGGAGGCACGAAGCGTTGATCGCGCAAATGTATTGACCGGAGAAGGAGACCGGAAATGAGATTTTCGAGGACCCTCGCCATCGCGGCGTTCGCCGCTGCCCCCGCCCTGGCGGGCCAAGGCGTCAGCGACACCGAAGTCGTCATCGGTTCGGTCAGCGACCTGTCGGGACCCTTCGCCGCCTTCGGCGCGCCCTCCGTCAAGGCCGCGCAGATGCATTTCGATGCGGTGAACGCGGCCGGCGGCGTGCACGGAAGGAAGATCCGCTTCGTCGTCGAAGACAGCTCTTACCAGATGCCCAAGGCGCTGCAGGGCTACAACAAGCTGGTCAACCGGGACAAGGTGTTCGCGATGCTGCTCTCGCTCGGCACGCCGATGAACCTCGCCGGGTTCAGGCTGACGACGCCGAAAAACATTCCCAACGTCATGCCGATGTCGTCCGCGCGCCAGATGCTGAGCGAGCCGGTCCGGCTGCGCTTCGCCGGCGCCAGCTTCTATTACGACGAGCTGCGCCAGGCGGCCCGCTACATGGCCGCCAAGGGCGGCGTGTCGAAGCTCTGCGCGATGTACATCCCGACCGATTTCGGCAAGGAGATCAAGGCGGCGCTGGTCGACGAGGCCAAGGCGAACGCGGCGCTCGCCTACGGCGCGGAGACCGCGCACAAGCCGGACGAGGCGGATTTCGTGGGCTCGCTGCAAAAGCTCAACGCCGCGGGTTGCCAGATGATCGGCCTGGCGCTCACGATCCGCCAGACCATCGCCGTGCTGGGCACGGCGAAGAAGCTCGGCCTCGCCAAGCTCACATTCGTCGGCTCGTCGGGCGCGTTTCACACGGTGATCGCCAAGGTGCCGGGCGGCGTGACGGAGGGGTTCTATGCCGCGGCCGGCTGGTCCGATCTCGCCGCGCGGGCCGGGCGCAAGGCAGAGGCCGCCTTTATCGCGGCCTACCGGAAGGCGCACGGCGAGTTTCCCGGCACCGGCGCGCTGCTCGGCTATGCCGGCGCGGTCGGATTCACCATGGCGCTAGAGAAGGCGGGGCGCGATCTGACCGTCGACAGCTTCCTGAAAGCGATGGAGAGCCTCGACTACTACGATCCCTATCTCGACGCCCGGGTCTCGTACTCCGCCGACGACCACCAGGGCGCCGACTCCATCGTGCTCTCGGTGGTCGAAAAGGGCGGCTGGAAGGAGGTCGCGCGATTCGAATAGCGCGCCGACCCACCTAATTCCTGAGCGGCTTGCCGGTCTCCAGCATGTGCTCCATGCGGGCGATGGTGGCCGGCATGCGGATCAGCGCGAGGATCGCCCGGCGCTCCAGCTCCGAGAGCCGCGCCTCCGGGATGTCCCTTGTCGCGTCGGTGTCGCCGCCGGTCAGCACCGTTCCCAGATGGTCCACCACCACGAGGTCGTGCGCCGTCGCCTTGCCGGTCTTGGCGAGCCCCTTGACCGCCATCTTGAGCGCGATGCGCCCGGTCTTTCCCGGCAACCTGACGGTCGCGGGTTCGGGCGCGGCGTAGCCCTCGGCGAGCGCCAGGGCCTTTGCCTTGGCGTCCGCCAGCAAGCGGTCGCGGTTGGCGCTGATGGCGTCGCCTTCGCGCAGGAAGCCGAGCTTGCGGGCCTCCTTCGCCGAGCGCGACACCTTGGCGAGGCCGATGGTCTCGAACGCCTTGGAGATCGCCGTCATCGGGCCGCCGAAGCCGGGCCCCTTCGCGGCGAGCCCGCGCAGCATCATCTCCTTGCAGCCGCCCCATCCGGGGACGATCCCGACGCCCGCCTCCACCAGCCCGATATAGCTCTCGGCGTGGGCCTGCACGGCATCGCAGTGCAGCAGGACCTCGCAGCCGCCGCCGAGCGCCATGCCGGACGGCGCGCCGACCACTGGAAAGGGCGCGAATTTGAGCGCGTTGAAGGCGTCCTGTCCGCCTTTCAGCGTCTCCTCGATCATCGGCCAGGCGCCGACATTGAGGGCGAACAGGGCGAGGCCGAGATTCATCCCGACCGAGAAGTTGCCGCCCTCGTTGTGGATCACCAGGGCCGTCATGTCGCGGCCGACGATCTCCACCGACTCCCCGATCAGCGCCATGATGTCGGGGTCGAGCGCGTTCATCTTGGAATGGAATTCCAGGCAAGCGACGCCGTCCCCGAGATCCCACAGGCTGGCCGAGCCGTTGCCCGCGAGCCGGGGTCCGGCGCGCTTCACGTCCGCGAGCAGGAGCACCCCCGGCGGCCGCGCCACCGGGGCGTACCCGCCGGCGCCGTCGAGGCGCTCCAGCCGGCCGTCGGTGGACCGGTAGAACCCGCCCGCATCGGCGGCGGCCCGCAGCAGCGCTGGCACCTCGCGCCCTTCGTCTTCGAGCCGGCCGGCGAACCAAGCCGCGCCCACCTCGTCGATCAGCTCGAACGGCCCGCGCTTCCAGTTGTAGCCGAGGCGCATCGCGCGATCGACCGCCTCGACATCGTCGGCGATCTCCGGCACCAGCCCGGCGGCGTAGGCGAGTGTGCCCGACATCACCCGCCAGGCGTATTCGCCCGTCCGGTCGGGGAACTCGAAGAGCGCGCGGAGCGAGCTTCCGGCCTGCTCGACGCTCTCCAGCTTGGGGCGGAGCGCCGGCCCGTACTCGCCGGACCTGAGGTCGATGACTTGCTTCTCCCGCTTCCCGGAGTCCGGGTCGAGCCGGTAGAAGCCTCCCTTGCCCTTGCGGCCGGTATAGCCCTCGGCGATCATCGAACGCACGATCTCGGGCTCGCCGTAGACGGTACGGAGCGGGTCGTCCGCCGGCAGCGCGTCCCTGAGGCTGCGCCCGACCAGCGGCATCAGGTCGAGCCCCACCAAATCGATCAGCCCGAAGACGCCGGTCCTCGGGACCCCGATGGGGCGGCCCATAAGGGCGTCCGCCTCTTCCACCGTCACCCCGCCGTCGAGCGCCGCGCCGATCGCCGCGACGAGCCAGTACGTGCCGATGCGGTTGGCGATGAAGCCCGGCGTGTCGTTGCACGAAACCACGCTCTTGCCGAGCACGCGGTCGGCGAAATCCGAGACTTGCGCCGCCGCGTCGCCCCGCGTCGCCGGCCCGGCGACGACCTCCAGCAGACGCATGTAGCGCGGCGGGTTGAAGAAGTGGGTGATCAGGAAGTCGCGCGCGAAGGCGTCGGGCATGCCGTCGGCCAGCACGCGCCAGGGGATGGTCGAGGTGTTGGAGGAAACGATCGCGCCCGTCTTCCGTACCGGGTCGATCCGGCGGTAGACCTCCTGCTTGACCGCGACCTTCTCGGTCACCGCCTCGACGATCCAGTCCGCGTCGCCGAGCAGATGCAGATGGTCGTCGAGATTGCCGGTGGCGATCCGCCTGGCGTCCGAAGGGTCCATGAACGGCGCCGGGTCGGCCTTCAGCATCCTCGCGACCGCGCCCTCGGCGAGCGCGTTCCGGTCGCCGCCCCCCTCCGGCACGATGTCGAGAAGGACCGCCTCGTGGCCGCTATTGGCGACATGGGCGGCGATGGCGCCGCCCATCAGTCCCGCCCCGATGACGGCGACCTTCTCGATCGGCATCAGGCGGCCTCGAGCACGGTGGAGATGCCCTGGCCCCCGCCGATGCACTGGGTGACCAGCGCGTAGCGCTTGTCCTCGCGGCGCAGGAGCTGCGCCGCCTTGCCGGTGATGCGCGCGCCGGTGGCGCCGAGCGGGTGGCCGATGGCGATCGCCCCGCCGTCGATGTTCATCCGCTCCAGGTCGATCGACAGCTCGCGCACGCAGGCGAGCGCCTGGGCCGCGAAGGCCTCGTTGAGCTCGATCACGTCGATGTCGGCCATTCTCAGCCCGGCCCGGACGAGCGCCTTCTCCGACGAGACGACCGGGCCGTACCCCATGATCTCGGGCGCGCACCCGGCGACGGCGATCGCCTTGATCCGGGCGAGCACGGCAAGCTCGTTGCGCGCCGCGAACTCCTCGGTGCAGACCAGCACCGCGGCCGCGCCGTCGGTCAGCGGGGACGAGGTGCCTGCGGTGACCGTCCCCTCGGCGTCGAAGGCGGGCTCGAGACCGGCGAGGATTTCGGCCGTCGTTCCCGGCCGGATGCAGCCGTCGCGCTCGACCGGGCCTTCCGCGGTCTCGACCGCGAGCACCTCGCCGGCGAACTTGCCGTCCTCCCACGCCGCCGCGGCGCGGGCGTGGCTCGCCACCGCCAGCTCCTCCTGCTCCTCGCGGGTGATCTGGTACTTGCGGGCGAGGTTCTCGGCGGTGTCGCCCATCGACATGTAGGCGCCTTCGTTCCGCTCGTAGAGGTCGGGGTTGGGGGCCGGGTTGAAGCCGCCCATCGGCACGCGGCTCATCGACTCGACCCCGGCGCAGATGAACGCCTGGCCGGCCTCCATGCGGATCGCGCCGGCGGCGATGTGGATCGCCTGCATCGACGAGCCGCAGAAGCGGTTCACCGTGGCGCCCGCAACCGAGATCGGCAGATCCGCGACCAGACCCACGATGCGCCCCAGGTTGAACCCCTGCTCGCCTTCCGGGAACGCGCAGCCGACGATCAAATCCTCGATCTCCGCGGCATCGACGCCGGTCTCGGCGATCAGGCCCTGCACCACCTCGGCGGCGAGGTCGTCCGGCCGCTTCTCGACCAGCGCGCCCTTGTGGGCGAAGTGAAAGGGCGAACGGACATAGCCGGCGATGACGGGCTGGTTCATGGCGGGGTTCCTCGCGCTCTGTTGGCCGTCGGCCGCGCGCCGAAGCGGGGACCGGAAATATGGAAACGCTCTATTGTAGCGTCAAGCCGTGGGACCATATCGGCTATGCTCGCGCCGGGAACCGGGAGAGACCGCCATGCAGACCTATCGCGCGCCGCTGAGGGAGATGCGGTTCTTGCTGCACGAGCTGCTGGACGCGGGCGCGCTCGCCGCGCTGCCGGGCCACGAGGAGGCGACGCCCGACGTCATCGACGCGATGATCGAGGAGGGCGCCAGGCTCTGCGAGAACGTGCTGCTGCCGCTCAACCGGCCAGCCGACGAGGAGGGCTGCCACTACGAGAACGGCGCGGTACGCACGCCCGAGGGCTTCAAGGAGGCCTACAGGCGCTTCGTCGAGGCCGGCTGGACCGGGGTCACCGTGGCGCCCGCCTATGGCGGCCAGGGGCTGCCGGAGCTGGTGAGCGTCGCGTTCGACGAGATGGTGTGCTCGACCAACCTCGCCTTCGGCGTCTACCCGCTGCTGTCGCGTGGCGCGGCGGCGCTGATCGAGGCCCATGCGGCGGATGCCCTCAAGGATGCCTATTTGCCCCGGCTCGCCGACGGGAGCTGGTCGGGCACCATGTGCCTGACCGAGGCCCATTGCGGCACCGATCTCGGCCAGATCCGCACAAGGGCGGTTCCCGCCGGCGACGGCGCCTACGCGATCACTGGCACCAAGATCTTTATCTCCGCCGGAGAGCACGACCTCACCGAGAACATCGTCCACCTGGTGCTCGCCCGGCTGCCCGACGCGCCGTCCGGGGTGCGTGGGATCAGCCTGTTCCTGGTGCCCAAGCGCAGGCTCAACCCCGACGGCTCGGCAGGCCCGGCGAACGGCGTCCGCTGCGGCTCGATCGAGCACAAGATGGGCATCCACGGCTCGGCGACCTGCGTGATGCATTTCGAGGCGGCGGAGGGCTACCTGATCGGCGCGCCGCATCAGGGCCTGCGCTGCATGTTCACGATGATGAACGGCGCCCGTCTCGGCGTCGGGCTCCAGGGCCTCGGCCTCGGCGAGACCGCCTATCAGAGCGCGGCCTCCTATGCCCGGGAGCGCCGCCAGGGGCGCGCGCTGAAGGGCGCCGCCGAGCCCGAAGCGGCGGCCGACCCGATCATTGTGCATCCCGACGTCCGGCGCATGCTGCTGACCGCCCGCGCGCTCAACGAGGGCGCCCGCGCGCTCGCCTACTGGATCGCGCTGCAGCTCGACATCTCGCGCCATCACCCGGATGCCACGGTGCGCGAGGAGGCCGACGAGCTGGTCCAGCTGATGACGCCGATCATCAAGGCCTTCTTCACCGATTACGGCTTCGAGGCCGCCAACCTCGCCGTGCAGGTCCATGGCGGGCACGGCTATATCCGCGAGCTCGGCATGGAGCAGCTGGTGCGCGATGCGCGGATCGGCCAGATCTACGAGGGGGCGAACGGTATCCAGGCGCTCGACCTCGTCGGCCGCAAGCTGCCCCGGCGGGCCGGGCGCTTCCTCAGGCATTTCTTCCACCCCGCGCTCGCCTTCGTCGGGGAGAACCGAGACGATCCGGCGCTCGCCGATATCGTCCGCCCGGTGGAGAAGGCGCTCGGCCAGCTCCAGGCCGCGACGCTCGCCGTCGCCCAGCGCGGGCTGGGCGATCCCGAGGAAACGGGCGCCGCGGCGTCCGACTATCTCAAGATGTTCGGGCTGGTGGCGGTGGGCTTCATGTGGTGCCGCATGGCGAAGCTCGCCTGCGAGAAGCGGAACGGCGATGCGTTCTACGAGTCCAAGCTCAAGACCGCCCGCTTCTACGTGAAGAAGATCCTGCCCGACACCGCCGCGCTCTACCTCAAGATCATGGCCGGCAAGTCGACCGTCATGGCGCACGCCGCCGAGGAGTTCTGACCGGCACCGGCCTCAGGACGCGGAGCAGCGGAGCGGCAGCGCTTCCAGGCCGCGCAGCACGATGGACCGGCGGAAGCGGGGGCGGTAGGTGGCGAGGCCGATCGTAGCGAACCGCTCAAGCAGCATCTCCAGCGCGACCCGCCCTTCGAGCCGCGCCAGGGGCGCGCCGAGGCAATGGTGGATCCCCCGGCCGAAGGACAGATGAGGTCCCTGGTCGCGCCCGACATCGAGGCGGTCCGGGTCGTCGAACGCCTCAGGGTCCCGATTGGCCGCGCCCATCAGGACGACCACGTTGTCGCGCTTGCGCACCGGGACCCCGTTCACCTCGCAGTCTTCGAGCACGCGCCGAAAATCCGTCTGCACCGGCGAATCGAAGCGCAGCAGCTCCTCCACCGCCGACGGGATGAGGGCGGGATCGTCTCTCAGCCGCTGGAGTTGATCGGGGCTGCGCAGCAGGGCCAGAAGTCCGTTGCCGATGAGATTGGTGGTGGTCTCGTTGCCGGCGATCAGCAGGAGCCTGAGCATGTTGAGCGTCTCGCGCTCGGTGAGGCGTTCGCCTTCGTCTTCGGCCTGCACCAGGGCGCTCAGGATGTCGTCCCGCGGCTCCGCCCGCCGCGCCTCGATGATCGCCCGGAAATAGGCGTCGAACGCCCTGGTAGCCGCTGCGGCGGCGTCGCGTTCGCGCCGTCCGATGGTGGGCTCCAGCAGGCGCGCGCGCTGGGCCGACCAGGTGTTGAACTGCGCCCGGTCCTCCGGCGGCACGCCCAGCATCTCGGCGATCACGATCACCGGCAAGGGCTGGGCCACCGCCTGCATCAGGTCGAACCCGGCGGGATTGTCGATGTCGTCCAGCAGCGCGCCCATGATGCCGCGGATCTTGGGCTCCAGCGCGTTGACCGCCCTCGGGGTGAAGGCCTTGTTGACCAGCGCCCGCAGCCTTGTGTGGTCCGGCGGGTCGAGGAAAAGCATGGTGAACTCGTCGGGCGCCGGCAGCATCGCCATCTGCCGCGGCGACAGCGTGCCCCGGCGCGGGTCGTTGCCGAAATGCCGGTGGTCGCGCATGATCGCGTCCACGTCGCCGTGGCGGGTGAACATCCAGGCGTTGAGCAGCCGGCTGCGATGGACCTGTCCGCGGGCGCGCAGCTCCGCATAGAACGGGTAGGGGTCCTGCGCCATCCGCGCGGAGAACGGGTTATAGGCCACCCCATCCCGCCAGCGCTCGCGCAGCAGCACGGTGCCGACGACCGCGGAACGTATTGCCTCGCCCAGTGACGCCATCTTCGCCTCAGCCTTCCCCGGCGACCTGTCAGGCTATGCCGCCGCGTTGTTGCCTGCGATACCGCCCGGTATAGTCCGCCGCGAATCGTCAGTCGACCGCTGACACGAAGAATGCCAAGGGAGAGCGCGTCAAATGAAGAACCGCATACTCGCAGCCGCGGGCATCGCAGCACTCATGCCGCTGGTCGCGGTCAGCGCCGAGGCCGCCGAACGCTGGACCTGCAACGTATTCACCGGGCCCAAGCACTTCGTCAACAAGGCGCTGAAGCCTTGGGGCAAGCAGGTCCGCGAGGTCACCAAGGGCGAGGTCAGGGTCAACTTCCTGCCGACCAGCGCCGCGCCGCCGCCCAAGCAGATCGACGGCATCGTCGCCGGCACCTACGATTGCGCCTTCATCTTCCACGCCTTCACCGCCAAGCGCGCCATCGGGCCGCAATTCGGCATTCTGCCGTTCATCAGCCGGGCCGACGCGGAGCGGGGATCGGTGGCCTTCTGGCGCACCTGGAACAAGCATTTCGGCCCGAAGAAGGAGTTCGAGGACGACGGCATCAAGATCCTCTCCATGTTCCACTTCCCCGGGGTCCATTTCTGGACGTCGAAGGACAAGCCGATCGCCTCGATCGACGATTTGAAGAGCCAGAAGATGTGGGCGCTCGCCGGCACCTCCTCGCGCACCATGAAGGTAGCCGGCGTCGCCCATGTGTCCGGCCCCGCCGCCCGGCTGGCCGAGTTCACCCAGACCAAGGTCGTCCAGGGTCTCGCTGGCATTACCCGGGGCGGCATCGTCAACTTCGCCGGCATCCAGTTCGCCAAGTCCGGGACCTTCACGAGCAAGACCATGATGGCGCCGTCCTTCGCCTGGATGGTGAGCAAGAAGCGCTGGGACGCGCTGTCGCCCGCGATGCAGAAGGCGATCATGTCGGTCTCCGGCGAGAAGCTCGCCCGCGCCGTGGGCGTCGAGGCAGACAAGTTCGAGACCGTCGCCGCCAGGAAGCTCGCCAAGGCCGGGGTGGTCGAGGTCAAGGCCAGCGCGCAGTTCGAGGCCGCGCTTCAGAAGGCCGCACAGCCGCAGATCGGCGCGTGGCTCAAGCGGGCCGCGACGATCGGCGTGGACGGCGCCCAGGTGCTCGCCGATTTCGACAAGATCGTCGGCGATCTGGGCTCGTAGCCCACCCGGGATCGCTTTCCGCCCGGCTGCGCGCGGGCACCCGGCATGATCCGGCTGACCGATCGCATACACACTATCGCCAAGTGGTTGGCGGCGCTTGCGCTGCTGACCATGATGGCGCTCACCTTCACCGATGTGAACCTGCGGTACTGGCTGGGCCAGCCGATCCTCGGCAGCAACGAGATGACCGAGTTCCTGCTGGGCACGGTGGTGTTCAGCGGGCTGGTCATCGTCACCGGCGAGCGGTCGCATATCGTGGTCACCCTGTTCGAGCGGCTGCTGATGCGCCGGATCCCCGGCACCTACCGGTGGCTCGGCATCGGCACCAACGTGGCCGGGATCGTCGCCGTCACCTACCTGATCGCCAACTACACCGTGTTCATGCACGGCCAGGGCAACGAGACCGAGATCCGCCATTGGGACTGGTGGTGGCTGGGCACGCTGATGTCGATCCTCGCCGCGCTCTCGATCCCGATGGCGATCCGCGCCGTGCGCTCGCCGCTCAAGGGGTTCGAGATGGAGGAGACCGGCCGCGGCGATGACGGCGGGGGTCCCGAGCGCGGCCTGCCGCCGAGAGATCCGATCTGATGGAAATCTCCATCGCCGCGTTCGTCGTGATCCTGGCGCTCAGTTTCATCGGCATCCCGCTCGCCTATGCGACGCTCGCCGTCGGCTTCGTCGGGTTCTGGATCGTCCGCGGCGACATCTCCGGCGCGATCGTGCTGTCGGGGCAGGAGATCTTCGACTTCTCGACCCTGTTCGGGCTGTCGGTGGTGCCGCTGTTCATCCTGATGGGGACGCTGATCCAGCGCGCCAACATCTCGGACGAGCTGTACGAGGCGGGCTACGCCTGGGTGGGCAAGTACAGGGGCGGGCTGGCGATGGCGACGGTGCTCTCCTGCGCCGGGTTCTCCGCGGTCAGCGGCAGCTCGCTCGCCACCGCCGCGACCATGGCGCGGGTCGCCATGCCGCCGATGCGCCGCTACCGCTACGAGGACTCGCTGGCGTCGGGGACGCTCGCCGCCGGCGGTACGCTCGGCATCATGATCCCGCCCAGCGTGCCGATGATCATCTACGGCATCGTGACCGAGACCAATATCGGCTTCCTGTTCATCGCCGGGATCGTCCCCGGCCTGCTGCTCACGCTCTCCTATCTCGGCGCGGTGCGCGTCCGGGTGATGCTGAACCCGGCCCTCGGCCCGCCCGGCGAGCCGGTGGACCGGCGCGAGAAGTGGCGCACGCTCTACAAGATCTGGCCGATCCTGGTGCTGTTCTTCCTGGTGCTGGGCGGCATCTATCTCAGCGTGTTCACGCCCACCGAGGCGGGCGCGGTGGGGTGCGTCGGCGCGTTCGCCTTCGCGCTCTCTCGCGGGCGCATGTGGAACATTCGCGAGATCGTCGAGGTCGCCGCCGACGCGGCGGTGATCACGGCGCGCATCTTCATCATCGGCGGGGCCGCGCTGATCTTTGGGCAGTTCCTCAACTTCGCCGGCCTCTCCGGCGCGCTGGTCGAATTCACCGACAGCTTCGATCTCGGCCCGATCACCCTGCCGCTGGTGATCTGCGCCATCTGCGTCGTCCTCGGCATGATCTTCGAGAGCATCGGCATCCTGTTGCTGATCGTCCCGGTCTTCCTGCCCTCGCTCGAGACGGTGGCGGGCGATGCGGCCATCGACCCCGATTTCTACCTCGTCTGGTTCGGGATCGTCGTGATCATCGTCGTCGAGCTCGGGCTGATCACGCCGCCCATCGGGATCAACGTGTTCACCGTGAAATCGGTCATTCCGGATGTCGAGCTGACCAAGATCTTCGCCGGCGTGGTGGCGTTCGTGGTGGCCGACCTGGCGGTGCTCGCCCTGATCTTCCTGATCCCCGGGCTCGCGATATTCCTGCCCTCGGTGATGCCGTCGTTCTGATCCGCGGCTACAGATAGACCGGGCGCAGCTCCTCGGCCATCTTCGCCAGCTTCGGCGGCGCCACGATCGCGCCGTCGCGGAGGATCCGCTCTACCTCGATCCACAGCGACTGCATCGATATCACGCAGTCGGGGTGGTTCTCGCCGCCGCCCGGGACCCAGAACGGCAGCCCGAGCCCGATCGCGTTGTAGCCCGCAACGCGCTGGTCCTCGATAAAGCACCTGCCGGTATAGCGTGCCGCCGGGTGGAAACCGCAGGTGAAGTGGACGACGTAGCCGAACTCGCCGTTGCCGGCCCGCGCCAGCGCGCGGCGCATGACCTTGTTCTCCGGCCCGCCGCCGATCACGTCGGTGACCTTGCCGTCGATCTCGAGCGTCATCGGCTCCGCGAGCTCGGTGTAGTACTCGTGGAACATGTTGCGGGTGACCACCGAGCCCTTCACCGATTCCAGCTCGGGATAGATCATCACCGTGCCGGGGACGAAATAGCCGCCCGGCGCGGTCGCCCTGCCGAGCGCGAACCCCTCCGGCTTGCCCAGGGTGAAGCGGATTTCGGTGCCGTCCGCGTTGGCGATCCGGCAGTCCTTGCCCGCCGCGTTGGCGATCAGATCGCCGAACGCATCGCCGAGGGCGAACATCGCGTCGAGATCGGCGCCGCCCATCAGCCTGACGATCCCCTCGGCGCCCATGTCGGCGCCGAGGAAATAGCGGACGCGGCCCTTCTCCATGGCGTCGTCGAATGCCCCGGAGCCCGCCAGGTAAGGCATGCAGAGATCGATCCAGGCATCGCACGCGCCGGCCGCCGCCTTGACGTGGTCGGGCAGGTACTCGTCGGCCAGCCCGCCCTGGAACGGCACCGGAGGCGCCAGCACGATCGCGGCGACCTTGGCGCCGAGCCGGTAGGCGGCATCCTGCACCGCCTGGACGGCGAGGGGGTCGGTGCCGCTATCGGCGGTGACGAGGACGCTTTCGCCGTCGGCGATGCACATCATGTCGCGCGCCAGGATGTCGGCGGCGCGCGCCAGCCTGGGACCGATCCCGGCCTGCGTCATGGCTTGTCTCTCCGCTGCGGACTCCACTATAGCCGATCGCCCGCGCCGCCAAGCCTGTTGTGCAGCCCGACCGCCGTCGCATACCATCGACGGACGGGTTGCCACGGCCTCGGAGGCACTTATGGCGGATACGCCGGATTGGCACATCGTCGGCGACTGGTTCGACAATTGCAGCTGCGACATCGCCTGCCCCTGCACCTTCGCGCAGGCGCCGGACAATGGCTGGTGCGAAGGGGTGCTGCTGTGGCACGTCACACGCGGGCACTACGGGGACACCGTCCTCGACGACCGCGTGTTCGTGCGGGTTGGGCGCTGGGAGGGCGATCTGTGGGCCGGCAAGGCGAGCGGCAAGGCCGGCATCTTCATCGACGAGCGCGCCGACGACGCCCAGGCCGAGGCGCTGGCGGCGATCATCGGTGGCCGGGCCGGCGGCTTCATGGCCAAGGTGGCGGCCATGTTCGCCGAGGGCCGCCAGGTGGTCGGCATCGAACGCGCAAAAATCTCGTTCGAGATCGCGCCCGACCAGTCGCGCTGGGGCGTCGACATCGCCGGCAAGGTGACGGCCTGGGCGGAGGCGCTGACCGGGCCCACCAGCAATCCCGGCGAGTACCCCCGGATGGCCAACGCGCCGGGCTCGGAGACCGGGCCCGGGCCGCAGCTCGTCACCTGGGGGAGATCGACGGTCTGCAAGGTGGACGCGTTCGGCTTCCAGTATTCCTGGGACGTGAATTCCGCCAAGCACATCCCGTTCGACTGGACCGGGCCGTAGGTCCCGCCCCGCGATACGCGACGCAGCCCGCCCCCCGGTGCCACCCCGGAATCGTTCCGGGGCGGCAAACCGACTCTGCCATGCCGCGTCCCGCCGCTCCGCCACAGCAGGCAACGAAGGCCGGGGCTGCCGCACGGGCATTGCCATCGGAGGGCGTTCGGAGTCATGCTGGCGCTTGGGCGCACGTTCCGGCCGGCGCCCCGGCTCAAGGTCGACGCCGTCGAACCGGGCTGCCGCGCCGTGGCCGGCGCCTTCCGGTGCGAAGCAGCGACCGGCGAGACATCGATGGCGATGGGCGGGCTGGACTTCCTGACGACGCTGCGGGCGGCGGACGTCCCGGAACGGGCGCTCCCGTGAACGGCTTTCGCACATTCCTGGCCGCGGTGTTCCTGGTGGCGCTGTCGCTGGCACCCGCGGCGCGCGGTCAGTCGGGCGAGCATTCGGAAGTTCCCGACCAGATGCGCGCCTACGCCCTTTGGCAGCAAGGCTACGTATTGCACCTCAACGGCCACTACCAGGCGGCGGTCGACAGCTTCCGCGAGTCCATCGACATCCTGCCCACGGCCGAGGGGCACACTTTTCTGGGCTGGTCGCTCAGCATGCTCGGGCGTCTCGAAGAGGCTCTTGCCGAATGCCACAAGGCCATCGCGCTCGATCCGGACTATGGCAATCCCTATAACGATATCGGGGTGTACCTGATCGAGCTCGGCCGCCCGGACGAAGCAATCCCGTGGCTGGAGAAGGCGATCTCGGCCAAGCGATACTGTTGCTATCAATTCGCGCATTACAATCTCGGCCGCGTGCGTCTGGTGCAGGGGAAGCACGACGCGGCCCGGCGCTCCTTCGAGCAGGCCCTGCGGCACGATCCCGACTATCTGCCCGCGCGCATGGCCCTCGAATATCTCGACGCGGAAATCGGAAAGCCGCTGTAGCCGATCCTCCCGCCAAGTCCGCGAGATGACTGCGGCGACCGGGATCGCGTCGAACGGGGGTAGTCCGAGGCCGCCCCGAAGCCCTGCCGTCACGGCATAGCCGGGCCCGTTCGATCGTTACCAGTACCACCGGACATGGGCGATCGCGACCAGGACGGCGAGGCCCAGCACGACAAACGGCAGATAGGGCAGGAGCGCGCGCAGGAGTTTCATGCGCCGCCTCAGAACCCGAGCCCGAGATCGAAGAAGAACCCGGCGACATAGAGCGCCCCGACGGTTCCGGTGATGCCGCCCAGCATGAGCTTCAGCGAGTGCTCGGGAACGAAGCGCTGCGTCTTCGCCCCGCACCAGGCGCCGAAGATGCCGCTCGCCGCGGCAAAGCAGCCCCACGCCCATTCCGGTGCGACGAGCGTGCCGGTCACGCTCGGGACGATCACCGAATAGGTGAACAGCCCGACGGCGGACAGCACGATGACATAGGGGATGGTCGCGGCGACCAGCACGTACATCGGCAGGCGGTAGATCGCCGAAAAGATCGGCACCAGCAGGAAGCCGCCGCCGACTCCGAGGGCGGCGGAGACGATCCCGACCAGGAAACCGGTCAGCGTCAGCGCCGCCCGGGACAGGCGCCACTCCTCGCCCCAATAGCCGATGACGATGCGCCTGGCGTCCCGGGAAACGGTAACGATCCGCTCGCCCTCCGGAATGCCCGATGGCGCCAGACCCTGCGCCCGCCGCGCCTCGGACTCGCGGTAGAAGCGGGCCTCGAGCCCGGCGCCGCTCTTGCGGGCACGGAACCCGCGCATCGCCGCCCAGCCGAGATGTCCCGCGGCTGCGACCAGCGCGAGACCGACGACGAGGGTAAAGGGCCTCGTGTCGTAGAGGACGGTGATCCGGATGAACGGCCCGATCAGCCCGCCCGCCACGCCGCCGAGGCACACCCAGAGCGCCAGATCGCGGTTGAACTGGCCGCTGCGGCGAAACCCGAACAGGGCGCCGAACGGGTTGAGAAAGGTCAGAAGCTGCGTCGTCGGCGTCACGCTCGGCGCGGTGAATTGCAGGATCGACATCGTGTAGGGCAGCGCGAAGATGCCGGCGGCCTCGCCTACCACCGCCATGGTGTAGCCGGTCCAGAACCCCATCCAGACCAGGTGCCAGACCGGCACCTTCACGCCGGCGAGCGGAAACGCGACATCGCCGCCCGGAAGGAACCCGTGCTGCAGCTCGGCGGCGCCGAACCCAAGGGCGAGCACCAGCGCCAGCAGCGGCATCTGCTCGGTCAGGAACTCCCGCAGGAGGGATTTCCGCGTCACTTGTGTTGCGGGCCCATCAGGTGAAGCGCGCACGAATCCTGCGTTCGAGATGCGACGTTGCGAGGAAGGCGGCGACGGAGATCGCGGTCGCGACGACGCTGGTCCCGAAGGCGCGTTCGGTCAGGAACTCCTGCTTGGTGACCGCGAACAGATAGCCGAGCCCCGTGGTTCCCATCAGGAACTCAGCGATCATCGCGGCCAGGATGGCGTGCGCCGCCGCCAGCCGGAGCGCGATGGCCATGTTGGGGACCGCCGCGGGCAAGGCAAGCCGGCGCAGCGTCGCGCGCCGCGATGCGCCGAGGACCGAGAACAAATCCTGGCTGCCATGCGGCAGGTCGCGCAGCCCCGCCGTGGTGAACACGAATGACGGGAAGAAGGTGATGATCACGACGATCGCAATCTCGGTCGCCATGTTGTAGCCCAGGATGCGGGCGATGATCGGGATCAGGGAAACCACGGGCACCGAGCTGAACAGCACCGCCGTCGGGCTGACCAGGCCGCTCAAGACCGGCGAGAACCAGGTCAGGATGGCGAGACCCGTGCCCACCGCCAGACCGCCCGCCAGCCCGACCGCGGCGACGAACAGCGTGACCGAGGTATTCTCCACGTAGATGCCGGGGTTCGAGACCATGTCCATGAACACGCCTTGCGGCGACGGCATGACGATGGGGTTGAAGTCGTTGGCCGCGACCCAGCCCTCCCAGGCGACGAGGATCAGCAGGATCCCCCAGTTGAGCACGAAGAAGCGGATCACGATGTTGCGCCGGTCCGCCGATCCCGTACCGTCGAGAGCTGCCGCCGCCATCGGCTTCGCTACCGGAAACGGCGATAGGCCGCCCGCTCGGCGAGCGTCAGCAGGCCGAAGAAGAAGAGCGACACCATCGCGGCCAGCAGAACCGCGGACCAGAGCAGGTCGATCTGGAAGTTCTGCATCGAGTTGATGATCAGGATCCCGATGCCGCGCGGCGCGCCGAACCATTCGCCGATGATCGCGCCGATCAGCGCCGCCGGCCAGGACAGGCGCAGCCCGCTGACGATGGCCGGCACGGCGGACGGAAAGTTGAGGCGCAGAAAGCGCTTCAGCCGGCTGGACCCCAGGGCGGAGAACAGATCTTCATGGGCCTGCGAAGCGCTGGCGAGGCCGGAGCTCATCGAGACGTAGACGATGAAGAACACGTGGATCGAAGCGACCCCGGCGGGGGTCGCCTCGCGGCTGATCAGGATCAGGAAGATCGGCCCGAGCGCGATCGAGGGTATGGAATTGACGACCGCGGCGAAGCGGTCCGAACCCCGCTGCAGCACCGGCAGGGTATAGGCCGTGCTCGCCAGCGCGATGCCGGTGAGCGCGCCGATCAGGTAACCGGCGACCGTCGATCTGAGCGTCGCGTCGATCGCACGCAGGAACAGGGCGTGCCTGTCCGGATCGAACAGGTATTGGAGCACCGCCGTCAGCGGCGGCCAGGACAGGCCCGCGAGCTGGTAGTGGCCGATGACCTGCCAGAGCGCGAAGAAACCCGCCAGACCGGCGGTACCGTAGGCGATCGCGGTCAGGCGCGAGCTAGCTCGCATCGGTTGTCGCCTCGGTCGGATGAAGGGCGTCGGTCAGGTCGTCGACCAGGTCATGGAATGCGGCGCTGCGCATGACCGCCGGATCCCGCGGGCGGTCGAAGGGCGTTGCCACTTCGCGGATGATGCGCCCGGGCCGCGCGCTGAGGACCAGAACGCGGTCGGCGAGGAACAGCGCCTCGTCCACCGAATGCGTGACCAGCACCGTGGTGATCCGCTGGCGCGACCAGATCCTCTGGAGCTCGATGTTCATCTGGCGCCGGGTGACCGCGTCGAGCGCGCCGAAAGGCTCGTCGAGCAGCAACACCTCGGGCGAAAGCACCAGCGACCGGGCGATCGAGACGCGCTGGCGCATGCCGCCGGAAAGCTGCCGCGGGCGCGCGGTCTCGAACCCGCCGAGCCCGACCAGGTCGATCAGGCCGCGGACCGCCTCGCGGTCGACCGGCTTGCTGGCCAGGCTGAACGGCAGGGCGATGTTGTCGCGCACGTTGAGCCAGGGGAGCAGCGCATGGTCCTGAAAGGCGACGCCGAGCGCATGGCGGGCCACCAGGCTGCCGGGCGCCTCCCCGCCGATGCTCACGGTACCTTCGGTGGGGTGCTCCAGCGCGGCGACGAGGCGCAGCAGCGTGCTCTTCCCGCACCCGCTCGGCCCGAGCAGGGCGACGAACTCGGACGGTGCGACCGAGACGGTGATGTCCTCGAGGGCCAGCACGCCTTCGCTTTGCCCCTTGAGCGGAAATCGCTTGGTGACGTGCTCGATCGCGATCGCCGTGCCGGTCATGCCGTATTTCTCGGACGCTGCGTCTCAATTCGCGACGCTTCGGAACCGCTCCATGATGTCGGGCAGACGTGACTGCAACTCGCGCGCCAGCCTGTCGCGGTCGATCGTCAACAGCTCGCGATCCTTCATGACGACTTCGCCGTCTATCACCGCCGTCCGGACGTCGCGCCCGACGGTCATGGCGGCGACGGCGAACAGCGGATCGTAGCGCGGCACCTGATCCAGTTCGCCGCACTCGACGATCAGGATATCGGCCTTCTTGCCGACCTCAAGGCTGCCGATCTCGGCCTCGAGACCGAGCGCAGCCGCGCCGCCATTGGTGGCCACCCGGATCAGCTCTTCGCTCGGCATGATGTCGTGAAAGTGGAGCGGCGTGCCGGCCACCGCCTGCTGGCCGATACGCGCCGCGTGGGCCGCGCGGAAGATGTCGAGCGAGCCCCACGAGGCCGCGCCGTCGGTCCCGAGCCCGACCCGTATGCCGCGCCGCCACATGCGCAGCAGGGGGTGCGGGCCGACATGATAGTTGTTGAACGGGCAATGGCCGACCGAACAGTCGCGCTCCGCGTAGAGGTCGAGCTCGCCCGGCGAGACCAGGGTCGAATGGGCGGTATGGAGGAAATCTCCGAGCCCGCCGATGCTTTCCACGTATTCGGCCGGGCGCTTGCCGAACCGCTCCATCGTGTAGTCGATCTCGTATGAGCCCTCGCAAAGATGGACGTGGATACGGGTGCCGAGCTCTCGCGCCGCCTCGATCGTGCTGCGGATCAATGGCGGCGAACAGGTGATGATCTGGCGCAGCGACAGCCAGGCCCGGACCCGGTCCTGGCCCGCCCATTGCCGCACCAGATCCACATTGGCCCGCAGTGCGCGGTCCGTCGACGACCGCATCGCGTCCGGGAAGGCCTCGCCCTGGTCGATGGTCGAGCGCGCCAGGAAACCGCGGATGCCGATCTCCAGCGCCGCGCGGCCCATTTCCTCGGGATGAGGCCCGCCGGCCTCCGCGAAACAGGTGGTGCCGACGGTGATCATGTTGGCGTAGCAGGCGAGCGCGCTCAGATGGACGTCGTCGGGATCGAGCATCGCCTCGAACGGGATGTAGTAGTTCTTCCAGATCGGGATCTTGACCCGCTCGCGGCGCGCGATCTCGGCGATCTTGCCGCGCAGCAAGTGCTGGGCCGTATGGACGTGCGTGTCGATCAGCCCGGGCATTGCGATCCTGCCCGAACCGTCGACGGTCGAGCCGGCGTCGAACAGCCGCCGGGCATCCGAGCTGGGCCCGATCCAGTGAATGCGGTTGCCGGCAATGGCGATCGCGCCGTCGGGAACGACGGTCCCCGGCCCGTCGAGACAGACGACATCGGCGCCGTCGATCAGAAGGTCCACCGCCTGGCGTTGCCGGTCCGTCACGCGGCGATGTCCCGGCGGATTTGCGGACGGCGGCGGGGACGGGTTCGGGGAGCGGAAGGGACGCCCCTCCGCTCCCCCGTGGCGATCATGCGTCTACTTGAGGCTGTCGTAGACCTCTTTCATCAGCGACGCATCGGCGAGCTTCGAGACCGGGGGCAGGTTCTTGCGTCCCGTCGCCCTGGCGGCCGCATACAGCGGTCCCGAGATCGTCGCCGGGTCGATGACCAGCATCTTCTGCGCCGGGTTCTTCGGATCCTTCATCATCTCGATCTGGATCTGGTTCTGGCGGAGCTGCTGCTTGGGGTTCAGCCCCAGATCGGCGCCGTATTTCTTGACCGCGAGCCCGGCGGCGACGCTCGGATCGCGGGCGTTGTCGATCCAGCCGCGGGTCACGGCGCGGAGGAACTTGACGACCGTTTCCCTGTTGGACTCCAGGTAGGCGCGCGTCGTGAAAATGTTGGTGCCGTAGGACCGGTAGCCGAGGTCGGCGAACGACACGAAGTGGAAGTCCTTGCCGCGCTTGAGGCCCTTGAGCTCGAGAGCGACCGCCTGGTTGGTCCCGAAAGCCGTATAGCCGTCGCCTTGCTTGTTGAGCAGCGGCTCGGGCGAGTAGCCGGCCGGAACGTGCTGCCACTCGTCGGGCAGGTTGTTGAGCTTCAGCGTCGCCGAGATGGCTTTGCGCTCCTTGGCGCCCTGGGCGAGGATCTTCTTTCCGACGATGTCCGACGGCTTGGTGATGGGATTGTCGCCGAGCGACAGGATGCCGAGCGGCGATACCGAGAAGGTCGCGGCGATCAGCACGAAGTCGTTGCCGCGCGAGACGGCATCGAGCAACGGAAGCCAGCCGCCGTAGCCGATATCGACCTTGCCGGCGGCGAGCGTCACCAGCGGCTTGGGCGCGTTGGGCCCGCCCGGGAAATACTTGATGTCCAGCCCTTCTTCGGCGAAATACCCCTTCTCCAAAGCCAGCCAGATCCCGCCATACTCGACATTCGGGATCCAGCTCATGCCCACGCGGACGGTCTTCATGCCTTGCGCCTCGGCGGTTTGCGAGACCGCCAACGGTCCCGCGATTGCGGCGAACAACGCCGCTCCGAGCACGGAAACAATGGCTCTGCGTTTCATGCGATGTCTCCCCAGGATCGGGCCGGACCGTTCGCGGTCGGGCCTGCTGCGGCAGCGTGAGCGTTCAGCGGAGCTGTCGTCGTCACGCGGCGGAGCAGCGAAGGTAGCGGATCGCCGGCTATAGTGAACAGTAGTTTGTTTTCCGTTTAGCATAGGGTCTTCCTATGACACGGGACCGCCGGTGAGCCTTGAATATTCGCCAGCTCGACAGAGGTCCGCAATCCTCGAAGGGTTCGTGCGAGCGCTCAAGTCGTACTTGATGGAGTTGAATTGAACCACCCCCGAGGAGCCCACCTCGGAGTGCGGCTCGGGCGCGCCGGCGAAGCGCGGGGCATCGCGGGCGACGGGCCGCGCCCGCCGGTGGACGGCAGCCGGGCGGCCGAGTAGGAACATGCGGAACGCCGGCAAGGGAGGGCCGCATGAACCATGTCGGCAGCTTGCCGGCGACCGCGCGACGGACGATGGCGGGAGAGGCGTCGCCATGCATGAAATTCGAATCGACCGCAGCAAGCCGCTCTTCGCGGAGCCGCATGTCGGGCACAACCGCTACCACCCCGACATCGAGCCGGTGCTGGAGGTGGGCGAGGGCGAAGAGGTGGTCATCGAGACCCGCGATGCGGTGGACGGCCAGATCGGGCCGGAGACCACCGAAGCGGATTTCGCCGACTTCGAGGTCGGCGCCGTTCACCCGCTGACCGGTCCAATCGCGGTCAAGGGCGCGGAGCCGGGCGATGCGCTGGAGATCGAGTTTCTCGACATCGTGCCGCAAGCGACCGCGTTCAGCGCGATCCTTCCGGGGCTCGGCTTCCTGCGCGACATCATGACCGAACGGTTTCTCGTCCACTGGACGCTGAGCGACGGCTGGGCGACCTCGCCGCAGATTCCCGGCGTCCGGATTCCGGGCGCGCCCTTCATGGGGATCTCGGGCGTCGCGCCGTCGGCCGAGAAGCTGAAAGAATGGACCGAACGCGAGCGGCGGCTGGCCGACCGGGGCGGCGCGGTCGCGCCGCCGCGCCTCCAGGGCGCGGTTCCGCAGGGCGCCTGCGGGCTGCACGGCCTGCGCACCCAGCCGCCGCGCGAGAACGGCGGCAATTTCGACGTCAAGCAGCTGACCCGGGGCTCGAAGCTGGTTCTGCCGGTGTTCGTCCCGGGGGCGTTGTTCTCCACCGGCGACGGGCATTTCGCCCAGGGCGACGGCGAGGTTTCGGTGACCGCCGTCGAGATGGGCGCGACGGTGGCGGTCCGATTCAAGCTGTACAAGGGGCTCGCGGCATCGCGCCGGTTCACCGCGCCGGTGTTCAGCCACGACCGGTATTTCGCCGACCCCGAGATCGCCGTGCCGCGGCGCTTTCTCGGCGTCATGGGCATGCCGATCACCGAGGACGGCGAGAATGACGGCGAGAACCTGACGCTCGCCTGCCGTAACGCGGTGCTCAACATGATGGAGCTTCTCCAGGAGCGGGGCTTCAGCCGCGAGCAGGCCTATGTAATCTGCAGCGTCGCCGTCGACCTCAGGGTCTCCAACGTGGTGGACGTGCCCAACTACGTGGTCTCGGCGCTGCTCCCGGAGGCGATCTTCGACGGCGATTGAGCCTGCTCCGTACCGGCCGCCGGCCGTCCGGCTTGGCGGAGAAACCGCCCGTGCACTAACATCCCGGACCAGCCGGCGGGAACCGGTCGGCGGCGTTGCGGGACCGGCCCGTCCATCGCGCAACACGGGGAGCGGGACATGGCGCGGCGGCAAGCGACAGAGGACGATTTCCTCGCCGAGGTGTATGGCGCGGCGCTCGACTTCCCGGGCTCGGCCGGGCTACCGGTCGTCCGCCCGAAGAAGCACCTCATCCAGGCGCATCACTGGAAGGCGGCCGAGATCGAGCGGCTGACCGAAAAGGCGTCGGGCATGGCGCTGGGCGAGCGGCGCATGCTGCGGCTGGCCAACCCCGGGACCCCGGGGTGGAAATACGCGACCCAGTCGCTCTCGGTCTCGGTCCAGCAGATTCTGCCCAACGAGATCGCCGTGCCGCATCGGCATACGGCAAACGCGATCCGTTTCTTCCTCAAGGGAAGCGGCGCATACACGACGGTCGAGAACGACAAGTGCATCATGGAGCCCGGCGACCTGATCGTGACGCCGGGCGGCGAGTGGCACGACTATGGCGGCGAAGGCAACGAGGCCGGCGTGTGGCTCGATGCGCTCGACCTTCCGCTGGTCCAGTATCTCGACGCGATGGGCTGGCTCGACACCGTGGGCGAGTATGTCGGCTATCAAGTGTCGGACGAGACCCAGCTATCGGGATCGGCGGCGGGGCTTTCGGAGAAGCGCTACAGCGCGGCCGGGCTGAAGCCGATGTGGGACAGCGACGGCAGCTCGCACCGCGTGGGGCTCATCCACTACCGCTGGGCGCAGACCCATGAGGCGCTCTGCCGCCTCGCCGAGACCGAGGTCAGCCCGTTCGACGACGTGATCCTCGAATACGTCAATCCGGCGACCGGCAAGTCGCTCTACCCCACCTTCACCTGCTGCGTGCAGATGATCCGGCCCGGTGTCCGGACCCGGGCTCATCGGCACGCCAGCTGTGCGGTGTATTACGTCTTCCGGGGCAAGGGCCATAGCCTGGTCGGGGATCGGCGGTTCGATTGGTCCGAGGGCGACCTGTTCGTGGTCCCGACCTGGTTCTGGCACGAACACGGCAATGCGACCGGCGAGCCCGCGATCCTGTTCTCCATCCACGACTTCCCGGCCATGAAGTCGCTCGGCATCTACCACGAGATGCCCCACCCCGACGGCCACCTCCCGCAGGCTTGAGACGTCGAAGGGCCGCCCAGGCCTGCCGGGTCCCGCTCAGGCGGCGGCTGCCTCCATCTCCGCCGCGGTCAGCTCCCGGGTGCCGTACTCGGCCGGCGAGGTGATCTCCAGCATCTCGAGGTCGTCGGACCAGTCGATGACCGAGTGCTTGATCTCCGGCGGCAGCATGTGGACCGACCCCGCTTTGAGCGTTTCCTCGCCGTGCCCCTCGTACCAGAAGGTCACCCAGCCGCTGACCACGTAGACGATCAGGAAATCGATGTCGGTGTGAATATGGGCTTCGATCGGCGGGGGGCCGTCGCCGCCGCGGATCAGATGCGCGCCGTACTTGCCGCCGGTCGCTTCCTCGACGCCGAAATGCCGGTAGACGAACTGATCTCGGATACCCTCTTTTCCGTAGGTTGCGCCATCGGCGTGGTCGATCACCAGCTTTTGCTTGAAATCGGACATCGGACCCTCCGTTTCGTCTGGACGATGCGCAAGCTTATCGCAATTCGGGTGGGGCGCCGAGGGATCAGACCGCGGCCACCAGCATGATCTCGACCTGCGTGCCGGGCGTCAGCTCGACCCCGACCGCGGCGCGCGCGGGCAGGCAGGCGGGGTCGAGCCAGGCCATCCAGACCTCGTTCATCGCGTCTTTCTGCGACAGATCGGCCATATAGACCGTCGCCGACAGGATGCGCGACTTGTCGGTGCCCGCTTCGGCGAGAAAGCCGTCGATCTGCGCCAGCACCTGCCCGGTCTGGCCCTTGACGTCGAGGGTCTTGTCCTGGGCGACGATGCCCGAGAGATAGGCCAGCCCGCCATGCACGACGGCGCGGGCGTTCCACGCGCCCGGCTGTATTCTGTCGATGGTCATGAGACGCTCCTCCTCGTTCGAATTGCGGCCGCCCGGTGGCCGGCGTTCGAGATGGTGACCCGCCCCCGCCGGCGGGTCCAGTTCGAATGCCGGTGCATCGCCGGTCTGGACTCGTTCCGATGTCGGACCGCCGGCCCCGCAACACGATCGGACGAACACCGTGCTTGCCCCTACGCCGTCTCTCCGCCGATGACACCCTACCTGGGCAGGTATTCGGCGAATTGCTTCTCGACGGCTTTCGGGTCGGCGGCGAGGCCCTGGCTGACGCCGCCGGCGACGACACCGGGGTAGACATCCTCCGCGCCGGCTTCGACGGCATCGAGCGCGGCATTGGCGACATCGCCCGGCGCTTCCAGCGGCGGCGGGTTCATGTCGCCCATGCGGGTGTCGATCGCGCCCGGCATGACCGCGACCACCAGCGTGCCCTGGGCCGCCAGCTCGGCGCGCACGCCCTGGGTCAGCGACAGCGTTGCCGCCTTCGACGCGCAGTAGGTGCCGATCATCGGCAGGTTCACCCGGCTGAGGATCGACAGCATGTTGACGATGGCGCCGCCGCCGTTGCCGCCCAGCACCGGGCCGAACTGGCGGCACATCTCCATGGTGCCGAAATAGTTCACCGCCATCTCCTCGCGCGCGTTCCGCTGGGCGTCGCCGTCGGAGATCGGCCGGTTGGCGTTCACCCCTGCGTTGTTGACCAGCAGGGTGACATCGCCGCATTCGGCCGCGGCGCGGGCGATTCGGTCGTGGTCGGTCACGTCGAGCGCGAGCGCTCGCACCCGGCCGTCCGGCGTCCGGTAGCCGTCGGTGCTGCGCATCCCGGCATAGATCTTCGCCGCGCCTCGGTCGAGCAGCGCCTGCACGAAGGCGGCGCCGACCCCGCGGTTGGCACCGGTGACCAGCGCCACGCTTTCCTTCACGTTCATGGTCAGCTTCTCTCCCAATTCGTTCTCCGCCGTCCGCGCGACCCAGCCCGGGTCGACGTCGGGCAGCGGGATCGCGTTCAGCAGCCGGCTTGTGTAGGGGTGGCGAGGCGCCGCGAAGATCGCCGCGCAATCGCCCTGTTCCACCGCCCGGCCGTTCAGCATCACCACGACGCGGTCGCACACGGTGCGCACGACGGAGAGGTCGTGGCTGATCAACAGCAAAGCGAGGCCGAGGTCGCGGCGCAACTCGCGCAGCAGGGCCAGGATCTGCGCCTGGCTCGACATGTCGAGGCCGGAGACGATCTCGTCGGCGACGACCAGCCTGGGCTGCAAGGCGATGGCCCGCGCGATGCCGACGCGCTGGCGCTCGCCGCCCGACAGCTCGTGCGGATACCGCTCGCCATGGGTTGGCCTGAGCGCGACGCGTTCGAGCAGGGCGTCGACCTGGCGGCGGGCCTCGCTTCTCGTTGCCGCCCGGCCGTAGAGGCGCAAGGGCTGGGCTACGATGTCGGCCACCCTTCGGCGCGGGTTGAGCGAGGATTGCGGGTCCTGGAAGATCATCTGGAACTGTGGGCGCAGCGGGCGCAGCTGGTCTTCCGGCAGGTTCGCGATGTCCGTTCCGTCGAACAGCAGGCGGCCCGCGGTCGGCTTGTGGAGCCGGATCAGGGTACGCCCGAGGCTGGTCTTGCCGGAGCCGCTCTCGCCGACGACGCCCAGCGTATCGCCCGGCGCGAGCGCGAGATCGACGCCGTGCAGGATGTCGACCGGCGGGGCCGGGCCCAGTGGCGGCTTGCGGCTGTAGTCGGGCAGCGAGAGGCGCAGCCCGGCGGCTTCCAGCAGCGCGGGCTCAGCCATGTTCGCGCTCTCCCGCGGCGCGGGCGGCGTCCCAGGCCAGCGCCTCGGCGTTGAGCCGCGCGGTCAGCGCCTCCGGCACCGGCCGCAGCCGGTCGCCCGGCCGGTCGTGGCGCGGCGTCGCCGCGATCAGCGCGCTTGTGTAATCGTGGCCCGGCGCCTCGACGATCCGGCGCGTGTCGCCGGATTCCAGCACCCGCCCGCCATGCAGCACCGTCACCCGGTCGCAGATCTTGGCGACCACGCCGAGATCGTGGGTGACGAACAGGATCGAGGCGCCTTCCTGTGCCTGCATCCGCTTGATCAGCGCGAGCACCTGGCGCTGGACGGTGACGTCGAGCGCCGTGGTCGGCTCGTCGGCGACGATCAGCTTGGGCCGGCAGGCGAAGGCGATGGCGATCAGGACGCGCTGGCGCATGCCGCCGCTGAGTTCGTGGGGATACTGGCGCAGCACGCGCTCCGGCTCCCGGATGTGGACGTCGTCGAGCAGTTCGAGCGCCCGCGCGCGGGCCGCCGCCCGGTCCATGGCCAGATGCAGGCGCAACACGTCGGCGATCTGCCCGCCGATGCGGTAGGCCGGGTTGAGCGAGGTCATCGGGTCCTGCGGAATCAGGCCGAGGCCCCGGCCCATCAGGCGACGCCGTTCCTTCTCCGGCAGATGGGTGATGTCCCGGCCGTCGAACCGCACCGATCCGCCGGTGATTCGGGCGAGCGACGGCTGGATGCCTAGAATGACCTTGCCGATCATCGTCTTGCCGGCGCCGGATTCGCCGACCAGCCCGTGGACCTCGCCGGGGACGATGTCGAGCGAGACGTCGCGCAGGATCGGCGTCTGCCGCCGCCGGCCGGCGATCGCCAGATGCAGGTTGCGGACCGAGAGGATCGGGCCGTTCGGCGGCGTCCCGGCGGTCATTTGCGCATCGCTCATTTGCGCATCACCGGGTCGAGCGCGTCCTTCAACCCGTCGCCGAGCGCGTTGAGCGCCAGGACGAGGGCGATGACGCAGACGATCGGCAGGATCATCAGCCAGGGCGCCTGGTTCACATATTTCCGGCCGTCAGCGATCATCGTGCCCCAGGTCGGGAAATCGGAGGCCAGCGACAGGTTCACATAGCTGAGGATCGCCTCGACGATCACGGCGATGCCCATTTCCAGGGTGAACAGGACGAGCAGCAGGGGCAGCACGTTGGGCAGGATTTCGCGCCACAGGATGGCCATGCGGCCGAGGCCGACGGTGACCGCCGAAGCGACGTAATCCTGTTGCTTCTGGGCCATGGTTTCGGCGCGCACGACCCGGCAGAAGCGCGTCCAGTCGATCACCGCGATGGCGATGATGACCGAATGCAGGCCGGTCCCCATCACCGCGACCAACACGATGGAGAGCAGGACCGCCGGGAAGGCCATCCAGACCTCGACCAGCCGGGAGATGACGGCATCGACCCAGCCGCCGAGATAGCCGGCGAGCAGGCCGAGTACCGTGCCGAGCAGCCCGGCGGCGGCAGCGGCGGTGACGGCGACGAAGAGGGCGATCTGCGCGCCGTAGATGAGGCGGGACAGGATATCCCGGCCCAGATTGTCGGTGCCGAACAGGTAGCCGGCTTCCGCCTTGTCCGACCAGAAGGGCGGCGCGTATTGCAGCAGCAGATCCTGTTCGACCGGATCGTGCGGCGCGATCAGCGGCGCGAAGACCGCGGCGAGCGCAAAGAACAGCAGCACCGCGCCGCCCAGCACGACCCGCCGGTTCGCCAGCAGCCGGCTGACCGTACCGCCGCGCCCTCGTACCGGGCCGGCCAGGGCCGCCGCCTCAGCCATGGCGCATCCGCGGATTGAGCAGCGCGTAGCTCATGTCGACCAGCAGGTTGACCGCGATGAACAGCACCGCGAAGGTCAGCACCAGGCCCTGGATCAGCGGCAGGTCGCGGTTGATGACGGCGTCGATGGCCATGTTGCCGATGCCGGGATAGGAGAAGATCTTCTCGACCAGCACCGTCCCGCCGACCAGGAAGGTGAACTGGACGCCGGTGAGCGTCACGGTCGGCACCAGCGCGTTGCGGAGCGCCTCGCGGCAGACGATGCGCGCCCGGGAGAAGCCCTTGACGCGCGCCATCAGGATATAGTCCTGGGTCATCGCCTCGGCGATCGAGGTCTTGAGCACCCGGGCGACGATCGCCGCCAGCGGCAGCGCGAGGGCGGCGGCCGGCAGAACCGTGTGCAGCAGCACCGAGCCGAAGGCGTCGAAGCGCAGGCGCAGCAGGCTCTCGACCAGCAGGAATCCGGTCGCGCCCCGGAACGCGACGTCGTGGCCGATCCGGCCCGAGATCGGCAGCCCGTCCAGCGCGAAGACGACGACGAACAGGATGAACAGCAGCGCCCACAGGAAATCCGGGATCGCCAGGATGAAGCCGGCGACGCCGTCCACCGCGACCTCGCCGGCCCGGCCGCGCCAATAGGCGCCGGCGAGCGCCATGGCACCGCCGAGCAGGATCGCCATCGACATCGCGACCAGGCACAGCTCGACGGTCACCGGCAGGCGCCCCAGCACCAGCTCCATCACGTCCTGGCGCATCGAGATCGAGGTGCCGAAATTGCCGGCGGCGAGGTCCTGGAGGTAGTAGACGAATTGTGGCGCGATGCTCTCGTCCAGCCCGTAGAGCCGGCGCAGCTCCGCGACGTCCGATTCGGTCGCCCCCGGCCCGATCAGCATGGCGATCGGATCGCCCGGGACGACGCGCAGCAGCACGAACACGATCACGGCCACGCCGAACAGCGTCGGGATGGCGAGGAGCAGCCGGCGGAGCAGGAAGGGCCAGGACACGGGTCGGCCGCGTCAGCGCGAATCCATCGGAGGACAGGGGAGCGTCCCGGTTCTCCGCCCCCTGCCCACCGGAGACAGGTCCGCCCTAACCCTTAGAAATCGCCTGGGGCAGAACGAAGTTGGCGAAGTGGCCCTGGAAGTCGAGGCCCGTCTTGAAGACGACCGGCTGGACCTGCTGATAGAGCGGAAAGACGTAAGCCTTGTCCGCGATGTAGCGGTTCACTTTCTGCCAGCCGGCGATGCGCTTGGCCTCGTCCTTCTCGCCCCAGAGCGGACCGATCATGGCGTCGAGGTCGTCGGTGTCCCAGGTCGAGTGCGGCGACGGGCCGAACATGGCGTGGCCGGTCGACGTGGTCGGATCGCCGATCGAGTTGCCCCAGTTGTAGAACGCCGCCGGTGCCAGCTTGTCCTGGGCGCGCAGCTCGAAATGCTTGGCGACCTCGTAGACCTCGATCTCGGCCCGGATGCCCACCTTGCGCCACATGCCGACGATCGCCTGGATGACCTCGTAGTCCTTGGCGATGTAGCCGCGCGTGGTCTGGATCTTGAACGTGACCGGCTTGTCCCGGGAGAACCCCGACTTGGCGAGCAGCGCGACCGCCGCCTTCGGATCGTAGGGCGTCTTCACATCCGGATCGAAGCCGGTATAGGGCGGCGCCAGCAGGGTCTCGATCGGCACGCCGTAGCCCCGCAGCAGCCGGTCCACGATCGCCTTCTTGTCGACCGCCATCACCGCCGCCCGGCGCACGTTGATGTCGGTCATCGGCGCCACGTCGTTGAAGAAGATCATCGCGATGTCGGACACCGGGGTGGCCGCGCCTTCCAGCCCGTCCTTGGCGCGCAGCCGGTCGTATTCCTCGAACGGAATGTTGAGCGTGAGATCCGACCGGCCGCTCTCGATCTCGGCGATGCGCGCCGCGGGATCGGTCACGAACTTGAACACGACCGTCTTGAAGGCCGGCGCGTCGCCCCAGTAGCCGGGGTTCGCCTTCAGGCGCACGAAAGCGCCGCGCTGGAACTCGTCGACCGTATAGGGGCCCGAGCCCATTGGCTGTTTCTCGAAGCCCGCCTTGCCGACCTTCTCATAGTGATGTGGCGGCAGGACATAGGCCGTCAGGAACGCCATCCACTTGAACAGGTCCGGCGTATACTGCTTCACGTCGCCGGTGACGACGTTGCCGTCCGCCTTCAAATTCGCGACCGAGGACCAGATGAAGGAGACCGGGTTGCCGGTCTTCGGGTCGGCGACGCGCTCAAGGTTCCAGACGATGTCGCCTGCGGTGATCGGCTTGCCGTCCTGCCACTTGGCGCCCTCGCGCACCTCCATGCGGATCCGGCTCTTGCCGTCGGTCCAGCCCCACTCGGTCAGCAGGCCGGGCCGGAAACTCAGATCGGCGTTCTGGTCGACATACTGGTCGAACACGCATTTGTAGATCGACATGAGCTGCGGGTTGACCGAGGACAGGCCGGTCGTCGGGTCCCAGGCCGGCAGCGGCACGTGATAGGCGATGGTCAGCGTGTCGCCGATCGCCGCCGCCGCCGTCCGGTTGAACAGCAGCGAGCCGAGGCCGGCGGCCGCCCCCGCGGCGCCGGCGGCGTAGAGGAACTGCCTGCGGTCAAGATCGGTCATGGTCTCCTCCCTGCGGAAGCATCCGATGGACGGCCGGCGGCTGTCGGGGGCCGCGGCGCTGCAATGCCTTCCAAATTATGCCGAACCATAGCCCGCCCGCCGCACACTGGCGAGGATTGTTCGCCGCTGCGGGCAGCGGGCCGGACATGGCGCGATAATGGAGGCATGGACGAGGTCTTGTACGAGGTCTTCGGACCCCTGTCGCAGGGCGCCCCGGGAAACGACGCGTCGACGCTGCGCGCGCTGGACGCGGTTCCCGGCCGCGATGCGATCCGGCGGGTGCTCGACCTCGGCGTGGGGCACGGCCGCACGACCTTCGCCTTGGCGCATGCGCTCCCGGATGCCCGGATCACGTCCGTCGAGATCCACGCCCCCTTCGTCGAGCGGATCGCCGAACGCGCCTGCGCCGCCGGCCTTGCGGGTCGCGTCCGAGCGCTGTGCGGGGACATGGAGAAGATCGACGTAGCCCCGGCAAGCATCGATCTCGTCTGGGCGGAAGGGTGCATCTACGCGGTGGGCGTGGAGCGGGCGCTCGCCATGTGGCGCCCCTGGCTTCGCGCGGGAGGCAGCGTGGCGTTCAGCGACTTCGTCTGGTGGACCGGCGATCCATCGAGAGAGGCCCGCGCGTTCTGGGCGATCGAGTATCCGGACATGGCGTCGGAAGCGGCGATTCGTTCCCGCGCTGAGGCCGCCGGGTACCGGGCGGTCGGCGGCTTCCGCATGCCGAAGGCAGCGCACGAGGCCTACTACGTCCCGCTGGAGGCGCGCTTGGCCGAGCTTGCGGGGCGTGCCGACGCCAGCGTCCTGAGAGTCCTCGACGATATTCGCAAGGAGATCGACATCGTCCGGCGTTTCTCCGACGAGGCGGGCTACGGCTTCTTCGTGCTTCGGCGCACCGACGGCTGAGCCCGGACCGGCTTGGGGCGAAGCAGCCGGCGTTCACGGCGCCAGTCGCCGGGTATCGAGCACGAGGCGCCCGCGCGTGTTCTCGCCCGCTTCCATGATGCGATGCGCGTCCGCCGCCCGGTAGAGAGGCAGGACCTGGCTGACCAGCGGGCGGATGCGGCCCCGGTCGGCCAGTCCGATCGCCGCTCTGAGGGATTCGGGGCTGTCCTTGATGACGGCCTGCCGGATTTCGATGTCCCGCCCGTCGTCCGGCTCCTCGAACGGTTCCGCGATCAGCCACACCAGCCTGCCGCCCGGCCGAAGCACCCTGCGCGATCTCGCGTGGACATCGCCGCCGACCATGTCGATGACCACGTCCTGCCCGGAGATGGCGCTGGAAAAATCCTCCCTGTCATAGGCGATCGCGCGCTGTGCGCCGAGCGCCGTCACGTGGTCGACATTGCGCGCCTTGCAGGTTCCGGCGACCTCGGCGCCGAGCATCCGGCAGAGCTGTACGGCGATGCCGCCGATCGCGCCCGCCGCCGCGTGCACCAGGACCCTGTCGCCGGCCTTGACGGCGGCGGTCTCGACGATCGCGATGTAGGCGCAGATGCCCGCATGGGTGACCGCGGCGGCCTCGATGAAATTCAGCCGCCCGGGCATGCGGACGACATCGCCTTGCGGACGC
This sequence comes from Defluviicoccus sp., assembly GCA_028821395.1. Lineage (GTDB taxonomy): Bacteria > Pseudomonadota > Alphaproteobacteria > MPNO01 > MPNO01 > MPNO01. Next base: position 43,249 of record JAPPGP010000125.1, read on the forward strand.
AGCGCGAGCTCGGCATAGGATCCCTGCTCGCCGTACTGGCAGGTGAAGCAGACCCGGTCCCCGGGGTCGAACCCGGCGACGCCGGCGCCCACCGAGCGGACGATCCCGGCCCCGTCGCGCCCCGGGATCTTGGGTGGGCGCAGGGCGAGCCGTCCCGCCATCTCCCCGTTGCGAAGCTTGCAGTCCCCCGCCACCACGCTGACCGCATGAACCTCGACGAGGATCTCGCCGGGCCCCGGGACGGGGTCGGGCATGTCGACCATGCGGAGCACTTCCGGTCCCCCGAAACGATCGAAACGAATGGCTTTCATTGGGCGGCTCCTGTCGTGTCCCTTCGAAGCGGGCGAAACGGCCGGTGACCCTAACCCCGTGAGACCCAACGGAACATTGATCGTGCGACGGGGCGCGGCGATAATCGAGCGGGCTCTGGAACAGCAGGGCTTTGCACGGGAGTCGCCCGATGAACGACCTGGTGCGCCGGTGGGAAGAGCCGCCGGACCTTCCGACCACTCACTTCCTGGACAACCGGATCCACACCGACTGGGACGTCTTCAGGGCGGAACAGCGGAAGCTGTTCGGCGATTGCTGGAAATTCATCTGCCTGGAGACCGAGCTGCCCGAGCCCGGCGATTATCGCGTCTCCGAGGTCGGCGGTTTCCCCATCGTCACCGTCCGCGCGCAAGACGGGGCGCTTCGCTCCTTCTTCAACGTCTGCCCGCATCGCGGCGCGCCGTTGGTGCGCGACGAGAACGGCCGGCTGCGGCGCGGCTTCCAGTGCATGTACCATCTCTGGACCTTCGGCCTCGACGGACGGTGCACGTCGATCTCGCGCGTCGAGGGCTACAGGGCCGCGGGCCTCGACAAGGAGAAGGTCGGGCTTCGCCCGGTTCGGACGGCCGTTACCTGCGGCCTCGTCTTCGTCAGCATCGCCGACGAGATCGAGCCGCTCGAGGACTTCCTCGGGCCGATGCACGACCACATGAAGAAGCACCTCGATGCCGAGGAGCTCGAGGTGTTCCACTATCACCGTGCCGAGGTGCGAACGAACTGGAAGCTCTGGGTGGACAACAACTCGGAGATCTACCACGACCTCATGCACGTGCTTAACCGCAAGACCGGCGTGGTTCACCCCGAGTACCACGAGCGCCGCTGGCGGCTCTATCCCAACTCGCACAACGTGATCCTCGAAGGCGCCATGAACTACCAGAGCGCGGGTCTCGACGGCCGCGCGGAGCACACCATGCCCGGGATCAGCCCGAACGGCATGATGATCATGGAGGTCTTTCCCGACGTCATGATCAACATCCGCGCGACCGCGATCCGCATCGACTCGATCACCCCGATGGAGCCGGGGCTGTCGCTGATCGAGTATCGCGGCGTCGGGCTCAAGAGCGACTCCGAGGAAGTTCGCGAGATGCGCGTCCGCCATCACAATCAGATCTGGGGACCGGCCGGCCGCAACCTGCCGGAGGACATCGCCTGTGTGGAGGCGCAGTGGCGCAACATGTCGGTCGGCGCATCGCGCTACAGCATCTTCGCCCGCGAGGAAGAGCTGCGGCCGCACGACGATTCCAACCTGCGCGCCTACTACCAGGAATGGGGGCGGCGCGTCGGCTACTGGCCGCACGACATCGAGGCATCGCGACGGCCCGGGGCCGTGGCCGCGGCGCCGGCGGAGCCGGCGCTGGCGACGTGACCGACCGGCTCGCAGAGCTCGAACAGCGGGAGCTAATCCGCGCGCGTGTCGCCCGCAGCGCGCGAGCGCTCGATGCCTGCGATTTCGACGGCTTCATCGCGCTGTTCGCCGAGGGCGCCGAGTACGCGATGGAGGTGGCCACGCCGGAGATCAAGCGCGACTCGACCTGGCTGCGCGCCGACCGCGCGGAGCTTGCGCGGCTGCTCTCGGAATCGTCGCAGCACATCCACGACCTCGCGGCGCGGTTCCATCTCGTGACCGTCGAGGAGGTCGACATCGAACCGGGCAGGGCGTCGAGCCTTTCGCGCTTCGTCGTGGTCAGGACCGATCTCCAGGGCCGCTCCGACGTCTACGCGGTCGGCACCTACGAGGACGAATGGATCGCCGGAGAAGCGGGCTGGATGATCGCGCGGCGCACGGTCAGGCTTCAGACCCGCATGATGGAGGCGCCGACGCCGATGCCGCTTTGAGTTGCCACGCCAAGAGAATTTCGAAACGGGGAGGAAACGAAATGCACAGAATCCTTTGGGCCATCGCCGCGGCAGCGGTGCTGACCACAAGCAACGCGGCGATCGCTCCCTCGGCGGGCGCCGAGGAAGTGCTGCGCGCCGTCACGGCGTTCAACAGGAACGTGCGCACGCCGAAGAGCTTCCTTCGCTTCGTCGACGTCGTGAACCGGGAAATGAAGGGTTCGCTCCGCATCGACTACGCCGGCGGCCCCGAGGTCATCCCGCCGCGCGAGCAGGCGGTCGCCGTTCGCAACGGCGCCATCGACATCGTCTACGCGCCGCCCAACTTCTATCTCGGCATCGTGCCCGAGGGCGGCGCGCTCGGCGCCAGCGACAAGACGCCGATGGAGGTCCGCGCCAATGGCGGTTTCGCCATGCTGGCCGACATCATGCGCAAGAAGCTCAACGCCCACTTTCTGGCCTGGAGCGATGCCGGTCTCGGCTTCCACATCTTCCTGACCAGGAAGCCCAAGATGATGAACGGGTCGGTCGACCTGTCCGGTCTCAAGCTGCGCTCCACCCCGATCACCAACAAGTTCTTCTCGGGGCTCGGCGCGACCAACGTCCAGATGTTCATCGGCGACATCTACTCGGCGCTCGAGCGCGGGCTCATCGACGGGTTGGGGACGCCGCTCTTCGTGGTCAACGACTTCTCCTGGGACAAGTTCATCAAGTACCGGATCGATCCCGGATTCCTCCAGGTGGACATCGCGACCGTGGTCCACCTCAAGAAGTGGAACGCGCTGCCGGAAGCCACCCGCGCCAAGCTGCAGCGCCTGGCGATCGAGAACGAGAAGATCTCCTACGACGCGTTCCAGAAGGACCAGCAGGCGCTCCGCGCCGAGCAGGCCAAGCGCGGCTTGGAGACGATCGCGCTCCAGGGCGAGGCGGCGCGCAAGTTCCGTGCCGCAGCGTTCGAGAATTTGTGGGCGGACATCAAGCGGCGCTCGCCGGATATGGCCGATCGGCTGCGCGCCAAGTTCTACAACTAGGGTTCTCGCTGCCGGGCGGCGCGAGCGCGCCGCCCGGTATCGGGCCTCAGTCCATCAGGCCGGGCAGCAGCGTCGCGATCTCCGGCACCGCGATGAGGATCAGCACCAGGAGTATCGCGCTTCCGACATAGGGAAGCGCCGCGACCGCCACCTCGACCAGGGTCGTTCCCTTCGGCGCGACACCCATCAGCACGAACAGTCCGAGACCGAAGGGCGGCGTCGCCAGGCTGATCTCCAGCGCAAGCAGCATTATCACGCCGAACCAGATCAGGTCGAAGCCGAGCGCCTGGGCGAGCGGGAAGAAGATCGGGACGGTCAGCATCATGATCGACACCTGCTCCATCAGCATGCCGAGGAACAGGAGGATCGCGAACATCACCAGCAACAGCAGGATCGGCGCCACCTCCTGCCCTGTCGCCCAGCGCACCATCCCCGAACTCGCGCCGGACAGCGCGAGGATCTGGCTGAAGGTGGCCGATCCGGTGATGATCAGAAACACCATCGCGGTGACCTTGAGGGCGTTCAAGAGCGAGGTTCTGACGGCCTCGACGGTGAGGGAGCCGAAGGCGGCGGCGAGGATCAGCACGCCGAGAACGCCGAACGCCGCCGATTCCGACGGCGTGGCCACGCCGAGCAGGATCAGCCCGATCACCATGAAGACGATCACCCCCATCGGCAGGATGTTGGTCGCGACCAGGCGCAGCTTCTCGCCGAGGGATACGCGTTCCACGGCATATTGAGGCGCGGCGTCGGGATCGATTCGCACCTGGACATAGATCACCGCGACGTACATGGCGGCGAGCAGCAGCCCCGGCAGTACGCCGGCGATCAGCAGCTTGCCGATATCGATCCGCGCGATGCTGCCCAGCAGCACGGCGAGCCCCGACGGCGGGATGATCATCGCGAGCCCGCCGGTGCCGAGGATCGGCCCCATCGCGAGGTGCTTCTTGTAGCCCCGCCTGGCCATCTCCGGCAGCATCAGCGCCCCCAGCATGGCCGTCGAGGCCATGCTGGCCCCGGTCAGCGCGGCGAAGGTCGTGCCGCCGGCAACCGTCAGGTAGGAAAGCCGTCCGGGCAATCGCCCGAACAGCCGGTCGAAGGCATCGAATACGCGGGCCGCGAGGCCGGTGCGGAAGAACAGCTCGCCCATCAGGAGGAAGAGCGGCAGTGGGACGAGCACGAAGACCGTCACCGCGTTGGTGGCGTTGGCGGAGAGCTGCTTGAGCCCGGTCTCGAACCCCATATAGAGCGTCACGCCGATGACGCTCACCCCGAGGAAGGCGAACGCCACCGGCATGCCGAGCAGCATCAAGCCGACGACGAGGCCCATCAGCAGACCGCCGGCCTCGAACCACGCCACGGCTCAGATTCCTTCCCTGTCGGCGCCCGCATACATGTCGTCGAACCCGGCGAGGAAGCGCGCGAACTCCACGGCGCAGAGACCGAACCCGAGCGGCAGCGAGGCGAACAGGAGCCATCGCGGCATGTCGATCGAGCGCACGTCGAACTCGCCGAGCCGGAACGCCTCGAGCCCCATCGACGCGGCGTAGTAGCCGATGGCGAGGCAGATCGCGATGCAGCCCGCATAGACCAGCCTGCCTGCGAGCCGCCGCGCGAATCGCGGCAGGACCGTCAGCAGGGAGGTGACGAACACGTGCGCCTTGCGGCGGACCAGCCAGGGCGCGGCCAGCATGGTCATGAAGAGCAGCGCGTACTCGGTCAGCGCGCTCACCCAGTAGGGCGGCTGGAACCCGAGCGTCCTGACGACGACGTCGTAGACGATCGCCAGGAAGACGAGGCCGAGCAGCGCGCAGGCAAGCCCGGCCAGAGCCCCGATCAGCGCTTCGTATGCTTTCCCGATCCGGGCCATGCCCGGGCGCCTCCGCGGACAAGGAGCCTTCCGCCGCTCACCCACGCCTCCCTCTTGTTCCTTGCGAGCTTCGAGCGCGGCAGGGTCACACCGGGAAGTATGGCATGCAACGGAGACTTTGGCTCCCGTTGGCCGGCTGCGACCCCGGTCGTGGCGAGGGAGCGAGGGTCCGGGAGCCGCCCCAACCCGGCGAACCCGTGAGCTCGCCCAAGCAGCCGTCATGCCGTCCACCCGGGCAACCTCGGACACTCAGGTCTTGCGGAACGGAATCCCGATCGCCGCGGGACCCTGGCTCTTGCCGCCGACGACGACGAGGATCGCCAGCGTCAGCACATAGGGAAACATCAGCATGAACTGGTGCGGAACCCCGAGCCCGACTGCCTGGCCCCGGAACTGCAGCGCATCCGCGGCGCCGAAGATCAGGCACGCGATCATCCCGCCGACCGGGTGCCAGCGCCCGAAGATCAGCGCCGCGAGCGCGATGAACCCGCGTCCGGCCACCATCTCGTCCTGGAAGAAGTGAAGCTGTCCGAGGGAGAGGAACGCGCCGCCGGCACCCGCCAGCGCGCCGGACAGCACGGTGCAGGCGTAGCGTACGCGAAGCGGGTCGACGCCGACCGACGAGGCGGCCTGGGGATGCTCGCCCACCGCGGTGATCATCAGCCCCCAGCGGGTCCGGAAGAGGATCACCCACATGAGAGGGACCAGCAGGAAGGCGAGATAGACCAGCGCGTGCTGATGGAACAGGACCGGGCCGAGGAGCGGCAGATCGGCCAGCAGGGGCAGCGAGACCGGGTCGAAATGCGGCACCACCCTCTGCTGTTCCTTGAGGCCGAAGACGATGCGGATGAGGAAGCTCGACAGGCCGAGGCCGAGAAGATTGATCGCCGTGCCCGACACGATCTGGTTGGCGCCGAGAGAGATCGAGACGAAGCCGTGGATCCATGCGATCAGCGCCCCGGCGAGGACGCCGCAGGCAAAGCCGAGCCAGGGCGAGCCGATGAACCAGGCGCCGAACACGCCGGTCAGCGCGGCCATCAGCATGGTGCCTTCGAGGCCGATATTGATGATGCCCGCCCGCTCGTTGAGGATCCCGCCGAGCGTGGCGAACAACAGCGGCGTCGCCAGCCGGATCGTGGCGGCGAAGTAGTCCGGATCGAGCACGCCGAGAAACACGTCCATTGCCCGCCCCTCAGCCGCGCTGCCGCCGCCGGTACCATTCGAGCACCGCCACGCACAGGATGAACAGGATGACCATGCCCTGGATCACCAGGATCAGCGAGGTCGGCAGCCCGGTCGTTCTCTGCATGTGGTTGGCGCCGACCCGGAGCGCGGCGAACAGGAAGGCGGCGAACACCACGCCGATCGGATCGGACCGGCCGAGGAACGCCACCGCGATTCCGTCGAAGCCGTAGCCCGGGGAGAAGAAGTCGAGCAGGCGGTACTGGCCGCCGATCATTTCGGCGGTGCCGGCAAGCCCCGCGAGCCCGCCGGAGACGCTCATCGCCCCGAACACGTAGCGGTTGACGGGCACCCCGGCGAAGCGCGCGGTTCCCGTCGATTCTCCGACCGCGCGCAGCTTCAGCCCGAACGGCGTGCGCCACAGCACATAGGCCGTGACGAGGGCGAAACCGACGGCGATGAAGATGGCGATCGAGAGGTCCGACTTGGCGTACAGCACCGGAAGCCGCGCGCTCTCGGCGACCATGGCCGTCTGGTGGAAGAAGCCGGGCGGCTCGGCGAGCGGGCCGTGCACCAAATAGCTCACGAAGAATATCGCGACGAAGTTGAGCATGATCGTCGAGATGATCTCGTTGATGCCGCGCGCGGCGCGCAGATAGCCCGCGATCCCGCCCCACGCGGCGCCGGCGAGGAACCCGCCGGCGATGGCGAACGCGATGTGGAGGACCGCCGGCAGGCCGGTGAGGTAGATGCCGATGACCACGCTCGCCAGCGCGCCGGCGTAGAGCTGCCCCTCGGCGCCGATATTGAGCAGGTTGCAGCGGAAGGCGAAGGCCACGGCGAGCCCGGTGAAGATCAGCGGGGTGGTGCGCGCGAGCGTGTTTCCGAGCGCGAACCCGTCGCCGACGGCGCCTTGCAGCAGCGCCCAGTAGGCCGCGAGAGGGTCGGCGCCGGCGAGCAGGATCAGCACCGCGCTCGCGGCCAGGGCAAGCACGATCGCGGCGAGCGAAATCGATGTCGCGCGCAGGACCTCGGGGATACGCGCGGTCGCGGCCTGGCTCACGATGTGCTCCGCGTCGCGGCCTCGCCGAGCGCCATCCCCGCCATCATCAACCCGACGGTCTCGCGAGTCGTCTCCTCGGCTTCCACCGGCCCCATCGCCCGACCCTCGTACATCACCAGTATCCGGTCGCTGAGGGCGAGGACCTCGTCGAGCTCGGTGGAGACCAGGAGGATCGCCATGCCCTCGTCGCGTGCGGCCAGCAGACGCCGGTGGACGTATTCGGTCGCGCCCACGTCGAGCCCGCGGGTCGGCTGCGCCGCCAGCAGCAGCTTCGGGCGGAGACCGAGCTCGCGCGCAAGCACGAGCTTTTGCTGATTTCCCCCGGACAGCGCGGAGGCCGGGATGTCGGCACCCGGCGCCGCGATCGAGAAGGTGTCGATCGCCCGCGACGCGGCCTCGCGCATCGCGCCCACGCGGAGCCAGAAGGGCGAGCCGAACGGCGGGCGGTCGCTCGACTTGAGGGCCAGGTTCTCCCACAGCCGGAAGGACATCAGGAGGCCGGTCTGGTGGCGGTCCTCGGTGACATGGCCGATATTTCGGAACCGCCCGCCGCGCGAGGCGGCGAGCCCGGCCAGGTCGAGGCTGCCCCCTTCGACGGCGCGCACGCCGGCGATCGCCTCGGTCAGCTCCTTCTGGCCGTTGCCGTCGACCCCGGCGATGCCGAGGATCTCGCCCTCGAACAGCGAAAACCCGACGCCGTCGACCGCGCGCAGGCCCCGGTCGTCCCGGACGCTCAGGTCTTCGATCCGCAAGACCGGGGCGCCCGGCCGGTTGCCGCGCCTGCGCGGCGGGACGATGTCGCGGCCCACCATCAGCCGCGCCAGCTCGGACGGGTCGGTGTCGGCGGCGGCCACCGTGCCGGCGAGCCGGCCGCCGCGCAGCACGCTGATCCGGTCGGCCACCTCCATCACCTCGTTGAGCTTGTGCGAGATGAAGATGACCGCCTTGCCGCTCGCCGCCAGGCTCTGCAGGACGCCGATCAGGTGTTCCACCTCCGACGGCGCGAGCACCGCCGTCGGCTCGTCGAGGATCAGCAGATCGGCATCGCGGTAGAGCGCCTTCAGGATCTCCACCCGTTGCTGGGCACCGACGGGGAGTTGCCACACCTCGGCGCCGGTGTCGATGTCGAGCCCGTGCGCCGCGGCGAGCTGCCGGATTCGGGCGGCCGCCGTCTTGAGGTCGAGCAGCGGGCTGCCCGGTGCGTTTGCGGTCTTGAGCCCGAGCACGATGTTCTCGACCACGGTGAGCGGCGGGACCAGCATGAAATGCTGGTGCACCATGCCGATTCCGGCGGCGATGGCGTCGACCGGCGAGGCGAAGCCGACCTCTTCCCCTTCCAGCAGAATGCGCCCGGAATCCGGCCGGTGCAGCCCGTAGAGCACGTTCATCAGGGTCGTCTTGCCGGACCCGTTCTCCCCCAGCAGGGCGTGGACCTCTCCCCGGTCGACCGAGAGGTCGACGCGGTCGTTGGCGACCACGCCCGGGAAGGTCTTGGTGATCCGCTCCATGCGCAAGAGGGACATCGCCGGGTTCCCCGGGAAACGGAACGAAGACGCCCGCCGCCTCGTGGCGGCGGGCGCCGTCGGGCTGCCGGCCGGGCTAGAGCTTGTTGATCTTCTGCTTCATCAGCGCCGGCACGTTGGGCGCGGGGACCTTGACCGCGCCCGACTTGATGTCGGCGACCAGCTTGGCGATCTCTGCCTTCACGTTCTCCGGCACCATGGGGCCGTAGGGCCCGACCTCGAGCACGCCGGAGGCGAGGCCGAAGCGGTTGGGCCCCGGGTTGAACTTGCCGGCGACCACCGACTTGATCGATTTGAGCAGCATGTCGTCGACCTTGATCACCGCCGAGGAGACGACGAGATCGGGGGCGAGGCTCCGCTGGTCGGCGAAATAGCCGATCACCGGCACCTTCTTCTCCTTCGCCGCCTGGATCACCCCGAGCCCCGTCGCGTCCGCCATGTGGGCGACGATATCGGCGCCCTGCGAGATCACAGCGCGCGCCGCCTCCTTGCCCTTGACCGCGTCATAGAAGGTGCCGGTATAGATGGCGACGAATTTCGCCTCGGGCTTGGCGGCCAGAACCCCCTGGCGGAAGGCATCCACCTGGATGCGAATCGGCGGGATCTCCCAGCCGCCGACCGCGCCGATGACATCGGCCTTGCTGAGCTTCGCCGCCAACTGGCCTGTCACGTAGAACAGCTCCTGGAACGAGACGTAGAGATTGGCGAGGTTTTTGGCCTTGCCCGAGCCGTAAGTGTTGAAGAAATACTTGTCGGGGTTCTCGGCGGCGACCTTGGCGATGGCGTCGCCCCACTGGAACCCGTGGGCGTAGATCACGTTGTAGCCCCGATTGGCGTAGTCGCGCAGCGTGGCGACGAAATCGGGCCGCTTGACGCTCTCCGAGAACGCCACCTCGACCTTGTCGCCCAGGGTCTTCTCGATCAGCATCAGCCCGGCATGCGCGCTGGCGTTGAAGCCCTTGTCGCTGACGGCGCCGGGCAGCGCCAGCGCCACCTTGAGCTTCTCCGCGCCGGCTGCGCTTGCCGACAGGGCGAGACCGGTGGCGGCGCAAACCGCGAGCAGGGTCCTCATACCGAATGGGTTGAATTTGTCTCGCATTGGCCGTTCCTCCGGTGGGTTGTTGTCGTTCTACAAGGCCGGCGAAAGTGTAAGTCGCGGCGAGTCCGCGTCAATAGATGCCACTTGCGGGGCGGGCCTCGCCTTCCGAGAATTCGCGGATGCCGTCCTGCACGGGAGCGCCCGCCCGTCATGCTGACACTCTACCGCGACCATAACGCGGTCTGTTGCCACAAGGTCGAGCTGGTCCTGGCCGAGAAGGGGCTCGACTACGAGACCGTCACGGTTCCGCTGTTCCTGAGCGCGCAGTACGACCCGGACTATCTCCGCATGAACCCGCGCGGCGTGGTGCCGACCCTGGTGCATGATGGCGCGACGATCGTCGAATCGACCGTCATCTGCGAATATCTGGACGAGACCTTTCCCGCCCCGCCGCTGATGCCCGGCGATCCGGCCGGGCGCGCGGAGGTTCGTCGATGGACCAAGCTGGTCGACGAGGAAATCCACGAAGCCGGCTCGGTCTTAAGCTTCTGCGCCATGTTCCGCGACCGCATGCTGGCGATGGAAGAGGCGGAGCGGGAAGCGCGGTTTCGCAACGTGGGCGACCCGGTCCGCGAGGATTTCTACCGGTCCTCGGTCGAGGACGGCGTCGCCTCGCGCTACGCGTTCAGGGCCGTTGCCGCCTATGAGAGGCTGGTCCGGGAGCTGGAGGCCCGGCTGGCGGCGACCGGAAGCTGGCTCGCCGGAGACCGGTACACGCTCGCCGAGGCGGCGGTGACGCCCTATTTTGCCCGTGTTGAATATCTCGGTCTGCTCGATATCTGGACCGCCGGCCGTCCGGCGACCGCGGCCTGGTGGGGCCGGATCAAGGCGCGGACGAGCTTCCGGGCGGTCCTGACCGGGACGCTCTCGACTGCCGACCTCGCGGAGATGAGCGCCTCCGGGGACAAGATCCGAACCCGAGTCGAGGCGCGGCGCGACGAGTACCTGCGCGCCTATGCCTCGCTCCTCGCCTGACCACATAGCCTCGGAGAAAGACGGTGCCTGAAAACTGCGACATCCTGATCCGAAACGCCCGTCTTCGCCGAGCGGCGGAGGGGCTGCGCGACATCGCGATCGCCGGCGGTAGGATCGCCGAGATCGGCCCCGCCCTGACCGCCGGGGCCGATACCGAGATCGACGCGGCGGGCGGGCTGGTCACCGAGTCCTTCGCCAACCCGCATCTCCACATGTGCAAGGTGTGGACGCTGGAGATGATGCAGGACGACGCGCTCAAGGCCTATCGCGAGGGCCAGATGGGCAAGACGATGACCGCCATCGAGCTCGCGAGCCTGGTCAAGGAGAAATACGACGCGTCCTGGATTGCCGACAACGCCCGGCGCGCGGCCGCGCTGGCGGCGCTGCACGGGAATCTGCACATCCGCGCCTTCGCCGATGTAGACACCAAGGCGCGGCTTGAAGGGGTGAAGGGGCTGCTGGCGGTGCGCGAGGAGTTTCGCGGCATCGTCGACATCCAGGTGGTCGCCTTCGCCCAGGACGGCATCGTCCGCGAGCCGGGCGCGGCGGAGCTGATGCGCGAGGCGATGGAGCTCGGCGCCGACGTAGTGGGCGGAATCCCGTGGATCGAGTTCACCGAGGCCGACGCCGCCCGGCACGTGAGGACCTGTTTCGACCTCGCCCAGGAATTCGACAAGGACGTCTCGATGCTGCTCGACGACGCCGGCGACCCCGGACTGCGCACGCTCGAGACGATGGCCGTCGAGGCGATCGGGCGCGGCTGGGAGGGCCGCGCGCTGGCGCATCACTGCCGCGCCATGGCGCTCTACCCGGAGGCCTATTTCAAGCGGCTCTGCGCGATCCTCAAGCGAGCCCGCGTGCCGGTCGTCAGCGACCCCCATACCGGCCCGCTGCATGCGCGGGTGCGGGAGCTTCTCGAGAACGACGTCCTGGTCTGTCTCGGCCAGGACGACATCTCCGACGCCTACTACCCGTTCGGCCGAAACAACATGCTGGAGGTCGCCTTTCTCGCCTCCCACCTGCTGTGGATGACGGCGCGCGAGGAGATCGACCGGCTCTACGACTTGGTGACGGTCGATGCCGCGCGCGCGATGAACGTCCACGACCTCGCGCTCCAGCCGGGCGCGCCGGCGCATCTGGTGGTGCTGGACGAGCCCAACACGGTGGAGGCGCTGCGCAACCACACCCCGCCCGCCCACGTGGTGAGTCACGGGAAGCTCGTCGACCGGGCAAGCATGGCGGCCTTGGCCGGATGAACCGGCCGAACGTGGCCGCGTCGCGCCCTGCGGGACGCCACCGACGCGACCGGTCAGACCAGGATCGCGGCGCCGGCGCCGATCAGAATTGCGCCGAACAGCCGGGCGACCCAGGCCGGCAGGACCGGCCATTTCTCCAGCGCCACGAGCACGGTCAGGAACACGATCCAGACCGGGTTCATCACACCCGCCACGAACAGCAGCAGCATCAGCGCCCAGCAGCAGCCGGCGCAGTAGAGGCCGTGCTTGAGCCCCATCGCGAGCGCGCCTTGCACGCCGTCCCGCCACTCCGCCATCAGGAAGCCGAGCGGCGTGCGGCAATGCCTGAGGCAGGCCTCCTTCAGCGGCGTCCACTGGTAGAGCCCGGCAAGCGCGAGCAGCCCCCCGGTGAGCCAGTCGGAGCGGCTCACGATCATCGGCGTCAGCAACCCGCTCGCCTGGAACTCCCACTGCGCGCCGGCGGCGAGCGCCGAATAGCCGACCCAGACCAGCAGATAGCCGCCGGCGAAGGCGAGCGTCCGCGGCGCCGCTCCCCCGCCCCCGGCATCGCCGCGTTCGACGGTATCGAAGGCGAGGATCATCGGCGCGGCCGAGGGCAGCATCATGGCGAACATCATCCCGGCCCACATGGCAAGCACCGCGACCGCGGTGGCCCATGACCAAGCGGCGTCCATCGGCATCGCCAGCCGCACCAAGGGATGCGCCATGTCGAGCGTCATCCAGGCGACGAACCCCCAGCTCGCGGCCAGCACGAGGCCGAGCGCCGCGAGGATCGGGGCGCGACGGAGAAGGCGGCGGAGGGCCGCGCGCAGCGTTTCTTCACCCGTCACCGCCCGGGCCGCTCCCCATCTAGCTCGCTTTCGACAATCCGGTTGAAGCGGTCGAGCGCGCCCTCGAATCGGCCGAAGCGGAGCTCCGCGTTGGCACCCGAGTCGAGCCCGCCCTGGATGCTCTCGCCGATGGCGAAGTCCTCGGCCAGGGTCTCGACGGTGATGGCGTGGTTCCGGCGCCAATGCGTGGTGTCTTCGGAAGCGGCCGGCGCCAGGGTGGCGATCCTGAGCCGGGTCCGGTCGGGCGCGAGCGGCAGGGTCTGGATCCAGACCACGTGGTCCTCCTGCACCAGGAGCTGCGCGGACGGGAACACGGTGTAGACCAGGTTGGCCGCCCGCCTGAGCGACCAGCTCTCCCTCGGCCGCTCGATCATGGCGTCGAGCCGGGCGCGCGGCAGGACCGAGCGGATATGCCGGCCGTAGACCCGGTAGCTCGACAGATTGTCCTGGAAATGGGGGCCGATCGAGTCCTTGTGGGCGATGCGGAAATGGTAGGACTCGATGCCGCCCTCGACGAGTATCTTCCAGTTCGCCGCCCGCTCCTGGGTATCCTGGTGCACGATCCGCAGCGCGCCGGCGTCGAGCCAGGCGAAATCGGCGGCGAGCCCGTCGAGGAAACCGTCGATGTCGGGCGCCGTCGCGCCGGCGGCGGCGACCCAGATCCAGCCGTGGCGCTCGGCGCAACCCAAACGCTTCAACCCGAGTCCCTGCTTGTCGATGCCGGGGAAACCGGCGGCTTCGTGGGTGACGGCGTCGAGCGCGCCCCGGTTGTCGAAGGTCCAGCCGTGATAGGGGCAGACGAAGCGGCGCGCGCAGCCGTTCGCCGCGTCGACCAGCCTGGTGCCGCGATGGCGGCAGACATTGAGGAAGGCATGCGCGGCGCCGCCGGCGTCCCGGGTCAGCAGCAGCGGCAGGCCGGCGAGCTCGCGGGTCAGGAAGGCGTCCGGCCCCGCCAGCTCGCTCGCATGCGCGACGATCGCGGGAAGGGCGCGGAACAGGCGGCCGCGTTCGCGCGCGAAGCGCTCGGGGGAGGTGTAGCGCGCGACCGGCGAGGTCGCGACCTCGTCGTCGAGCCAGAAGCCGCGCGCGCGGCGCAGGCCGGCGAGCTCCTCCAGCAGCTCGATTTCGGTGGCGCGGTCCATGGCAAGAACCCGGACGGTGTCGGCGCGTCGATTGGTACCGCGCCCGGGGGCGAAACCGAAACCGTTTCTGTGGCAGAGTCGCTCCGCCATGCTGCGGTTTGCCGCCAATATCTCGATGCTGTTCGCCGAGCGCGACTGGCTGGACCGGCCGGCGGCGGCCGCCGCGGCCGGGTTCGAGGCGATCGAGATCCAGTTCCCCTACGACCGCCCGGCGGAGGACTGGCGGCGGGCGATCGAGGCGGCGGGGCTCGCGGTCTCGGTGCTCAACCTGCCGGTGGGCGACATGCTGACGGGCGGGCCCGGCCTCGCGGCGACGCCGGGCCGGGAGGCGGAGTTCCGCCGGGCGGTGGAGACCGCGCGCGGCGTGGCGGCGGCGCTCCGCCCCGGCAACGTCAACGTGCTCGCGGGCTATCCCGAACGGCACGGCTTCGAGCGCGCGCGCTGCCTGGAGACGCTGGCGGAGAACCTGCTTGTCGCGGCCGACGCGATGGGCGGGATCGGGATCGGCGTGGTCGTCGAGGCGGTCAACGCGGTCGACCGGCCGGGCTTCCTGCTGACCACCAGCGCAGAGGCGCTGGAGGCTGTCGATATGGCTGGCCACGGCAATCTCGCGCTGCAGCACGATTTCTACCACATGGACATCATGGAGGGCCGGCCGATCGAACGGCTCGGGGAGATCGTCGGGCGTATCGGCCACGTCCAGTTCGCCGACAACCCCGGACGGCGCGAGCCCGGCACCGGCGCGATCGACTTCCCGGCGGTGTTCGCCGCACTCGACCGGCTGGGGTACGAAGGCTGGACCGCCGCGGAGTACCGGCCGAGCCGGCGGACCGAGGAGACTCTCGGCTGGATGACGGCGGCGGGCTGAGCGGCGTCTTTCGAAAGGGGATTGTACGCTCAACCAGCCAGTTTCGTGGCAAATGCCTGTACGAACGGCGAAAGCAACCAACCCAGAATACTGGCGACGGCAACGAGAACGGCGATCGCACCGGCCACGAACCACGCTTTGTTTTCCAACGATCGCAAGCGGCCCTGCACACTCATCACATCGTTGCCGAGCGACTCCACCTTCCCTTTGAGTTCGCCTATGGAAGACTGCACTTCCATCATGATCTTGATGAGAGCGCCTGGATCGACCGCGGTTTCGTAGGATGTCGCCTTCGCGGATTCTCTGGCCTTTTCCTGTTCCGCACCGGCCATGTCAGCCCCGCGCCGCTTCGATCCGGTCCCGGAGAGACCGGTATGCGTACCCGGCATGTGCCCTCACCCGGAGCACGAGAGCGTTGCCGCCCCCACATTTCTCGCCGAGCCCCAATTTGGAACTCATGCTGCTCGCGCTGCCATCGTATTGGAGGAGATACAGCTTGGGGGCGGTCTCCACATAACCGTCTTCGGCGACCCGCTCCGGGTGGCGGTGCAGCCCGTCGTTCCCTCCCAGCGGGAGTACGCTGTAGACCGCCATGGTGGTATCTCCGATTGGTATTGAAACCCTAGATATTCAGAGATTTTCTGTCAACAAGGCCCTGATCGGGGGTGACGCATTCAGTCGCAACCGCCGATGCGTCCTGCTTCCGTAATGGGGCATTTGCGGTCAAGCACGATCTTCACCGGTCGGACCGTTCCAACCGGGTTTTAGGTCACCAGCCACCGCGCCTGTGGCGGGTTGCATAGCCTCAGACGTGTTGACGATCTTCGGCAAGCCGTCGCGGCTGCGCGTCAAACTTGCTCGACTTGGAAGTCTTGCGGTCCTGATAAGGGCGACCCGGGATGTGTCCGTCGCCGGGTTCTCTCTTCCGTCCGTGGTCGGCGCGGCGGCCGCCAACGTCATGCCTGGTCCAGTACGATCCCCGAGTGCCGATCTGTCGGGCGTGCTCGACCGCAACGCGGCGGTTCGGCGAACAAGAGCAGACACGCGCATCATCGGGAACCGCGTCCCGGCGAGGGGACACCGGTGAGCGCCATCTTCAGGAGCGGTGCTTTGCTCCTCTTCCCGTTAACGGCCAGTGTGACACGGCCGTGCCTATGCCGTGTGGAGCGCCATCGCCGCCTCGCGCGTGAAGCGGAACGCGGTGCCGTCCCGCCACATGCGGTGCAGCACCACGCCGATCCGCCGGGCCAGCGCGACGGTCGCGCGCTTCCTGCCGCGCAGCACCGCGAGGCGCAGCGCCCAGGCCTTCAGCCAGTTGTGAGCTCCGCGGTACAGCATCACCGTGGCGGCCTGGTAGAGCGCCGTGCGCAAACCGGCGTCGCCGGCCCTGGTGATCGCGCCGACGATATCGCGTTCCCCGGACTGGTTCCGGCCCGGCGTCAGCCCCACCCAGGGACCGACGTCCTTCGATCTGCGGAACCGCCCGGGATCGTCGATCGCGGAGGCGAACGTCAGGGCCACGACCGGGCCGACGCCGGGCATGGTCATCAACAGGCGGAATGTCGGGTCCTTGCCGGCCAGATTGCGCACCTGCTTCTCCAGCCCGGCCAGCTCGCGGCGCAGCGCCGCCCGCGCCCGCAGGATCGGCTCGGCCGCAGCTTCCAGCATCGCGTTGCCTGCAATCAACTCCCGCACCCGCGCCTCGTAGCGGCCCTTCGAGACAGGGCCCAGCTTCAGGCCGAAGTTGCGCAGCACGCCGCGCAGCGAGAGCTCGATCTCGATGAGCACCTCCAAGACCGACTTGCGCGAGGTCAGCAGTGCCCGCATCTCCTGCGACGACACCGTCTTGCAGTGCACCGGCCGGAACCAGCCCATCCGCAGCAGTCGCGCGATGCCGTAGGCGTCCCGGCGGTCCGTCTTGATCGGCTTCGCCTTCAGCGCCGACTTCACCTGCCGCGTCTCCATCAGCACGGTCTCGAAGCCGGCGTCCGCCAGCCCCTTGTGCAGCCATCGCGACAGCGGACCGGCCTCCAGGCCAATCGCCGCGATCCCGTACGGCAGCTCGCGCATGAACGAAACCAGCGCATCCGGCGCGCTGGCAACCTGCGCCTCCGTCACCATCTCCCCCGTCTCGCCGAGAGCCCAGACCGCCGTGCTTGCCAGCGATACATCCAGACCGATATAGACTTCCATGTCGTGGCCCTTTCCTTCACAGGGCATTGGGGCGCGCCTTGCGGCAAGACCCCGCGAACACGCCAAGCGTGTAAGGGCAACGACACTCCAATCGGCAACATCGCTACAAGCTCCCACAATACCGCTCAGCGCCAAGCCCCATTACGGCATCTGTCGGGTCGCTTGCCGAATAGAACAGCCCTGGACCCGGCATGGGGTAACTCCCCGGCTTGGCGCCGGCAAGATCGACTTCCCGGCGGTCTTCGCAGCGCTCGGCCGGCCGGGCTACGAAGGCTGGATCGTCGCGGACTACCGGCCGAGCCGGCGGGCCGAGAAGACCCTGGGCTGGATGGCGGGAGAGGGGTGAGCGGCGTCCTTCGATACGCCGCCCTTCGGACGGCTACTCAGGATGAGGGGGGGGCGGCCAGCAAGAGATTCCCTCATCCTGAGTAGCGGCGAAGCCGCGTATCGAAGGACGCTCGGGCCGTCGCCCAAGCCGTCATGGTCGGACTCTTTCCGGGCTTCTCCCTCGTCCGGTTGCCGCGCCGTCGGCTCAGTGCGCGCGGGCGATGCGGCGTCCGTCCTCGCCGAACAGGAACAGGTGCTCCGGGGTGAAGCGGACGCCGAGCTCGGTGCCGGCGCGCCAGGTCGAGACGCCGTCGACCACGGCGATCAGATCCTGCTCGCCGCCATAGTCGAAATAGAGCAGCGTGTCCTTGCCGAGCGGCTCGACCAGGTGGATCTTCTCGACGATGTCGCCTTGGCCGCCGATGGCGAGATGCTCGGGCCGGATGCCGAGCGTGCCGGGGCCGGGCGCCGCCCCGGCGAAGGCGGGGGGCAGCGCGATCGTCGTGCGCTCGCCGGCGAACACGGCGGAGCCCGCTTCGTTCTCGATCCGGCCGGGGATCAGGTTCATCGACGGGCTGCCGAAGAAATCGGCGACGAATAGCGAGACCGGGTCTGAGTAGATCTCGAGCGGCGTGCCGACCTGCTCGATCTCGCCGGCGCGCATCACCACGATGCGGTCGGCCAGCGTCATCGCCTCTTCCTGGTCGTGGGTGACGTAGATGAAGGTCTTGCGCAGCTCCTGGTGCAGCCGGTCGACCTCGGCCCGCATCTCGCGCCTGAGCTTGGCGTCGAGGCTCGACAGCGGCTCGTCGAGCAGGAAGGTATCGGGCTCGGTGATCAGCGTCCGGGCGAGCGCGACGCGCTGCGATTCGCCGCCCGAGCACTGGCCGGGCATCTTGTCCAAGAGGTGGCTGATGCGGACCATCGCGGCCACCTCGCGCACCCGGCGCCGGCGGGTCTCCAGATCGACCTTCTGCATTCTCGGGCCGAACTCGATGTTCTGGGCCACCGTCTTGTGCGGGAACAGCGCGTGGCTCTGGAACACCATGCCGAGATTGCGGTCGCCCGGCTCGAGCTCGTTGACCGGGTTGCCGTCCATGCGGATCTCGCCCGAGCTCGGGTCCTCGAAGCCGGCGATCATGCGGAGCGTCGTCGTCTTGCCGCAACCCGAGGGCCCCACCATGACCAGGAACTCGCCGTCCTCGATGGTCAGGCTGAGATCCTTCACCGCGACCACCGAGCGGCCGAACTCCTTGCGCAGCTTGTCGAGCTCGATGCGTGCCACGTCGCTACCTTCTCACCATGCCGAAGCTGAAGCCGCGCGCCAGGTGCTTGCGGATGAACACGCCGATGATGACCAGCGGGATGGTGACGCCGACGGCGAGCGCCGCCTGGCGGCCGTAGACCCTGCCCTCGGTCGAGCCCTCGTACTTGCTGAGCTCGACCGGCAGGGTCACCACCTCGGTCTTGGAGAGGATCAGGGCCAGCAAGTACTCACTCCAGGTCAGGATCAGGATGAACAGGAAGGTCGCCACCAGCCCCGAGCGGACCAGCGGCAGCACCACCTCCCAGATGGTCCGCCAGCGGCTCGCCCCCAGGATCATCGCCGCCTGCTCCACCTCGCGCGGCACCTCGTCGATGAAGCTCTTGGTCATCCAGACCGCGTAGGGCAGCGTGGTCAGGAAGTAGACGATCACCAGACCCAGCACGGTATCCAGCAGGCCCAGCGTCGAGTAGTAGAGCGAGAGCGGCGCCACCACCACGATGGGCGGCACCATGCGCAGCATCAGGAGCTGGAACATGCGCGCTTCCGACAGGATGCGGTAGCGCGAGACCCCGTAGGCGAGGATCGCGCCGAAGCCGACGGCGAGGAAGGTGGAGGTGAGCGAGATGATCAGGCTGTTCCTGAGCGCGATCCAGGGCTTCTGCAGCGACTTGATGTACTGCGTGTCCTCGTACTCGGAATAGTCCGTCCAGACGTTGAGATAGTTGTTGAGCGTCGGCTCCTGCGACCAGTAGACCGGCGGCCAGGCGAACCATTCATGGTCGGGCTTGAAGGAGGTCGAGATCACCCAGAACATCGGAAAGGCGACGATCAGCAGCCAGAACACGAGAATCGCGTAGCGCCCGGCCTCGAACGCGGTCCTGCGGTGCGCACGGCCGATCGCCATCGCTCAGCCCGCCCTGTCCTCGGCCGGCACGCCGTACATCTCGTCGAGAGCCCGCTTCTCGCGCCGCAGGAAGTAGATCGCCACGAGCACGATCGCGATCATGATCATCATGACGACATAGGACATAGCGGCGCCCTTGGAGACTTCGAAATACTGCCAGGTGGTTATGTAGAGGTAGATCGGGATGGTCTCGGTGGCCGAGCCCGGCCCGCCCTGGAACAGCGACCACGCTTTGGGAAATTCCGCCATCGCCTCGAGGAAGCGGAGCACGATGGCGAGGATGATCACCGGGCGCAAGAGCGGGAGCTGGATCTCGAGGAAGATCCGCCATTTCGAGGCGCCCAGTACCTGAGCCGCCTCCTGCGGCTCCCTCGGCAGCGAGGCGAGCCCGGCGATCATGATGATGAAGGAGAACGGGACCCAGTTCCAGATTTCGAGCAGCATCACCGTGGTCAGCGCCATCTTTGCGTTGGCGAGCCAGATGACGTTGACGTCGTGGCCCGAGAGCCAGCTCAGCACGTCGTTCAGCGGCCCCTTCTGGTAGAGCAGCATCTCGCCGGTATAGGCGATGACGATCGGCACGGTGAGCATGGGGAGGATGAAGACGATGTAGAACAGCGCCTGGCCGCGGAACGGACGGTACATCAGCAGCGCCAGGCCGAAGCCGATCACGAAGCAGCCGATGGTCGAGCCGGCGGCGAACAGGAGCGAGCGGATTATGGCGATGCCGAGCCGGGGATCGGTCACCACCTCCTCGAAGATCTCGAGCCCGGCAAACTCGGCGTCCCACCAGCTGCCGAGATAGATCGAGAAGTCGTGGAACGAGAAATAGAGCTGGAGGAACAGCACCGGGCCGAGCACGCCGACCATCAAAGCGAGGAACACGCCGAGCACCGACCACTTGAAGCGGCGGACGGCGCGCGCCTGGGTCATCTCGCGCCTGCCGACCCTCCCGTCCCCCGGAACCGCGGCGGCTGCGTTGGTCGCCATCTATCCCTGCCCCGAAAGCGTTTGGAGGCGCGCGGCGGCGCGCCTCCAATTGCCGCGAGACCCTACCCGGATCAGGACGGGACGTCGACCTTCGGGAACACCGCCTTGTAGCTCGCGAGCTCCTTCTTGAGCCGGCGCTTGCCGATGCGCTTGACGATCTTCACCCACGCCTCCTCGGTGTCCTTGAGCACCCGGTCGGCCTGCTTCTGCCCGACATAGGCCTCGGACAGGTTCTTGGCGAGCTGGTCCTGGAACTCGAGATAGCCGGTCAGATAGATCGGCGGCGAGGCCACCTTGAGGCAGGTCTCGATCGCCGCGATGCCGCCCGGCGTGTAGGCCGTCTTGACCAGGTCGGAGGTCATGTGGCCGACATGCCACGGGTCGTGGAAGGTGTTGACCCGGTCGGCGACGATCTCCTCGGAGTTCTTGAGCGAGCCCCACCACATCGCCATGTAGGCCGCCTTCTCCTTGTTCTTGGAGTAGCGGTTCACCAGGATCGCGCCGAGCGGCGAGGAGATCGCGCGGTGGATCAGCTTGCCCGAGAATTTGGAGCCCGGCGACAGGCCGTAATGCCACTTGCCCGCGGTCTTCGACTTCTTGGGGTTCTCGTTGAGCGCGATGATGCCGTCCCAGTACTGGCAGGCGAACGCCTTGCCGCCGGTGATCCGCGGAATCATCTGCGGCGTGCCCCAGCCCGGCGCCTCGGGATGCGAGACCTTCTGGATGTTGAGATAGGTCTCGACAGCGTAGCGGCCGGCCGGGGTGTCCAGCGTCGGGTTCATGTCGTCGTCGAACGGGAAGCCGCCGGCCGAGTAGAAATACATGTACCACCAGGTCACGCCGTTGGCGCGGTTGCGCAGATTGGCCGAGCCGTACAGATCCTGGTCGGGCCGATGGAAGAACTCCATCAACTGCTGGTCGTCCTCCCAGGTCACCGGATAGGCGAGCTTCTTGCCGTGCTTGTCCTCGAACGCTTTCTGCTCGTCCGGGTTCTCCATCAGATCCTTGCGGGTGAACTGGACGTGCACGTTGCCGTCGGTGGGCACGCCGTAGGTGTTGCCCTTGTAGCGCATGAAATTGCCGTAGGTCCCGACCGCGTCGATCGAGAAATCGGCCTTCTTCATGTAGCCGTCGAGCGGCTCCAGCAGCCCGGCCGAGGCGAGCGAGGGGATCATGTTGGAATCGACGTGGAAGAAGTCGAACTCCGGCGAGCGCGACAGCGCCTCGGCCATCGCGCGCTGCGGGATGACGAAGATCGAGATGTCCTGGATGCTGCCGACGCCGATCCCGGTCGCCTGCTTGAAGCGCTCCATCGCCGGCGTCATGGCGACGTAGTAGTTCGACCAGATCATGCCCTTCAGGTCGCCCCCGCCGGCGCCCTTCGCCGCGGCGACGATCCTCTCGTTCTCGGTCGCGCCCCAGGCGAGCCCTGGAATGCCGACCGGCAGCGCGGAAAGCGAGGCGACGGTCAGACCGCCCTTGACGACATCACGCCTTGACAACTTGCTCATTCGGTGGACCTCCCCTGATCCGTGTTGCAACCCAGCGGGTACATCGTTCGGACCGGCAAGCTAAACAAATCCCCGGGGCCGAACAAGGGAATTGCACTTTTGGAAAATTTCGTGAGATTGGAAAAAACCGAACGCCCGAGTATGGGAGACCGACCATGAAACCGGCGCCGTTCGCCTATCACGACCCGTCGACGGTCGACGAGCTGATGGGCCTGCTGGCCGAGAAGGAGAACGCCAGGCTGCTGGCGGGCGGCCAGTCGCTGATGCCGATGCTCAATATGCGGTATGCGATGCCCGACCACCTGATCGACCTCAACGGGATCGGCGCGCTCGCTGGCGTCGCGGATGGCGGGGAGGCCGTCGAGATCGGCGCGATGACGCGCCAGCGCGACCTGCTGGGCTCCGCACCGGCCGCGGGACGCTTTCCGATCCTCGCCGAGGCGCTGGCCCATGTCGGCCACTTCCAGACCCGCAACCGCGGGACGGTGGGCGGCAGCCTGTGCCATCTCGATCCGTCCGCCGAGCTTCCCTGCGTCGCCGCCGCGGCGGACGCGGTGCTGGTGGTGCGCGGGCTTGAGGGGGAGCGCGAGGTCGCGATGGCCGACTGGCCGGCCGGCTACATGACGCCGAGCCTCGCCGCCGACGAGGCGCTGATCGGCATCCGCCTGCCCGCGAGCGCGGCGCTCGATGGCCAGGCCTTCGTCGAGTTCGCGCGACGGCACGGCGATTTCGCCATCGTCGGCGTGGCGGCGATGCTCTCGCTGGAAGGCGACACCATCCGGCGCGCGTCGATCGCCGTGGCCGGCGTGGCTTCGCACCCGGTCAGCCTCGCCGAAGTCGAGGCGGCGCTGGTGGGCGAGGCGGCCAACGAGGCAACCTTCAGGGCGGCGGCTGGCGAGGCGCGCGGGATCGAGGCGATGAGCGATGCCTATGTCAGCGGCAAGTACCGCCAACGCCTGACCGGCGTGCTGGTGGAGCGCGCGCTGGCCAAGGCCGCCGAACGGGCCGGGGAGGCCGCCTGACATGGAAGACGCAAGACACACCCACCGCATCTCGCTCACCGTGAACGGCGCCCCGGTGGAGGCCGAAATCGAGGACCGGCTCCATCTCGGCGATTTCCTGCGCCGGGAGGCGAAGCTCACCGGCACCCATCTCGGTTGCGAGCACGGCGTCTGCGGCGCCTGCACAGTCATGGTGGACGGCCAGGCGGTACGGTCCTGCCTGATGCTGGCCGTCCAGGCGCGCGGGCGCGAGGTGACCACCGTCGAGGGGCTGGCGGCGGCGGACGGCACGCTCTCGCCGCTGCAGGAGGCGTTCCGCGAGCACCATGCGCTGCAATGCGGGTTCTGCACGCCGGGCATGCTGACCTCGCTCACCGCCTTCCTGCGCGACAACAAGGCGCCCACCGACCGGGAGGTCCGCGAGGCGATCTCGGGCAATATCTGCCGCTGCACCGGCTACCAGCCGATCGTCGCCGCCGCGCTCGCCGCGGCCGGGGCGAGCGAAGGGGAGGGCTGAACGATGGGGGTTCGCTATTTCGGCGCCGAGGTACGCCGGGTCGAGGACGCGCGCCTGGTCACCGGCAACGGGCGCTATGTCGACGACATCGAGCTGCCCGGCATGCTGGAGGCGGCGATCGTCCGTTCGACCGAGGCGCATGCGCGGATCCGCTCGATCGACGCCGACGCCGCGCGGGCGCTGCCGGGCGTGCACGCGGTGTTCACCCTCGACGACTTCCCGCCGGAGTACCGCGACCGGCCGATGGTCCAGCCCTACCCGGCGCCGGTCCTGCTGCAGCCGACCACCCAGTACCCGCTGGCCAGGGACGAGGTGTGCTATGTCGGCCAGGGGATTGCCATCGCGGTCGCCGAGACTCGTCACATCGCCGAGGACGCGGCGGGGCTGGTGCGGGTCGACTACGAGCCGCTCCCCGCCGTGGTCGACTGCCGCGAGGCGGCGAAGGGCGGCGCGACGCTCGCGCACGCCGATTCCCCGGACAACGTCGTGGCGCGGCTGCGCGTCGCCTTCGGCGCGGCCGACGCCGCCTTCGCCGATGCCGCGCATGTCTTCGAGGAGCGTTTCTTGCAGCATCGCGGCGGCTGCCACGCGATGGAGTGCCGCGGCGTCATCGCCGAGGACCGGCCGCACCACGGCGGGCTCACGATAATCTCGGCGACGCAATGCCCGTATCTGGTCAGGCGCAACGTCGCCGCCTATCTCGGCCGCGACGAGGGAAGGGTGCGCGTGGTGGCGCCCGATGTGGGCGGCGGTTTCGGCCCCAAGGCCGGCGTCTACGCCGAGGAGATCGTGGTGCCGCTCGCCGCCTCCGCCCTCGGGCGACCCGTCAAGTGGATCGAGGACCGGCGCGAGCATTTCGTGACCACCAACACCCAGCGCGACCAGGAATGGACGCTGGAGGCGGCGGTGGACGCGGCCGGCAGGCTGCTCGGCGTCCGGGGGCGCGTGATCCACGACAACGGCGCCTACGTGCCCTACGGGCTGCTGCTGCCGATGACCTCGCTGACGCCGCTCCCCGGCCCCTACGCGGTGCCGGTGCTCGATGTCGGCATGGACGTGGTGTTCACCAACACCGCGCCGAACTCGCCGATCCGCGGCGCCGGCAGGCCCAACGCCGCCTTTGCGATGGAACGGCTGATCGCCCGCATCGCCCGCGAGCTCGGTCTCGACCAGGCGGAGGTGCGGCGACGCAACTACGTGCCGGCGGACGGGTTTCCCTACGATACCGGCCAGAAGTTCCGCGACGGCTCGCCGATAAAGTACGACAGCGGCGATTTCGAGGGCTGCCTCGACAAGGTCGTGGAGCTTGCCGACTACGCCGGCTTCGCCGAGCGCCAGAAGGCGGCGCGGGCCGACGGCCGCTATCTCGGGATCGGCGTCTCCAGCTGCATCGAGGATACCGGCGTCGGGCCCTATGAGGGGGCGACGGTGCGCGTCCAGCCCGACGGCAAGGTGCTGATCCAGACCGGGGCGGCGAGCCAGGGCCAGGGGCACGAGACCATGCTGGCGCAGGTCTGCGCCGACCGGCTCGACGTGGCGCTGGACGACATCTACGTCATGGCCGCCGATACCGGGGCCTTCCCGCAGGGCGTCGGCACCATTGGCAGCCGGGTCGCGGTCAACGCCTCGACGGCGGTGTTCGACGCAGCCGACAGCGTGCGCGACAAGGCGCTTAGTCTCGCCGCCGAGCGGCTGGAGGCCTCGGTCGAGGATCTAGAGGTGGAGGACGGCGTGATCGGCGTGGCCGGCGTGCCGGAGATGACGGTCACCTACGGCGAGCTCGCCAGGCAGCTCGCGCCGATGGCAGGGGGACCGCTGCCCAAGGGCTTCGCGCCGGGGCTGGAGGCGACCTCGTATAGGACGTCGGACGGCATGCCGACCGCATCCGGCTCCAACATTGCCGAGGTCGAGGTCGATATCGGCACCGGCGAGGTACGCGTGCTGCGCTACTCGGTGGCGCATGATTGCGGCAACATGATCAACCCGATGATGGTCGACGGGCAGATCGTCGGCGGCGTGGTCCACGGCATCGGCAACGCGCTGTTCGAAAGGCTGGTCTACGACGCGGCCGGGCAGCCGCTGAACAACAATTACGGCGAGTACCTGCTGCCGATCGCGACCGAGATGCCGCCGATCGAGATTACCCACCAGATGACGCCCTCTCCGCTCAACCCGCTCGGCATCAAGGGCGCCGGCGAGGGCGGCACGATCCCGGCGACATCGGCGATCGTGGCCGCCATCGAGAACGCGCTGGAGCCGTTCGGCGTGGTCATCCGCTCCTACCCGGTAAGCCCGGAAGAGCTCTGCGACCTGATCGACGCGGGCAAGACGTAGAGCCAGCGCGGCCGCGCCCCTCCCCCGTCAGGGTCGCTCCCCCGCTCGTCATGCCCGGACTTGTTCCGGGCATAACAGCCTGGGGGAACGGCCGAGACCGGCCCTCAAGCTCTCCGGCTGAGCAGCGACTCCACCATGCGCGTGCTGTCGCTGCTGCTCTGCGCGGCGGGGCTGAGCCACACCATCAGGATCTCGGCGTCCTCGTCGCCGACGGTGGTGTAGGTGTGGGCCATCTGGCTGTCCATGTAGAGGCTGTCGCCCTCGTCCAGCGTGACCGGCTCGTAGTGTTCGGTGTGGACCGTGACGGTGCCCTTCAGCACGTAGACGAACTCTTCGCCGGAATGGCTCAGCATGCCGTCGGCGGTGTCGGGATCGCGGCTGCGGACGCGCTCGACCATCGGCAGCATGCGCTTGTGCTGGATGTTGGTGCAGAGCGCCCAGATGTCGTAGCTCTGGGTGGTGCGGAACTTGGCGTCGCCGGCGCGGGTCACGGTCATCCGGGCGGAGCCCGACCGGTCCTCGCTGTCGAGCGAGACCAGGCGGCTCAGCGGGATGTCGAGACCCTCGGCGAGGCGCATCAGATTGGCGAAGGTGGGCGAGACCTGGTCGTTCTCGATCTTGGAGATCGCCGAGATAGAGATGCCGGTGGCCTCGGAGACCTCGGCGAGCGTCATGCCGAGCTCCTTGCGGATTCGCCGCACCCGGGGGCCCAGCGTGCCGTTGGCGCGCGCGGCCCTCGGCCGTGTGCCGTCCCCCTCCATCCCTTTTGATTAGGCGCTGCGGGCTGGATTGTCCACGATTCCGTCAGCCCAGCACGATGGGCAGCAGGAGGTGGGACGGCCGGTCGGGGCCCACGTGGATCGTCACGTCGCCGCCATAGACATGCGCCGGCCGGTCGCCCGCGTCGTCGTGCTTGAACGGGCCGACCCCGGTGAAGACGGCCCCCAGCGTGCCGAGCCCGACCGCCTGCCCGCCCGGCCATTCGTAGTCGCGCCCGCGCACCGACAGCCCCACGCGGTAGCCCTTGGGCACGACGATGCAGCTCGGCCAGATCTCGATGTCGAGCTCGTAGATTTCGCCCGGGGTCAGGGACTCGACCTCGTCATGGGTGTGGTAGGGCCGATACGGCAGAGACAGGCCCTCGTCGAGCTTGCGGTGCGAGGCGCGCAGCCAGCCCTGCGCGACCGGCGTGTTGGGGTCGAGCGCGCCCTGGAACGTCACCTCCCTGAAGTCCGGTGCGAACACCCGCACCACGAGGAACAGGTCCGCGTCTTCCGTGCTCGACGATATCCAGAGCTTGGCCGCCATCGGCCCGGTGATCTCGGTGTCTTGCTCCATCGGCGCGGTCAGGAAGGTCGCCCCCTCGCCCAGCCCGGCATAGGTGACCGTGCCGTCCGCCGCCGGGGGCTCCGGGTTCAGCGAATGGTCCCCGGCGCCGAGATGGAACCTGGTCCATCGCGTGCGCGGGATCGGCCAGTCCTCCTCGTGGCGCTCGACGAATTTCTCGCCCGGATGGCGGAGCTGGAGCTGAACCCTCGGCTGGTCCTTCCAGCCGGTGTCCTCGCCCTTCAGGAAATGGCCGAAGAACTTCTTCTGAAGCGCCACCCCGTAATCCGTATAGAACTCGGTCCAGTGCTCGATCCCGTGCACCTCGAGCCACTTCTGCTCCGAGGCCGAGCGCACGAAGCCCTCGAAATTGCCGCGCGGGTGGAGCCCCTGCCCGCCCCAGTTGCCCGACGAGAAGAGCGGCACCTTCACCTTCGACCAGTCCGGCATGCGGGACTGCCAGTACTCCGCGCTGTCGAGCGGGTTGTCCTGGCAGTCCTGCCAGAAATCCGCCCGGCTGGAGCCGAGCTCCTCCTGGCTCAGCGTCGGCGGGCCGGCGACCCAGTCGCCGTTCATGCGGCTGCGGAACCCGTTCCTGCCGACGCCGTGCTGCACGGTCTTGACCTGGGACGGGTACCAGGCCCGCCCGAAGGCGCACAGGATGCCGCCGTGATAGGCGAGGTCGCGGTAGAAATCGGCCGCGCCCTCCCAGATGCAGATCGCCGCCAGATGCGGCGGTTGCAGCGCGGCGACCTGCCACTGGTTCATCGCGTAGTACGAGATGCCGTTGGCGCCGACCTTTCCGTTGGACCAGGCCCGGGTGCCGGCCCATTCGATGCAGTCGTGGAAATCGCGCGCCTCGCGCGCCGACCAGATGTCGAGGAAGCCGGGCGAGCGCCCGGCGCCGCGCGAGTCGACGCGGACCACGGCGTAGCCGTCCGGAACCCATTTCTCCGGGTCGACCACCTCCCAGTTCTGGTAGAGATTGGAGGAGCCGGCCACCACGTCGGGATGGTTCCTGGCCATCCGGCGCCATTGATCGGTGTACAGGTCCTCGAAATGCAGGAGCTTCCCGTAGGGGCCGTAAGAGATGATGACGGGGTAGCTCCCGTCCTCGATGGGGCGATATACGTCGCAGCGCAGCACGATCCCGTCATCCATCTCGATCGGCGCATCCCACTCGATCGTCATCCCGTCCCTGATCTCGGTCCTGTGCTCGCTCATGAACGTCTCCAGCCAATGACACGGCTCCGGTTTTAACCGCCGGAGGTTTTCTGATACGACAAATATACGCCAATACGAGAATCGAACCAGACGGGGAGGGCGCCATGGCGGAACGCAGCGTGCAGATACTCGACCGTTCGGAGATGGTCGAACGGATGACCGGGCTGCTTCACCTGAAGCCCGCGGAGACGGCGATCGTGACCGTCGACATGCATCGCGGCCATCTCGACCCGGATGTCGCGACCATGCCGGCCAAGGCGGAAGACAGCGCCCAGGTGATTGCCAACGCGAAGCGGGTCCTCGATCTCGCGCGCGAGAACGGCGTCCCGGTGATCCACGTCATCCTGGTCTATCGCAAGATTCCGGGTCTCGGGAGCGAGGGCATGACGGCCCCGTTCTGGGCGGCGATGTCGGAGATCACCGACGAGGAGAACCGCCTGACGCTCGGCCGCAAGTCGACCGTGAACGACCACAACATCGAGGGCAGCCCAGGCACCCAGATCATCCCGGCGCTCTACGCCTCGACCGACTACGTGATCGACAACAAGAAGCGCCTCGACTGCTTCCTGGGCACCGACCTCGACATGCTGCTGGAGAATCTCGGCGCGCGGAACGTCTGCCTGATGGGGATCAACACCAACACCTGTGTGCTGAACACCGCCTTCACGGCGCACAACATGAACTACGCCGCGGTCGTGCTGTCGGATTGCGTCGCCAGCATGTATGGCGACGATTTGCACGAGTTCGGGCTGCAGAACGTCATGCGGTGCCTCGGGTGGGTGCTCGACAACGAGCAGTTCGCGGCCAAGCTCGAGGCGGGGCGTCGGCTCAACGCCTAGGCGTCGGCGGGGAAGTCGGGCTGTTTCGTCGGATGGGCGTCCGCGATCGGATCGACCGCCATGCAGGCCTCGAAGATGCGCATCGCCGTCGGGTAGGGGTCCATCGGACAGCCGAACATGCGCGAGCCCACGATCTGCGGCACCAGGCAGAGATCGGCGAGGCCGGGCCGGTCGCCGTGGCAGAACCGTCCGGTACCGGGGCCGGCCGCCAGATGCGCCTCCATCGCCGCGAGGCCGGCCCCCATCCACCGCCGGATCCACGCCTGGAGCTCGTCGTCGGAGAGCGCGAGGTCCTCGGTCAGGTACTTGCGGATGCGGGGCACGATCAGCGGGTGCGTATCCGAGCTCGCGATCTGGGCGATGCCGCGCACCCGGGCGCGCCCCCGGGGGTCGGCCGGAAGCAGCGGCGGCTCGGGGCGGGTCTCGTCGAGATATTCGACGATCGCGAGCGACTGGAAGAGCACCGTCCCGCCGTCGACCAGCGCGGGCACCACGGGTTGCGGGTTGACCGCGCGATAGGAGGCTTCGAACTGGTCGCCCCCGAGCAGGTCGATTGTCTCGATGTCGCAGTCCACGCCCTTGAGGTTGAGCGCGATGCGCACGCGATACGACGCGAGCGAACGCCAGTAGCTGAACAATTTCATCCTTCCCCACCCCCATGCTCCGGAGCCCCGCCGTGACAGATACGGAAACCGGCCGATTTGCCAACCTCTTTTCGCCCGCGCGGATCGGCGGCGTCGCGCTCGGCAACCGGGCCGCGGTCGCGCCGATGACGCGGATCAGCGCCGGCCCGGGCGGGCTCGCGACCGACGCGATGGCGGCCTACTACGCCGGCTATGCGAAGGGCGGGTTCGGGCTGGTGATCACCGAAGGTACCTATATCGACGAGGCGCACAGCCAGGGCTATGTCGACCAGCCGGGCATCGCCAACGACGCCCAGCGCGCCTCCTGGCGCAAGGTGGCCGACGCGGTCCACGCCGAGGGGGTGCCGATCTTCATGCAGCTCCTGCACGCCGGCGCGCTGATCCAGCACAACGACTACGTGGACCAGGCGGTCGCCCCGTCGGCCGTGGAACCCGTCGGCGAGA
The DNA here is from genome assembly GCA_028821395.1 of Defluviicoccus sp. Taxonomy (GTDB): domain Bacteria; phylum Pseudomonadota; class Alphaproteobacteria; order MPNO01; family MPNO01; genus MPNO01. The sequence continues at coordinate 73,775 of JAPPGP010000125.1, forward strand.
TGGCGCCGCACTACAAGGGCGCGGGCAGATTCCCGGTGCCGCGCGAGATCTCGCGCCGGGAAATGAAGGACGTCGCCGCCGCCTTCGGCGCCGCCGCCCTACGCGCGGTCGAGGCGGGGTTCGACGGCGTCGAGATCCACGGCGCGAACGGATATCTGGCCGACCAGTTCCTCACCGACTACACCAACCGGGGCGACGACGACTATGGCGGCCCGACCGCGCGGCGGGTGCGCTACCACACCGAGATCGTCGCCGCCGTGAAGCAGGCGCTCGACGGCCGGGCGCCGTTCGGCATCCGCATCTCGGAGACCAAGGTCAACGACCTCGCCCACAGCTGGGCCAACGGCGTAAACGATGCGCGGACGATTTTCGGCGCCATCGGCGAGTCCGGGCCGAGCTACATCCACGTCAACGCCCATCGCGGCTTCGAGCCGGTCTTCGGAACGGGCAAGTCGCTCGCCCGCCTCGCCCGCGAGGCCGCGCCGCGCGAGGTCCGGATCGTCGCCTGCGGCAAGCTGAACGACCCCTCCCTCGCGGACGCCATGCTCGGGGACGGCACCGCCGATGCCGCGGCGATCGCCAAGGGCGCGCTCGCCGATCCCTCCTGGCCCCGCAAGGTCGCGCGCGGCGAAGCGCCGGCCGCCTTCGATCCGGCGATGCTGCGCCCCTACGCGACCCTGGAGAACGTCAGGCGGTGGAGAGCCGGCGGGGCGCCCGGCTGAGCGTCACTCCTCGCAGAAATCGAACAGGGTGGCGCCGTTCCGCGCCCGGATGCGGCCCGCCGACGCGCCCGGGAAATGGGCCGGCAGGATCACCGTGTCGGTATCGGCGTAGCGCTCGACGAAGGCGGTCCGGGTGCGGCGCGACTCGTCCGGGCGGACGCAGTAGACGGTCGACAGCTGCGGCTCCGGCACCTGCAGCGGGTGGTGCATGAGGTCGCCCGAGAACACCACCGTCTCGCCGCCGCGGGCGAGGTTGAGGCAGTTGTGGCCCGGCGTGTGCCCCGGCGTGGGCTCGATGGTGAAGCCGCTGTCGATCTCGAAATCCTTGTCGACGAAGGTGACCTTGCCGGCCTCCACGACCGGCAGCACGCTGTCGACGAACATGCCGTGCATGTAGCCGATATCCTTGTGCGCCACCTCCCAGTAGCGGTACTCGGCCTCGCCGAACAGATAGGTGGCGTTGGGGAAGGTCGGCACCCAGCGTCCGTCCTCCAGCTTCGTGTTCCAGCCCACGTGATCGATGTGGAGGTGGGTGCAGAACACGAAGTCGATGTCTTCCGGCGCCGCCCCGGCGGCCTTCAGATTGGCCAACCAGGGCCATTTTTGGCGGTGCCAGTTGGGGAAGTCGGGGCGTTCCTTGTCCTCGCCGACGCAGCAATCGATCAGGATGGTGTAGCGGCCGGTCCTGACCAGGTAACTCTGGAAGGCGAAGATCATCTTCCCGGACTCGCGATCGAGGCATTCGGGCTCCAGCCAGTGGCGGTGCCGGTCGACCATTTCGGCGGTGGCGTCGGGATAGACCTCCAGCGGGTCGCGATAGGGCCCGACCGCCTCGCGCACCGCCCAGATACCGACGTCTCCGCACTGCCTCGGCTTCATCGCCCTCTCCCCGTTTCGCCCTAACCTATCACGCGGCGGCGTCGCCTCGGACTATTTCGCTTCCGTTCGTGCTACGCTGCGAAGCGAACCAGAGCGAGAGGGCAACACCCATGTGCGACGACAGAACGATCCGCGACGCGGAGGATTACCTGCGCGGTTCGGGCAAGCTGAGCCGGCGCGGGTTCGGGGCGCTGTCGGCCGGGGCGGGAGCGGCCATGCTGCTGCCGCGAGCCGCGAACGCGCTTGAGGTGACGGCCGCGAATGTCGAGGTGAAGACGCCCGACGGCACGGCGGATTGCCACTTCGTCCACCCGGCGAGCGGCGCCCATCCCGGCGTGCTGATCTGGCCCGACGCGCTCGGCCTCCGGCCCGCCTTCGAGCGGATGGGGCGGCGGCTCGCCGAATCGGGCTACGCGGTGCTGACGGTCAACCCCTTCTACCGAGCCGAGCGGGCGCCGATCCTGCCGGAGGGCGCCTCGTTCCGGGACGAGGCGACGCGCAAGAAGGTCTTTCCCCTGATGCGCTCGCTGACCCCCGAACGGACGGTGACGGACGCGACGGCCTTCGTTGGCTTCCTCGACTCCCAGAAGGCGGTGGCCAGGGACCGCAAGATGGGCACGACCGGATACTGCATGGGCGGCGCGATGACCATGCGCACGGCGGCGGCGTTCCCCGACCGGATCGGTGCCGGCGCGTCGTTCCACGGCGGCAGGCTGGTGACCGACCGGCCCGACAGCCCGCACCTGCTGGTGCCGAAGATTCGAGCGCGGTACCTGTTCGCGATCGCCGAGAACGACGACAAGAAGGAACCCAATTCCAAGACCGTTCTGCGCGAGGCCTTCGCGGCGGCGAAGCTGCCGGCCGAGATCGAGGTCTACGCGGGGACCCTGCACGGCTGGTGCCCGCCCGATTCCGCCGTCTACCACGAAGCGCAGGCGGAGCGCGCCTGGGGCCGGCTGCTCGCCCTGTTCAAGACCGCGCTCGCTTGAGGCGTCAGCCCGGCCGTGGCATGCGATAGCCGACCCCGCGCTCGGTGAAGATGTAGGCGGGATTCGTGGCATCGTCGCCGAGCTTGGCGCGCAGCTTCTTCACGAAGGCGCGCACCGGCTCGGTATCGGAGGCATCGCGCGCGCCCCAGGCCTGGCGGAGCAGCGACTCAGACGTCACCACCCGCCCGGCATTGACCGACAGGATGCGCAAGAGCTCCCACTCGGTGGCGGTGAGCGGCACCGCGCGCCCGGCAAGGCTCGCCCGGCGCTCATCGTAGTGGATGGCGAGATCCCCCAGCACGAACGGTGCCGCCCCCGCCGTGCGCCTGAGCGCGGCCGCGACACGCGCGACCAGCTCGGTCGACGAGAACGGCTTGACAACATAGTCGGCGGCGCCGCTCTCCAGCGCGCGGGCGACAGTCTCGTCCCTTCCGTAGCCGGAGATGAAGATCACCGGCAGGTCGCCGAGCTCGGGAACCCGCGCCATCAGCGCGATGCCGTCTGTCCCGGGCAGCATCAGGTCGAGCAGGACCAGCCGGGGCCGATGGGTGCGGATCAGCCGGGAGAGCTCGCCCGGATCGCCGGTGGTCAGCGGGGCGTAGCCCGCCTCGGACAGCGCGTCCCGGACCTGGCGCAGCGTGTGCGGGTCGTCGTCCACCGCGAGAATGCGCGTCCGCGCGCCCCCGCGCTCGGGCGCCCGCGCGCGGGGGGTCTCGCCGGGAGCGGCGCCGGCTTCGTCGTCGTCGGCCACCGGAACCGTGAAGGTGAACCGCGCACCCTGGCCCGCACCGCCGCTCTCGGCCCGGATGCGGCCGCCATGGGCTTCCACCAGCCCCTTGCAGATCGCAAGCCCGAGCCCGGCGCCGCCGATCCCGTTCCCCTCGCCGTCGGCGAGGCGCGTGCGCTTGCGGAACAGGTGCGGAATGCGCTCCGCCGGGATGCCCTGGCCAAGGTCGGAGACCGCGACCGCGACATAGACGCCCTGGCGCGCCGCCTCGACCCGGATGGGGGACGATTCCGGCGCGTGCCGGGCGGCATTGGCGAACAGATTGTTCAGCACCTGGACGATGCGCTCGCGGTCGGCCATCACAAGGGGCAGGTCGGGCGGCAGGTCGATGAGCAGCGCGTGCCGCCCGCCGCCGCTCAGGAAGGTGTTGCGCGCCCGATCGACCAGGCTGGAGACCTCCGCGGGCTCGGGCACGACGGCGAGCGTTCCCGCCTCGATGCTGCCCGCATCCAGCAGGTCGGCGATCAGGCCGCGCATGTGGTCGGCCTGCCCGTCGATGATGCGGAAGAACTGCAGCATCTCCGCCGGGGCCGGCACCGGCCGGGCGCCGAGCACGGTGGCGGCGGAGCCCTTGATCGAGGCGAGCGGCGCGCGCAGCTCGTGGCTCAGCATGTCGACGAACTCCACCCGCAGCCGGTCGAGCTCCTCGAACGGCGCAAGGTCCTGCACCGCGACGACGACCGAGGCGACCGCGCCGTCCTCGCCGTGGATCGGCGTGACGTTGAGCAGCGTCTTGATGCTGCGCCCGTCGGGTACGGAGAGCGTCATCTCCTCGGCGCGCATTGCGGTGGCGCTGCCGAGCTGCTGCGCCAGCGGGACCTCGTCGAGGGACAGCTCGCGCCCGTCGGCGAAGCGGCAGGCGATGACCTCCAGCAGCTGCTCGACGGGGCGGCCGGGGCTGCCGAGCTGCTCGACGATGCGCCGCGCCTCGCGGTTGAACGAGACCGGCCGCCCGGTTCGCGCATCGAAGACCACGACGCCCACGGGAGATGTGTCGATCAGAGCTTCGAGATTGGCCCGGGCGCGGCGTTCGTCGCGGTGGGTGCGCGCGTTGGCGATCGTCGCCGCCGCCTGCGAGGCGAACAGCACGAGCAACTCCTCGTCCTCGCCGGTGAACTCGCCGCCGCCCTCCTTCCCGGCGAGGAAGAAGTTGCCGACATGGTGCTCCCGGTGGGTCATCTCCACGCCCTGCAGGGTGCTGAGCGGCATCAGGTCCGGGGAGAAGCCGAGCGAGGGCAGGTAGTCCCGCAGGTCTTCCAGGCGCAGCCGCCCGGGACGGCCGCGCAGGCGTTCGAAAAGCCGGGGCCCGTCCGGCCAGTTGGCGAGCTGGTCCTGCTCCTCGGCCGTGAAGCCCGAGGCGACGAAGTCCTGGACCGCGCCGGCGTCGTCGACGGTGGCGATGATGCCGTAGCGGGCGGCGGTGAGAGCGCGCGCGCTGTCGACGACCTCCTGCAGCACGGTGGCCACGTCGAGGCTCGCATTGATCCGCAGGATCGCCGCGCTGAGGCGCGAGATGCGCTCCCGGAGGGCTTCGTTCTCGCGCGTCGCCGGGCCGTCGGTCAAGGGGCGCTTCTCCGCGAATCGCGCGCGAGCCGAGCCGCGCGCCGCCGGAATCATAGCGCTTCGGGGCGAAAAGTCACGCAATCGACACGGGATCGGCGCGATAAAGCACAATACGGACACGGGATTTCGAGCGTGTTTGAACTAGGATTGCGGTCTTGTCCCGCGTGCATATCGGCATACCGCGTGGTCGAACTCTACCAGGGTCATGGATCGGAATCGCTCGCCGCGCAGGCGCGAAACATCGCGGCCCCCGGGCCGGGGGGTTCCGGTCCTCTCACCGACGAGCGAACGACTTGGGTGCGGCGAAGCGGACCGCGACGGGGAGGCTCCATGAGGAACACAGGCGAAGCCAACACCATGCGGTTCGTGTATCGCCGCAAGACCGCGACCGGCTGGATCTCGCTGGCGGCGGGCGCGGCCTTGCTCGGCGGGCTGCTTCACGCGTTGCCGGCGAAGGCGGTCGAGTTCGGGGACGGCGCGTTCACCGGGAGCCTCGACACCACGATCTCCCACGGCATGACCTTCCGGGTCGAGGACCGCGACGACGAGCTGGCGGCCGACACCAACGGCAATGACGGCAATCTCAACTACGACCGCGGCATCGTCAGCAACGCCTCCAAATTCACCACCGACCTCGATATCGGCTTCGGCGATTTCGGCGCGTTCGTCCGCGCGACGGGGTTCATCGACTTCGAGAACCAGGACGGCGAGCGGGACCGCACCGCGCTGAGCGATGCCGCGAAGGAGCGCGTAGGCAGCAATGTCGAGCTGCTCGACGCCTACGTCACCGGCGAGTTCGACGTGAGCGGCATCGCCACCGATCTGCGCCTCGGCTGGCATGTGCTGAACTGGGGGGAGAGCACCTTCATCCCCAACGGCATCAACGCCATCAACCCGTTCGACGTGAGCAAGCTCAGGCTGCCGGGATCGGAGCTGCGCGAGGCGCTGCTTCCCGTCGGCATGGCCTCGGCGTCGGTCGCGCCGACCGACACGCTGACGCTGGAGGGCTTCTATCAGCTCGACTGGGAGAAGACCGTAATCGATCCGGTCGGCAGCTATTTCTCGGTTACCGACTATGTCGGCCCGGGCGCGCGGAAAGCGGTGATCCCGTTGCCCGGGGTCTCCCTGACGGATATGGGCCTCAGCCCGGACAGCACGATCGGGTTCGAGCGTCTCATACCGGCCATCAACGCGGACTTCCGACGCGCCCGGGCCGCGACCCAGGCCCAGCTCGAGCAGCAGCGGATGCTGCCTCCCGGCAGCTTGGACGGGCTGGTGACCATTCCCGGCGATCAACCCGCCACCGATGCGGATTTCCTGAGCGTCCTGCGGCGCCCTGCGGATGAAGAGCCCGGGAACGCGGGCCAGTGGGGGGTCGCGCTGCGCTACTACGCCGAGGAGCTGAACGACACCGAGTTCGGCCTCTATTTCGTCAACTACCACAGTCGCCTGCCGATCGTCAGCGCGAACACCGGCACCCTGGAGGGAATCCAGAGCGGTCTGGCGGCGGCCCAGGCGGTGGGGGCGCAGACGTCCGCCACCGTCGCGGCGCTGGGCCAGGCGGTCGCCCAGGCGGTCACGCCGGCGGTGACCGAGGCGGTGACCCAACAGGTTACCGCGGCGGTGCGGGCCGGCATGATCGCTCCCGCCGACGCCCCCGCGCGCATCGCGGCGGAGGTGCAACGGCAGGTGACCCAAGAGGTGGGCAGGCAGGTGGCCGGGGCCGTTCCGGGAATTGCCAGCGCGCTCGCGGTCGACCGCTATGCGAAGTCGGGGCGCTACTTCGTCGAGTACCCGGAGAACCTCCAGCTCTTCGGCGTGAGCTTCAACACCGCGCTGGGGAGCACTGGCTGGGCGCTGCAGGGCGAGTATTCCCTGCGCCCCGACACGCCGTTGCAGCGGGCGGAAGACGCGCTCTTCGCCGAAGGCCTCGCCCCGATGCTGCGGGTGCTGGATCCGAGACGGCCGGACTACGTCTCCCCGCAAGGCATCCCCGCCTATCTCGGCGGCTACCGGCAGAGCAAGGTCCAGGGCTATATCGAGCGCAACGTGAGCCAGGTGCAGGTCACCGCCACAAGGGTGTTCGGGCCCACTTTGGGCGCCGACAGCCTCGCGTTCATCGCCGAGGCCGCGCTGATGCACGTCCACGACATGCCCGACAAGAACGCGAGCCCCCTGGAAAGCCCGGCCGGCGGCATCCTCGACACCGAGGACGCCTACGCCGATGCGACCTCCTGGGGCTACCGCTTCGTGGCGCAGCTCGGCTACAGCAACGTGATCGACGCGGTCAACCTGCGCCCCTATGTGCAGTTCCTGCACGACGTGAGCGGCAACAGCCCGGCGCCCAGCGGGCCGTTCGTCGAGGGCCGGACCGCGATCACGATCGGCCTGCGGGCGGACTACCTCGAAAGCTGGCAGGCCAGTCTCGGCTACACGCGCTACGCCGGCGACGGCAACGAGCTGGCCGACCGCGACTTCGTCTCCTTCTCCGTCAAATACTCGTTCTGAGGTTTTGGACCCATGAACGCCAAAAATCTCACGACCGCAACCGTGCCCCGGCTCGGCGCCGCCCTGCTGCTTGGCTGGGTCTTCGCCGGCCCGGCATCGGCCGGGATCTCCGCCGACCAGATCGCCCGGCTCGGCGCCGACCTCACCCCGCTCGGCGGGCAGCGCGCCGGCGGCGCCGACGGCGCCATCCCGGAATGGACCGGCGGCATCGTCAAGCCGCCTGCCGGCTACGAGGTGGGCGAGCATCACCGCGATCCCTATGCCGGGGACAGGCCGCGCTTCGTCATCGACGCCGGCAGCCTGGACAGGCATCGCGACCGGCTCTCGGTCGGCCACCAGCGCATGCTGGAGACCTATTCGAGCTTCCGGATGCAGGTCTATCCGACCCGGCGCAGCGCGTCGGTGCCGCGGCGGATCTACGACGCCACCCGGCACGCCGCCGCCACCGCGGAGCTGGTCGACGGCGGCAACGGCGTGGCCGGGGCGGTGATCGGCATCCCCTTCCCGATCCCGCGCAACGGGCTGGAGGTGATCTGGAACCATTTGTTGCGCTATCGCGGCGAGTCGGTGGCCTGCGTCATCGGCCAGGCCGCGGTCACCCGCGGCGGCGCCTACACGCTGGTCAAGCAAAGCCTGGAGATCGAGCTGCGATACTCGCTCCCCGGCATGACGCTGGAGCGGCTCGGCAACACGATGATCCTGTTCAAGCAGAAGACGCTGGCGCCGGCCCGGCTCGCGGGCGACATCGTGCTGGTGCACGAGACCATGAACCAGCTCCGCGAGCCGCGCAAAGCCTGGACCTACAACCCGGGCCAGCGCCGGGTGCGCCGCGCGCCCAACATCGCCTACGACAACCCTGGCACGTCCTCCGACGGGCTGCGCACCGCGGACCAGCTCGACATGTTCAACGGCGCCGTCGACCGCTACGACTGGAAGCTGGTCGGCAAGCGCGAGATGTACGTGCCCTACAACTCCTACCGGTTGCACGGCAGCGACCTCGCCTTCACCGACATCCTCCAGCCGCTGCACGTCAACCCGGACCTGCTGCGCTACGAGCTGCACCGAGTATGGGTGGTGGAGGCGATGCTGAAGGAGGGCGCGAGCCACACCTACAAGCGGCGCACCTTCTATGTCGACGAGGATTCCTGGCAGATCCTGGTCGCCGACATCTACGACAACCGGGACCAGCTCTGGCGGGTCTCCGAAGCGCATCTGATCAACTACTACGAGAAGCCGCTGGTGTGGCCGACGCTCGAGGTGCACAGCGATCTTCAGGCCGGGCGCTACCTCGCCTTCGGCCTCGACAACGAGTTCCCGATGTGCACCTGGGACACCGACCTGAAGTCGCGCGACTTCACCCCGGCGGCGCTGCGCCGCGAGGGGCGGCGGTGACCGCGGACGCTTGCCGCTGAGGCCTCGGGACTGACACCGGGAAGGACACCGCCGGAGCGGGAGCGCAAGCATGCCCCGCGCGGCTTCGGGCTGGCGCTCGCGGCGCTGCTCGCCCTCCTCGCGCCGGCCGGCGGCGCCGCCGGGGAAGCGGTCGTGGCGCCGCTCGCCATCCGATCCCTGCTGCTCGACGGCGCCGCCGCGGGCTCGCGGCTGGTCGTGGTGGGCGAGCGCGGCCACGTCCTGGTGTCGACCGACGACGGCGCGAGCTGGCGGCAAGCGAGGGTCCCGGTCCGCGCCCTGCTCACCGCGATCCACATGCACGACGAGCGCACCGGCTGGGCGGTGGGGCACGATGCCGTCATCCTGCGCACCGGAGACGGCGGCGAGACCTGGACTCTGGTACACCAGGCGCCGGAGAAGGAGCTTCCCTTGCTCGACGTCTGGTTCCGCGACGACAGAACGGGTTTCGCGGTCGGCGCCTATGGCTATTTTCTCGCCACCGGGGACGGCGGCGACACATGGACCGAGCGCAGCGTCGGCAAGGACGACTTCCACCTCAACGCGCTGGTGCCGGCGGGCGCGCGCCGGCTCTACATTGCGGCGGAGGCGGGCGTCGTCTACCGCTCCGACGACGGGGGCGAGACCTGGCGCGAGCTGCCGTCCCCCTATTCCGGGTCGTGGTTCGCGGGGCTTGCGTTCGGCGAGGACGGGCTGCTCCTCGCCGGGCTCAGGGGCCATCTGTTCCGCTCCGAGGACGGCGGCGAGAGCTGGGCGCGGGTGCCGACGGGGACCAACGCGACCCTGACCGGCGCCGCCCGCCTGCCGTCGGACCGGGTGGCGATCACCGGCCTCGAAGGCGCCGTGCTGCTGAGCCGGGACGCCGGGCGGAGCGTGTCGCCCAAGAGCCTGAAGTCGCGCGCGGGCGTCTCCACCGCGCTCCCGCTCGCCGATGGCGGGGTGCTGCTGGTCGGAGAGTTCGGCGTCCGGCGCCTGGCCGATTGACGGCCCGGACAGGTCCGTGACCGGCAGACTCGAGAACCTGCTGTTCCGCCGGCGCCGTATCGTGCTGGCGGCCTTCGCCCTGCTCACGCTCGCGATGGGCTGGCAGGCGGCGGGGCTCAGGGTCGATGCCGGATTCACCAAGCTGGTGCCGGTCGAGCACGAATACATGAAGACCTTCCTGCAGTACCGCGACGAGTTCGGCGGCGCGGACCGGGTGCTGATCGCGGTGATGGCGCGCGACGGCGACATGTTCACGCCCGGGTTCCTGGCCGCTTTGCGCAAGGCGACCGACGCGACGTTCTTCCTGCCGGGGGTGGACCGGTCCCAGGTGTATTCGATCCTCACCCCCAACGTCCGCTTCATCGAGGTGGTCGAGGACGGCATCGTGGCCGGCAACGTGCTGCCTGCCGACTTCGCGCCGACCGAGGCGGGCTTCGTCCGGCTGCGCGAGAACATCGTCAAGGCGGGGCTCGTGGGGCGGCTGGTGGCGAACGATTTCTCGGGCGCGATCGTCGCCGCCAAGCTGCAGGAGTTCCACCCCGGCACCGGCGAACGGCTCGACTACATCGAGGTCGCGCACCAGCTGGAGCGCATCCGCGGCGAGGCCGGCGCCGGCGCCGAGGTCGACGTGCATGTCGATCTGCACATCATCGGCTTCGCAAAGGCGGTGGGCGACGTGGCCGACGGCGCGGTCCGCGTCATCATGTTCTTCGGGATCGCCTTCCTGGTCACCGCGCTCCTGGTCTACGCCTACACCCGCTCGGTCCGCCTCACCGTGCCGCCGCTGGCATGCTCCCTGATCGCGGTGGTATGGCAGCTCGGCGGGCTCGCCGCGTTCGGCTTCGGCGTCGATCCGATGTCCATCCTGGTGCCCTTTCTGGTGTTCGCCATCGGGGTCAGCCACGGGGTGCAGATGGTGAGCTCGGTGCGCGCCGAGGCGGCCGGCGGCGCCGGCGGCATCGACGCCGCGCGGGCGAGCTTCCGCGCGCTGCTGCTGCCGGGCGCGGTGGCGCTGGCCTCCGATTCCGTCGGGTTCGTCACCATCTCGCTCATCGAGGTCCAGGTCATCAAGGAGATCGCGATCACCGCGAGCCTCGGGGTGGCCGCGATCATCCTCACCAACCTCGCGCTGCTGCCGGTGCTGCTGTCGTATTTCGAGGCCGACGATGCGGAGCGGCGCCGGGCGCGGGAACGCGACGACCTGCTGCGCCCGCTGTGGTCGCGGGTCGCCCGCCTCGCCCACCGGCGGCCCGCCGCCGCGGTGATCGCCGTCGCCGCGCTGCTGCTCGTCGCCGGCGCGTACTTCGCGCCCGAGGTGCGGGTGGGCGACGAGCACCGCGGCGTGCCGGAGCTCAGGGCCGATTCCGTCTACAACCGGGACTCCGCGCTGATCACCGACCGCTTCGAGATCGGCGTCGACGTGCTCACGGTGATTTCGGAGACCGTCAAGGAGGGCTGCATCGACTACGAGGTGATGCGCATTCTCGACGATTTCGAATGGCATATGCGCAACGTCGACGGCGTCCAGTCAGTGCGCGGGCTCGCCGGTGTCGCGCGCGTGCTGAACGCGAGCTGGAACGAGGGCAGCCTCAAATGGCGCACCCTGCCGCGCAACCGCTACATGCTGGTCCAGTCGGTCTCCCCGGTGCCGACCGCCAGCGGGCTGCTCAACCTCGATTGCAGCGTGATGCCGGTGTCGGTCTACACCGCCGATCACAAGGCCGAGACCATCGCGCGGGTGGTCGACGCGGTGAAGGAATTCGAGCGCGCGAACCGGAACACGCGCATCTCGTTCCGGCTCGCGTCGGGCAATGTCGGGGTCATGGCGGCGACCAACGAGGAGGTCGAGGCGGCGCAGTTCCCGATCCTCGCCTATGTCTACGCCGCGGTCATCCTGCTGTGCCTGGTCTCGTTCCGCTCGCTGGCGGCGACGCTCTGCATCGTCGTGCCGCTCGGCGTGGTCTCGCTGCTCGCCTACGCGCTGATGGCGCTGCTGGAGATCGGGCTCAAGGTCTCGACCCTTCCCGTGGTGGCGCTCGGCGTCGGGATCGGGGTGGATTACGGCATCTACATCTACGGGCGGCTGCGCGTCTATCTGGAGCAGGGGCTCGACTTCGCCCAGGCGTATGAGCGCACCCTCGCGACCACCGGGGCCGGAGTGACGCTCACCGGCCTCACTCTGGCGGCCGGGGTGGCGACGTGGATCGTGGCGCCGCTCAAGTTCCAGGCCGACATGGGCACGGTGCTGACCTTCATGTTCCTGGTCAACATGGTGGGGGCGGTGGTGCTGCTGCCGGCGCTCGGCGCCTGGTTCGTCGGGTCAGGGCGCCGCGCCTCCTCCGACCCCGCGGTCAGCCCTCGTCCACCAGCCGCTTGAGCCAGATCGACACCAGCGCCGGCCTGCCGTCGCGCACCTGCCGCAGGCCGCGGGCGAGCGCGCCCTCCAGCTCGGCGGGGTCGCGGACCGTCTCGCCATGCGCGCCCGCCGCCTCGGCCTCCTTGGCGAAGTCGATCGGCGGGTCGAAATAGCCGCCCTGGAACCCGTCCCGCGCGGCAAAGCCTTCGGCGCCGTAGTTGTGCGCGATGCGCTCGGTCCCGGTGGTGTAGCTTCGATTGGTGTAGACGATCTGCAGGAACGGCGCATCGTGGTGGGAAGCTGCCCACAGCGCCGGAGCCGGCGTGCCGAACATGTAGAAGCCGTCGCCGCTGACGGCGATCACGTCGCGCTCGGGCGCGGCGAGCTTGGCGCCCAGCGCCGCGCCGGTCGCCCAGCCGCCGCTCGACCCCGGGTTGGCGAAATAGGAGCCCGGCTCGCTGCGGTCGAAATAGGTCCGCGACCGGTTGGGCGGCAGCGTCTCGTCGAACACGATGCAGTTGTCGTCGAACAGCCGCCCGATGCAATAGCTCGCCCACAGCCGGTCTATCGGAACGTCGGCCGAGCGTTCCCGCGCGGCGCTTTCCGCCTCGGCGATCCAGCCTCGCGAGGCGGCGGCGAGCCGCTCCTTGCGCGCCGCGATGCGGTCGCGGTCTTCGTCGTGCAACAGGTCCCGCGCCGCCCCGGCGATGGCCTGGATCGTCGCCAGGCTGTCGCTGGCGAGGCGCAAATCGGCGGTGAACTCGAAGGTCGGGATGCTGACCGCGATCGGATCGCGCCCGACCGAGACGACGAAGGCGTCCGGCCCCGGCGCGTTCCGCCCGGGCACCCAGGGCACCACGGCCTCCAGCGCCAGCACCATGTCGGCCTCCTCCAGCGTCGCCTGGGTCTGGAAGCAGGGGTGGCGGAAGGGGAAGCTCATATAGCTGCGCTGGACCGAGTCGGTAACGGCGAGGCCGAGGAGCTCGCACAGCTCGACCAGGGCCGGGACCGTCGCGGGATCGCGGCCGGACGCCGACACCACGACCACCGGATGGCGGGCCTCGATCAGCCTGCGGGCGACCTCCTCGGCGTCCGCGGCGGCGGGCGCGCTCGGGCGCGGGATGCCGAGCCGGTCGGCGCTCGGGAAGCACGCGCCGTCGACCGGCATCAGCGTCAGCTCCTTGGGGAAGCTGAGATAGACCGGTCCGCAGGGCTCGCTCCGCGTCACCTGGACCGCCCGGCTCGCGATCAGCCCGGGATTGTCCTGCCAGGTCAGGCGGTGGTCCCACTTGACGTAGTTGCGCACGATCCCGTTCTGGTCGAAGGTCTCCTGCATCCACAGATGCCCGCCCTCGTCGCGGCCGCCCTTCATGGTCCCGGCATAGGCGGTCGGCGGGAACCCGGCGGTGATGACCACCGGAAGTCCGCTGCGCGCGGCGGTGTGCACTGCGCCGCCATAGTGCATCGTGCCGCAATCGACATGGGCCGCGGTCACGGCCGGGCGGCCGCTGACCGCCGCGAAGCCGAGCGCGGCGTTGAGGCTCGCGTGCTCGTGCGGCACGGTGATCAGCCGGATCGGGTTGTTGGCGCCACGGGCGCGCGCCTTGGCCGTGGCCTCCTGGAAGAAACCGATCTCCGATCCCGAGGTGAAGAACAAATGGTCGACCCCGCCGGCAGCCAACCCGGCGACCAGCGCATCGCCCACGTCGTCGGCCGGCGCCTCGGTCCAGCCCGCGCCGCTTCCCTCGCCCATCGCCCGTCTCCCGTTCGCCTTGAAACGCTCTCGGCGCATCTTGCCGCACTCGTCGCGTCAGCGAAACGTCGGTAGACTGCCCGCTCGACCAAAAATTGTTTTGTCCCGGGACTTGGGCACCAATATGAAGTTTCTTCCCGTTCTGCTCCTCGCCGCGCTGGTGCTGGCCGCCTGCAGCCGCGTCCTGCAGCCGGAAGACGACTCTATTCGGTTCGAGCGCAATTCGGAGTTCGACGGCCGGGAGCTGCGCTTCTTCCTGACGCTCGAGGACGGAAGCGAGGCCTCGGTCAGCACGTCGGAAGATGTGATCGAGGCGTTCCGCGCGCCGACGCCCATGCCCGGCCACCGCGCGCACGCCTTCACCTTCCTCAAGGTGGAGGGGGACGACACGTCGGTCTCCCACGCGCTCCTGAGCTGGGACCCGGACAACCCGTCGGACTACCTCGCGTTCGGCTGGTGGACCCAGTTTCTCGACCAGCATCCGCCGCGGCTGTCGTTCGCGGAGACGGAGCAATACGCGATCGTCGACGGCCCGGAGCTGGATCACGAAGTCCCGCGGCGATGGCCGGTCGGCGGGACGGCCGAGTATGTGGGCCAGGCCGGGGGGCTCTATAGATACGACTTCGGGAGCGGCTGGGGAGAAGACGAGGGCGGTTTCGTGATCGAGGAGTACGAGGGGGTCCTGACCCTGACCGCGGATTTCGCGGACCGCAGCCTGAAAGGCTGCATCGGTTGCGTCGGCGATCTGGACACGCGGCGCGCACATTTTGGCGTCTTCCTCGGCGAGGGGCTGAGGGACGCGCAGGGGTTGGCCAGGGACTACGAGATTCATCTTGCCACCGCGATCATGCGCGAAGACGGAACATTCGAGCGCGACAGGGTGACCGTGAGGCACCCGGAGCGGACCGTCACGCGAACCGAGGGCGGCTGGGCCGGCACCTTTTCGGCCCGCCAGGACACCGACGGAAACCCCCGGCTGGTCGCGGGCTTCAGCGACGCCGGCTTCACGGAGAGCGACGGCAGCGAGGGCGTATTATACGGAACTTTCCTGGGCTTGAGCGTTCCCTTCCGGGAGACCGGAGTGTCCGGCCCGATGCCCGGGGACGGCGGCTGAGCGTTCGAGTATCAGTCGCCCATGCGCGCGCCGGCGCGCTGCTTTGGGAGGCCTGGCGGGACGGCAGGCAGATCGAGGCGCTGCCGGCCGATTGCAGGCCGCGCACGATCGAGGAGGGTTACGCGGCGCAGGACGGGCTGGCTGAGCGCGCCGGGCTCGCCGTCGCCGGCTACAAGATCGGCGCGACCAACGCCGACGTGCAGGCGCGGTTCGGCGTGGACGCCCCGTTCTCGGGCCGCATCTTCGCCGAGTTCATGGACGGAAGCCCGCTATACGTGCCGCCGGGCCGGGTCAATTTCTTCACCATCGAGCCCGAGTTCGACTTCGTGCTCGGCCGCTCCCTCGCCCCCCGCGCCGCGCCCTATACGCGCGGCGAAGTGCGGGCGGCGGTGGCGAGCGTCCATCCGGCGATCGAGGTGCCCGATTCGCGCTATGCCGACTGGCTCGCGATGACGGCGGCGGACCTCATTGCCGACAACGCGATCGCCGGCCTGCTCTGCCTCGGACCGGCGGCGCCGGGCGGGCTCGCTTGCGACCTCGCCGCGCAGCGCGTCGTCGTCAGCGTCAACGGGAAGACGGTCGCCGAGGGCGCGGGCCGCAACGTGCTCGGCGACCCGTGGAACGTGCTGGTCTGGCTCGCCAACCATCTGAGAGCGCGGGGCGCGACTCTGGAGGCGGGCCACGTTGTCACCACCGGCAGCGCGACCGACATCGTCCGCTGCCGCCCGGGCGATGCGGTCGCAGCCGATTTCGGCCCGCTCGGCCGGGCGGAGGTCCGCTTCGGGGCTTGATCCCCGCGTCAGATCGGCGTCGCCTCGCCGCCCTCGACGATGACCTGCTCCACCTCGCCGGCGCCGCCCCGGCGATGCTCCGCCGCCGCCTGGTACTCGGGCGAGCGGTGGCAGGCGACGGCCCGGTCGAAGGACGGAAACTCGACCACCACGAAGCGCTCGAAATGCTCCGGCCCCTCCATGATCCGGTAGTCCCCGCCGCGGGCCAGCACCTTGCCGCCGTATTTCTCCAGGATCGCCGGGACCAGGTCGGTGTATTTCTTGTACTGCATCGGGTCGTGGATCTTCGAGCGGGCTACCCAGTAGGCCGGCATGTCAGGTCTCCGTCATCGTACGGTCCGGCTCGCCTTCGGGGCCGGCCCGGAATATGCTGTGCGGCCTACCAACAGGCGGGAGGAGCGGCATGCCGCTGTCGCATCTGGAACACTTCCTCGTCCAGACCGAGGATATCGAACGGACCAGGGAGTGGTATTGCGACGTGCTCGGCATGGTGGCCGGGCCCACCCCGGATTTCAAGTTTCCCGTCGTCTGGCTCTATATCGGCGACCGCGACGTGGTGCACGTCACCGAGGGCGGCAAGGACGTGTCGGCGAACCGGATGGCCTATCTCGGCCAGCAATCCGATGCCACCACCGGCACCGGGGTGGTCGACCATATCGCGTTCCGGGCGACCGGGCTCAGGAAGACGATGTCCCGCCTGGCCGCGCTCGGGGTCGAGTTCTCGGAGCGCCAGGTGGCGGCCCAGGGGCTGTACCAGCTGTTCCTGTTCGACCCGAACGGGATCAAGATCGAGCTTAATTTCGACGCCGCGGAGGCCGTGGGGCTCACGCCGCAGGTCATGGCCTCCGATCTCGAGCCGGCGAACGCGTAGCCTGCATCGCCGTGCCTCCAGACGAATCGCCGTGCGTGCGGAGCGGCCGCATGGATGGCCGGAACAGGTCCGGCCATGACGGGGCGGTGGTGACGGTGGAAGAGTAGGGAGAGCGGGGTGCGGCCCGCCCCGCCATGTCATGGCCGGTCCCCGGAAGGAGCCGAGGGCCGGGCATGAGGGTGAACTGACGGGACAACGCCCGAGGGAGGACGCCATGGCGGCAGCGCGACGGGAGATTCGTCTCGACAACACGATGGAGCCGATCAGCCACTACACCGATGCGGTGCTGTGCGGCGACTTCCTCTACGTCTCGGGCGCGGGCCCGTTCGACAAGGACGGGGTCCTGATCGGCGAGGGCGACGTGGTCCGGCAATGCGAGGCGACCTGCGCCAATATCGACCGCGTGCTTTCGGCCGCCGACATGTCTCCGAGCGACGTGGTCTACTTCAAGGTGCTGATGGAAGAGGTGTATGACGGACCGAGGATCAACCCGGTCCGCATCGACTTTCACGGCGATTCCTACCCCGGCAGCACAAGGGTGGGCGTCGGGCATTTCGCGCTTCCGGGCATGCTGCTCGAAATCGAGTGCGTCGCCTACAAGCCGCGCAACGGCGGGCCGCCGAGACAGGAAATCCGCTGCGAGGAACTGTTCGAGCCGCCCAGCCACTACATCGACGTGGTGAAATGCGGCGACTACGCCTTCGTCTCCGGCACCGGGCCGATAGCGAGCGACGGCCGCGCGGTGCATTTCGGCGACCCCGAAAAACAGGCGTTCAAGACGCTGGAGAACATGGAGGTCATGCTGGATGCCGCCGGCATGGGTTTCGGCGATGTCTGCAAGGTGGTCTGCTATCTCGAGAACGTGCACGACCGGCCGAAGATCGACGCGGCGCGCAGGCGGTTCTTCGGCGACAGCCGGCCCTGCAGCACCCTGTTCGGGGTCCGGCGCCTGGCGATTCCGGGGATGAACCACGAGATCGAGGCGATCGCCTACAAGCCGGGCGACGGCGCCTCGCCGCGGAAGGAGCTTCGCGTCCCCCGCATCCACGAGCCGATCAGCCACTACACCGATGCGGTGCAGGCCGGCGACTTTCTCTTCGTCTCCGGCCAGGGCCCGTTCGACCCCGGCTTCGCGCTGGCCGGCGACACGATGACGGCCCAGGCCGAGCAGGTGCACGACAATCTGCGGCGGGTCATGGAAGAGGCCGGATTCGGCTTCGGGGACGTCGCCAAGGTGACGGCGTATCTCGACGATTGCGACGAACGTCAGGAGCTGAACGCGGTCCGCCAGAGATATTTCGGGCGCCACCGGCCGGCGAGCACCCTGTTCGGCGCCAATCGCCTCGCGGTGCACGGCATGAAGCTCGCGATCGACGCGATCTGCTACCGGCCCGGCGCCGGCGGCGCGCGCTCCTGACGGCAGGGGAGGGCGTCGCATGGACTTCCCCCGACTCCATATCAGGGGCGGCATCGTCGTCACCATGGAGCCCGGCGCGGTGCCGGCCGTGGCGGACTTGCTGGTCGAGAACGGGCGCATCGCCGCCATCGGCGACATCGGCCCGGTGGCCGACGCCGAGCTCCTCGATGCGGCGGGGCGCATCGTCCTGCCGGGGCTGATCGACAGCCACGTCCACACCTGGCAGACCGGGCTGCGCGGGATCGCCACGGACTGGACGGTGCCGCAATACATGCGCGCCATGCATCGCGGCTTGGCTACCCGTTTCAGGCCGGACGACATCCGGATCGCCAATCTCATGGGCGCGCTCGCCAAGCTCGACGCCGGCGTGACCACCCTGGTCGACTGGTGCCACAACAACCCGACGCCCGAGCACACGGACGCGGCGATCGACGGGCTCGAGGCCTCCGGCGCAAGGGCGGTCTTCCTGCACGGCTCGCCCAAGCCCGACCCCGGGCCGGGCCGGAAACATTTCAGCGAAGTTCCCATGCCGCGCGCCGAGATCGAACGCCTGCGCGCGGGCCGCTTCGCGTCCGACGACCGGCTGGTCACGCTGGGGCTCGCCGTGCTGGGCCCGCAATACGGCGTCCACGAAATCTGCCTCGCCGACTACGCGCTGGCGCGCGAGCTCGACCTGATCGTCAGCGCGCATACCGGCGGCGGGAGGCTGCTCTCGCCGGGCACGTTCGAGGCGCTGATCGAGGCCGGGCTGATCGACCACCGGTCGAACATCGTGCATGCCAACAACTTCGCGCCGGAGCTCACCCGCGCGCTGGTCGGCGCCGGCGCGAACTTCACCGTGACCGCCGAGGTCGAGATGCAGATGGGATTCGGCGATCCGCTGACCGGCGTGCTGCGCGACCTCGGCGCCACGATCACCATCGGCGCCGATGTCGAGCCCGCGGCGGCGGGCGACATGTTCACCGCCATGCGCACCACGCTCAACGTACAGCGCAATATCGACAACAAGGCGCTGCTCGCGCGCGGCGAGCCCTTGCCCGATACCGCCAGCATCACTTGCCGCGAAGCGCTGGGGTGGGTCACCGTCAACGGCGCCGCCATGACCCGGATGTCCGACCGGATCGGGACGCTGGCGCCGGGCAAGCAGGCCGATATTGTGCTCCTGCGCGCGACCGATCCCAACCTGTTCCCGGTTCACGACCCGATCGGCGCGACGGTGCGCCAGGCCGGTCCCGGCAATGTCGAGACGGTCCTGGTCGCCGGGCGCTTCGTCAAGCGCGACGGCCGTCTCGTCTTTCCGGGGCTCGCGGAAAAGCGCGATGCCCTGGTGCGCTCCGGGACGCGCATCCTGGACGAGATCGGGCTCGCGCCCGGCGCGCCGGCGCCGTCCTGAATTTTCCGCAACCGCGCCCCGGTGGCGTGATAGTTTCCGGGCTGCATGATCCTCGCTCATATCTCCGACATGCATCTCCGGCCCGAGGGCGACCTCGCCCACGGCGTGGCGGACACGTCGGGCAGCCTGTCCGGTGCCGTCGAACGCCTGTCCGCGCTCGACCCTCCGGCGGATGCGGTGCTGATCACCGGCGATCTGGTCGACGACCCGAACGCCCGGGCCTATGCGCAGCTCCGCCGCCTGCTGGCCCCGCTGTCCGTGCCGGTCTACCTGACACCGGGCAACCGCGACGACCGCGCGAGCCTGCGCGCGGCCTTCGCCGATGCCGGCTACCTGCCCGAGAACGGCGCGTTCCTCCACTACGCGGTCGAGGATTTGCCGGTCCGCCTCATCGCCCTCGACACGGTGAAGGAGGGCGCCAAGTCCGGCGAGCTGTGCGCCGAACGCCTGGCGTGGCTGGCGGATCGCCTGGCCGAGGCCCCGGGACGCCCGACCGCGATCCTGATGCACCACCCGCCCTTCAAGACCGGCGTCCCCTTCATGGACGGCCAGGACTTCGCGGGCGCCGAAGCCTTCGCCGGGATCGTCGGCGCGTACGGGAACGTGGAGCGGGTGTTGTGCGGGCACCTGCACCGGCCGATCCAGCGCCGCTTCGCCGGCACGCTGGCCTGCGTCGCGCCGTCGACCGCCTTCCACATGCCGCTCGACCTGCGTCCCGACGCCGACCTCAACCTGGTGCTGGAGCCGCCCGCGGGGTTTCTGCACGTTTGGAGCCCCGGGATCGGCATGGTCACCCATACCCTGCCCTTGGTTGCGCACCCGGGGCCCTTCCCGTTTCGCCGCCGCCCGGCGCCGGCCGGTGCGTGACGTCCGAAGCCGCCGAAAAGGTGGTTTCCTTCCCGGGGGCGGATCGATAGTGTCGCTCGCGGCGTTGAATGGAACGGGCTGACATCGGGGGAATCGCGTGTTCACCAGCAATCCCTTCGCCACGCTGTCTTCGACCGTATCGCCCGGGGTCATGCAGACCTATGTCGTGGTCATGATCCTGCTGGTGGTGGGCGGAACGCTGTTCGACATCTGGCACAAGAGGAGCGCCGCCTATTTCTTCGACAGCTGGCGCAAGTCGAGGGACAGGGGGGCGCGGCGCGTCGGCGGCGGGCAGATGGCGGGGCTCGCGATCCAGACCGCCCTTTCGGAGGGCCTCACGTCATCGGAGTTCGGGCCCGGACGCCGCCGGGTCGCCCATCTGCTGACGATGTACGGATTTCTCGTCTACGCCATCGCCACCTTCGTCATGGTGTTCTGGTACCCGACGCCGGCCGCGCAGACGCCCGCCATCCTGCCGCTGCTGTGGGTGGTGGGCGCGCTGCTGGTCTGCGTCGGCGGCTACTGGTTCTGGTTCTTCATCCGGGTCGACGTGTCGGCCGAGGGCCAT
>JAPPGP010000097.1:0-94298 GCA_028821395.1 Defluviicoccus sp.
CGGCCGGCGGGCTCCGCGTCGGTCCCGCCGCGGGCGACCCGCCGGCCCCGCCGGCTCGCCGGCCTCGGCTCCCTTCAACCCGCCGGTGTCGAACCTTCCCGCCCCGGCCCGTCGTGCGCGAGGCCTCGGCAATGGCGATGGGGCACGAGTGGAACGCCGTTCATTGTGGCCCGCGCAAGCGCCAGCCGTCCGAGGTCCAGACATCGGCGCTTCTCTCTTCCGAGGCACGCGCGGACTTCGGGACCGCCCGACCCGCCCACGGCGCCGCCGAAGAACGCCTCGACGCTCTTCCCATTCGACCGGCGGCGCCCCCCGCGGGCGCCCGTCTCCGAAGCCTTCCGCGGCCGCCTGCTCACCGATGCTGCCTCATGCACGGCTCGCAGGCTCGGATCACGGGAAAATTGCCTCTGCGCCTCCTGAGAATGTGATGTTCTGTGATATATCAATTAGGATACATCGAAAAATGATGAGTGCGCCGGAAATGCAAATAACAAATTCGGGAGCGGCCGCCGGGTCCGATCGGCAAACGCGGCGCCGGCGCGGCCTGCCGGCGGCGGAGATGAGCGCAGGGAGCCCGGGCAGCCCGGGAGCGGCGAACCCGCCGCGCTCCGCCGTGCCCTAGCCTTCCGGCCTGGCCCGCGACATGCGCCAGAACTCGTGCACCCGGTCCCGGGCGAGGCGGAGCAGCGTGCCCTCCGCATAGCCCGTCGCGGGATCGTACGCTCCCGCCTCCATGCCGGTGAAGAGCGCGAGCGCCTCGTGGATGGTCTCGACCGCGTAGACCGCGAACTCGCCCGACTCGCAGGCCCCGGCGACCTCGGCGTCGAGCATCAGATCGCCGGCATTCGCCTGCGGCACGATCACCCCCTGGGTGCCGCTCAGCCCGGCCTCCTCGCAGACCGCGAAGAAGCCCTCGACCTTCTCGGTCACCGCGCCGATCGGCTGGATGTGGCCGAGCTGGTCGATGGCGCCCGTCATCGCCAGGTCCTGGCGCAGCGGCACCCCGGTGAGCGCGCTCAACAGGCAGCAGATCTCCGCCGCGGACGCGGAATCGCCGTCGATGCCGCCATAGCTCTGTTCGAAGGCGATCGAGGCGGAGAAGGCAAGCGGATGACGCGGCTTCAGGAGCTGGCGCAACAGCCCGCCCAGGATATGGAACCCCTTGGTGTGGATCGCGCCCGAGAGCTCGGCCTCGCCCTCGATATCGACGACGCCCGCGCTGCCCGGCCCGACGGTGGCGGTGATCCGCTGCGGGAAGCCGTAGGTGAGGGGACCGGCGCTGACCACGGCGAGCCCGTTGACCTGGCCCAATTCGGTGCCGCCCGTGCGGATGCCGATGCTCCCCTCGGCGATCCGCTGGCGGAAGCGGCGGGCCGGCAGGTCGGCGCGCCGCCGCCCGCGCCGGATCGCGTCCGCCACATCCTCGCCCGCCACCGCCCGCCGCCTCGCCTTGGCGGCGAGGAAGGCGGCCTCCCGGGCGATGTCGGCGAGGCGCCCGAATCGCGTCGTCAGCCGGTCCTGCCGCCCGGCGATGCGGGCGCCGTGATCGACCAGCGCCACCACCGCGTCGCGCGAGAACGGCAGCAGCCGCTCGTCGCGGGCGAGCCTGGAGATCACCCCCGCGTAGTAGCGCACCCCGGTCCCGTCCCGTGCGATGGTGGTCTCGAAATCCGCCAGCACCTTGAACAGCTGGCCGAAATCGGGATCGGCCGCGCTCAGCATCTCGTACAGCCCGCCGTCGCCGATCAGCACCACCTTGACGTTCATCGGGATCGGGTCGGGCTTGAGGAAGGGCGCGCCGAAGGGCGAGGTGAACTCGGCCGGCAGGATCTCGATCGAGCCCGCCCGCAGGCTGCGCAGCAACATCTTCCAGGCGCCGGGCTCGGCGAGCACGTCGCGCGCCTCGAGGATCAGGAACCCGCCATCGGCCTGCAGCAGCGAGCCCGCCTGGATCATCATGTGATCGGCATGAAGCCCGCCCTCGGCGACGAACTCGCGCTCGATCTCGCCGAGCAGGTTGCGCAGCGTCGGCGTGTTCTCGATCACGATCGGGCAGCCCGACCCCTCTTCGTGCTCGAGCAGCAGGTTGACCCGGTATTGCCGCGTCGCGGTCTTGATCCGGTCGAGCGCGCCGAGGCGCTGCACCAGGTCGGCGACGATTTCGGCGAGGAACTCGCGGACCGCCGGCAGATCGAACTCCGACTCGATCGCCTCGATGTGAAAGCCCAGGAAACGCCTTGTCTCGGATTCGAGCAGCGCCTTGAGCCGCTCCCTGTGGTCCAGCCGCAGCTCGGCGATCCGGTGGTTGATCTCCTCGAACCCGACGGCGAAGCCGGCGATGCGCTCGTGCATGCGCTCGACCTCGCCGGCTTCGATCTTGCCCTGGCTCTCCAGCGCCTCCAGCCGGTCGAGCGGGACCGGCTCGCCATCGATGACCGGCAGGATGTCGGGCTGCATGACGCCACCGACTTGGCGGGTGGCTATGGCGAGGCCGGCGGCACGCAGCTCCTTCTCGAACGGCGCGGCGAGATCGCGCATCGCCTGCTGGGAAGCTGCGTCCAGCGCGGCGCGCTGGGCGCGCACCTGGTCCGAGTTCAGCGTCTGCGCGAGCTCGTCCTCGATGAACTCGATCAGCCGGTCGACGCCGTCGCGGAAGCCGCGCCCGCGCCCGCGCGGCAGCGAGATCAGCCGCGGCCGGCTGGGCTGGGCGAAGTTGTGCACATAGGCCCGGTCCTCGGCCAGCGGACAGGTCGGGCTGATGTCCTCCAGCAGCTGCCGCACCAGGGTCATCCGCCCGGTGCCGGCGATGCCGCGGACATAGATGTTCTGGCCCGGGGCATACACTTCGAGCCCGTAGCGCAGCGCCTCGATCGCGTCGTCCTGGCCGACCACGCCGGTGATCGGCTCGACCTCCGCGGTGGTCGCGAAGGACGGCAGCAGCGCCTCGCAGCACCACCTGAGCGCGCCCCCGGCGAGCCGGAGGTCGGAGCTGGGTGAGGCTTCCATGGTCGGGCTCCTTCATCGCGGAGTCGGGGCCGGCGTGCGGAATATCCGTCTGCGGCTTCTTCTAGCCGGGATTTCCGGCAGCGAACAGGCATCCCGCCGTGTCGACCGCATCGCCGCGTTCGCGCTACGGGTGCCCGCCGCCCTACCGGCACACGCCGCGTGCCCGAAGCCTGTGCACGCCCGACGGAACCGACGCGGCGTATCGAAGGACGGCCCGCCCGGTCGTAGAATGGCGCGCGCGGCGCCGTTTCCGACCAGGCCGCGTCTGGGAGGACTCCGCGATGGAGAACGTCACGGTCATCGATCACCCGTTGATCCGGCACAAGCTTTCCCTGATGCGGCGCAAGGAGACCGACACCGCCCGGTTCCGGCTGCTGCTGCGCGAAATCTCCCTCCTGCTCGGCTACGAGGTCACCCGCGACCTCGCCCTCGAATCGCGCACCATCGAGACGCCGCTTGCCGAGATGCGGGCGCCCTTCCTGGCCGGCAAGAAGCTGGTCCTGATCTCGATCCTGCGCGCCGGGAACGGGCTCCTGGAAGGCATGCTGGACCTGGTTCCCACGGCGCGGGTCGGCCATGTCGGGCTCTATCGCGATCCCGAGACCCTGGCGGCGGTGGAGTACTACTTCAAGGTGCCGGAGGATCTGAGCGACCGCCCGGTCATCGTGCTCGATCCGATGCTGGCGACCGGGAACTCGACGATCGCCGCGGTCGCGCGGATCAAGCGGGCGGGCGCGCAGCGCATCAAGGTTCTGTGCCTGCTGGCGGCGCCCGAAGGGCTCGACGCGTTCCGCGCCGCCCACCCGGACGTCCCGGTATTCACCGCCGCCGTCGACGAACGGCTCGACGATCACGGCTACATCGTTCCGGGCATCGGCGATGCGGGCGACCGCCTATACGGCACCAAGTGACTGTCACAAAGGCATGGAATTGGCGCCGACACGAAAGTCGGACATTTCCCAAGGCCGACGGATCGGGCTAACCTGAAGGTTTCCGGAAGCGCCTTGCCGGTGTCCGGGGGGAGCATGAGAGCATGACCGGGGAAAGCGCCGCGCCGGCTCGACCCGACATTGCGGCAGGGCGGCTCCCGCCGTCGGAATACGCGCGCAATTTCGCCGACATCAAGCCGTCGCTCATCCCGCAGCAGGCGCCGGTCGATGCCAGCCGCTGCTATTTCTGCTACGACGCGCCTTGCGTCGAGGCCTGCCCGACCGGCATCGACATTCCGGGCTTCATCCACAAGATCGCCACCGGCAATATCCGCGGCGCGGCGATCGACATTCTCGATGACAATATTTTCGGCGGCGTCTGCGCCCGGGTCTGCCCGGTCGAGGAGCTGTGCGAGCAGGCCTGCGTGCGCACGGCCCAAGAGGGCAAGCCGGTCGATATCGGCCGGCTCCAGCGCTATGCCACCGACCGGTTCTTCGCAGGCGGCGGGCAGCCCTTCGGGCGTGCCGCGCCGACCGGCAAGCGCATCGCCGTGGTCGGCGCCGGGCCGGCGGGGCTGAGCTGCGCCCACGGCCTCGCCCTTCTGGGTCACGAGGTCACGGTCTACGATGCGCGCGACAAGGCTGGCGGGCTCAACGAATACGGCATCGCGGCCTACAAGGTGGTCGACGATTTCGCCCAGTGGGAGCTCGACTTCATCCTCGCGGTCGGCGGCGTGAAGCTGGAGCTCGGCCGCGCGCTCGGCGCCGATCTCTCCCTCGCCGGGCCGCGCCGCGACTTCGACGCGGTGTTTCTCGCGACCGGCCAAGCCGGGGTGAAGGCGCTGGAGATCGAGGGAGACGCGCTCGCGGGCGTCCGGCCGGCGATCGACTACATCGCCGAGCTGCGCCAGGCCGGCGACTTGGCGACGCTGCCGGTCGGGCGCAAGGTGATCGTGATCGGCGGCGGCAACACCGCGATCGATATCGCCGTCCAGTCCAGGAAGCTGGGCGCCGAGGACGTGACTATCTGCTACCGCCGCGGACCGCAGGAGATGGGCGCGACCCGGCACGAGCAGGCGGTCGCCCAGACCGGCGGCGTCAAGATCAAGCACTGGGTCCGGCCGGTGCGGCTCAACGGCGCGAACGGCCATGTCGGCGGCGTGGAGCTGGAATACACCCGTCTCGACGACAGCGGCCGGCTGACCGGCACCGGTGAAAGCGCGACCCTGCCGGCCGATACCGTGTTCACCGCGATCGGCCAGGTGCTGATCGCCCATCCGCTGGCCGACGGCTCCAGCGAGCCGCTCGAAATCCAGGGCGGCCGGATCGTGGTCGACGAGGAGCTCCGGACGTCGCTTCCCGGCGTGTTCGCCGGCGGCGACTGCATCGCCGGGCTGGATCTGACCGTGCAGGCGGTGGAAGACGGCAAGATCGCCGCGCGGTCGATCCACCGCCAACTGACCGGGTGAGGGGAGGGCAAGCGGCATGGCCGACCTGAGCTGCAATTTCCTCGGAATCAAGTCGCCCAACCCGTTCTGGCTGGCCTCGGCCCCGCCGACCGACAAGTACTACAACGTCGAACGCGCGTTCAGGGCGGGCTGGGGCGTCGTCGTCTGGAAGACCCTCGGCGAGCCGATCGTCAACACCGCGTCGCGCTACGGCGCGGTGGACCACAACGGCTCGCGCATGGCCGGCTTCACCAATATCGAGCTGATCACCGACCGCCCGCTCGACGTCAATCTGCGCGAAATCAAGCAGATCAAGCGGGAATGGCCGGACCGGGCCCTGATGGTCTCGTTGATGGTGCCGTGCGACGAGGAGAGCTGGAAGGCCATCCTGGCCGAGGTCGAGGACACCAAGGCGGACGGGGTCGAGCTCAATTTCGGCTGCCCGCACGGCATGTCCAAGCGCGGCATGGGCTCGGCGGTGGGCCAGGTTCCCGACTGTGTCGAGATGGTCACGGCGTGGTGCAAGAAGCACACCAGGATGCCGGTCGTCGTCAAGCTGACGCCCAACGTCACCGACATCCGCTACCCCGCCCGCGCGGCGCTCAAGGGCAAGGCCGATGCGGTGTCGCTGATCAACACGGTGGCCTCGGTGATCGGCGTCGATCTCGATACGATGGCGCCGATGCCGCTGGTCAACGGCAAGGGCACCCATGGCGGCTATTGCGGGCCGGCGATCAAGCCGGTGGCGCTGCGCATGGTCGGCGACCTGGCCCGCGACCCGGAATGCCGGGGCATGGGAATCTCCGGCATCGGCGGCGTCTCGACCTGGCGCGACGCGCCGGAATTCCTCGCCATCGGCGCCGAGAACGTCCAGGTCTGCACGGCGGCCATGCATCGCGGATTCAAGATCGTGGACGACATGATCGACGGGGAGTGCGTGGGCTGCAATCTCTGCATGTATGTCTGCCCGGTCGACGGCTGCATCACGATGGAGCGCGTCGACAACGGCAAGCCCTACGCGGTCTGGGCCGACGATCCCCGCAACCCGGCCAACCGTGCCCCAGCCGCTCGATAGACCGGCCGAACCGGTCATCGAGATCGGCAACCTGTCCCTGACCTTCCAGACCAGGGACGCGCCGGTCTACGCGCTGTCGGGTGTCGATCTGCGAGTGGACCGGGGCGACTTCGTGTCCCTGATCGGCCCGTCGGGCTGCGGCAAGACCACCCTGCTCCGGGTGATCGCCGACCTGGAACAGCCGACCGACGGAAGGATCGCGGTCGAAGGGGTATCGCCCGAGGAAGCCAGGATGCGGCGCATCTACGGCTACGTCTTCCAGGCCCCGGTGCTCTATCCCTGGCGCACGGTCGAGCGCAACATCACCATGCCGCTGGAGATCATGGGCCTGTCCCGGGCGGAGCGGCAGGAGCGAGCCAGGCACTATCTCGAGCTGGTCAACCTGACGGGCTTCGAGAGGAAGTTCCCCTGGCAGCTCTCGGGCGGCATGCAGCAGCGGGTTTCCATCGCCCGGGCGCTGAGCTTCGAGCCCGACCTGCTGCTGATGGACGAGCCGTTCGGCGCGCTGGACGAGATCACCCGCGACCATCTGAACGAACAGCTCCTGCGCCTCTGGGAGAGCACCGGGAAGACCGTCGTGTTCGTCACCCATTCGATACCGGAGGCGGTCTTCCTGTCGTCGCGCATCGTCGTCATGTCGCCCAGGCCGGGGCGCATCGTCGACGTGATCGATTGCGAGCTGCCGAGGGACCGGACTTTGGACATCCGCGAGACGCCGGAGTTCCTGGAGACCGCCCTGCGCGTCCGCCGGGGCCTGCGGGCCGGCCACAGCTATGACGACTGACGCGGCCACGGTTGCAGGCGGCTGGCGGGCCGGCGCCTTGCTGGAAGGCCTGCGGCGGGGCCGCCTGGTGCCGATTCTGACCGTGCTGGCGGCCATAATCGTCGTCTGGTACGGCGCGGCGGTCTATCTGAACGCGCCGCGGCTGATCGACGGCTACGAGCGGCGCAATCAGGAATGGGACACCGGGCGGCTGATCGCCGATGCCTATTCGATGCGCCGGCCGGTGCTGCCGGCGCCGCACCAGATCGTCGTCGAGCTGGACAAGACGATCCTCGACACGCCGGCCACCTCGCGGCGCAGCCTGGTCTATCACGGCGGCGTCACGCTCTCGTCTGCGCTGCTCGGCTTCGTGCTGGGATCGCTGCTCGGCATCGGGCTGGCCGTCGGCATCATCCACATCCACACCCTCGACCGGTCGCTGATGCCGTGGATCGTCGCCTCCCAGACCGTCCCGATCCTGGCCATCGCGCCGATGATCATCGTCGTGCTGGCGTCGATCGGCTTGGTCGGGCTGATCCCCAAGGCGATCATCTCGACCTATCTGTGCTTCTTCCCGGTCACCGTCGGCATGGTCAAGGGGCTGCGCTCGCCCGATCCGCTGCAGCTCGACCTGATGCGGACCTACAGCGCGTCCAGGGCGCAGATCCTCTGGAAGCTGCGCTGGCCGGCCTCGACCCCGTTCCTGCTGGCCAGCCTGAAGGTCGCGGTGGCGCTCAGCCTGGTCGGCGCGATCGTCGGCGAGCTGCCAACCGGCGCCAGGGCGGGGATCGGCGCCCGGCTGCTCGCCGGATCCTATTACGGCCAGACCATCCAGATCTGGTCCGCGCTGATCGTGGCGTCGCTGATGGCGGGGTGTCTGGTCGGGCTGGTCGGCATGGCCGAGCGCCAGGTGCTCAAGCGCATGGGAAGCCAATGACCCGGGGCTTGCCCTACCCGGTGGTGGCGTTCGCGGTGCTCGCCGCGGCGGCTTCCGCGCTCCCGCTTCCCCAGGGGTCGTGGATCGCAACGCCCGCGCTGGTCCTGCCGTCCGCGCTCGCACTGGCGGGCGCGGCGTTGCTGATCGTTCGGCGGCGAGCGAGCTGGGCCATGGCGGGGGTCGCCGTGGCGTCGACAATTGTCGGCGCCGTGGCTCCGCTGGAAACCATCCGCCTGTTCGGCGAGGGCGTCGGGATCGCGGCACCCGGAGCCTGGCTGCTGGTCATCGGGCTGGGATTTCTGTCCTGGCATTCGATGGCGATGCTGTCCGAGCTGGCCGGAAGGTCGGATGCCGGGCCGGCGCGCTGGCTGGCGCTGACCGTCCCGGCCGCATTCGGCCTCTGGGTGCTCTATCTCTGGCAGATTCTCGTCGTCGGGTTCGGCATTCCCTCCGTGCTGCTGCCGGCGCCGAGCGCCATCGGGCAGGTGCTCGCCGGGTCGCAGGAATTGCTGCTGGCCGACTTTCACCAGACCTTCGTCAAGTCGGTCCTGCCCGGCTTCGCGATCGGCTGCGCCAGCGGGTTCGTCGTCGCCGTGCTGGTCGACCGGGTGCCCTTCCTGCAGCGCGGGCTGCAGCCGGTGGGCAGCCTGGTCAGCGCGCTCCCCATCGTCGGCATCGCGCCGATCATGGTCATGTGGTTCGGCTTCGACTGGCAGTCCAAGGCCGCCGTCGTGGTGGTCATGACCTTCTTCCCGATGCTGGTGAACACCATCGCGGGGCTTGCCGCCACCGATGCCATGGAGCGGGATTTGATGCGCTCCTACGGCGCCGGCTACGCGACGACGTTCCTCAAGGTCCGCCTGCCCAACGCCTTGCCGTTCGTCTTCAACGCGCTCAAGATCAACTCCACGCTGGCGCTGATCGGCGCCATCGTCGCCGAGTTTTTCGGCACGCCCATCGTCGGCATGGGGTTTCGCATCTCGACCGATGTCGGGCGCATGAACATCGATACCGTCTGGGCGACCATCGCGGTCGCCGCGGTCGCGGGATCGGCCTTTTACGGCGTGCTGGCGCTGCTCGAACGCAGCGTCACCTTCTGGCATGCTTCCTATCGCCAGAGGCGATGATCGAGAGCCACCTGCAACCCCGGAAACCAGGGAAGGAGAACGAACCATGGCATTGAGAAGAGTCGCATTGCTCGGCGCGGCGGCTTTGCTCGCGCTGTCTGCGGGCGCGGCCGTAGCGAAGGACAAGGTCACGCTGCAGCTCAAATGGGTCACCCAGGCCCAGTTCGCCGGCTATTTCGTCGCCAAGGACAAGGGCTTCTACGGCGATGTCGACCTCGACGTGTCGATCAACCCCGGCGGTCCGGACATCGCCCCGCCTCAGGTGATCGCCGGCGGCGGCGCCGACGTGATCATCGAATGGATGCCGGCGGCGCTGGCGGCGCGCGAGAAGGGCGTCGCGCTGGTCAACATCTCCCAGACCTTCGAGAAGTCCGGGATGATGCTGACCTGCCGGAAGGACAGCGGCGTCACCAGCCCCGACAAGTTCGCCGGGCAGACCCTCGGCGTCTGGTTCTTCGGCAACGAATACCCGTTCCTGAGCTGGATGGCCAAGCTCGGCCTTTCCACCAAGGGCGGGCCGAAGGGCGTGACCGTGCTCAAGCAGGGCTTTAACGTCGATCCGCTGCTGCAGAAGCAGGCCGCCTGTATCTCGACCATGACCTATAACGAGTACTGGCAGGTGGTCGACGCCGGCTACGCGCCCAAGGACCTCGTCGTGTTCAAATATGCGGACCAGGGCGTGCAGACCCTGGAGGACGGGCTCTACGCCCTGGAGAGCCGCCTCAAGGACGCGAAGTTCGTCGACCGCATGGCGCGTTTCGTCGCCGCGTCCAACCGCGGCTGGGCCTGGTCCCGGTCCAACCCCGACGCCGCGGCGTTGATCGTGCTCGACAACGACGAGACCGGCGCGCAGACCGAGAAGCACCAGAAGCGCATGATGGGCGAGATCATCAAGCTGCTGGGCACCAAGGAGCTCGGCAAGCTGGTCGAGGCCGATTACGAGCGCACGGTGCAGGTGCTGCTCGGCAGCGCCTCCACCCCGGTGATTTCGAAGAAGCCGGAGGGCGCCTGGACCCACGCCGTGTTCAACGCGGCCAAGGCCCACATGAAGTAGGCGGCGTCCCCCGGGTGAAGCCCCCTCCCGGCACCCCGGGAGGGGGCTCTTCGTTCGGGACCGAATTCGTATGTCACAAAGCCCGGCAGGTTTGCGGAAGAACCCGCATAACGGGCTTCTCGGGATCGGGCATGGTCACTCGCCCGCGGCCGGAAGGCCGGGAGGGTCGTTCCGTCGCACGAAACCCTCGATCAGACCTTCCAGACGAGCCATGCGTTCTCTCAGGTCCCCGATGCTGGACATCATGCGCCACACGAATGCCAGATTGGCAATTCCTACGCCCGCCAGCGCAATGAAGGCCATTACGATCTCTGTGCTCATGGTGAATGGAATGTACGCAACTTTCGGTAGAAAGTCACTCGGTGCCGGGCCGGGCTTCCGCGCGCGACCGTCGACGCGGCCCGCTTTGCCGGGTCGCCCGTACCCCGCTGTCTCCCCGGACCGGTTCCGGGGTGACAGCGGGGCGTAAAGCGAGGCGCGCCCTACTCCGCCGCGTCGCGGATCACCGCGACCGGCCTTTCCCGCTCGTGCTTGATGGCGAGCGCCTCGTAGTAGGGCGCAAACGGCGGCCGGTCGATGTAGCGGCCGGTGCCGCGGGTCGCGCGGACGTCGCCGTCGTCCCAGACCAGCCTTCCCTGGCTGAAGGTCTTGATGTTGATGCCGGTGACCTCCATGCCCTCGAAGATGTTGTAGTCGACCCGCTGGTGGTGGGTCTCGACAGAGATCGTCCGGCTCCGCGCGGGATCCCACACCACGAGATCGGCGTCCGCGCCGGCGGCGACGACGCCCTTGCGGGGATAGATGTTGAAGATCCTGGCGGCGTTGGTCGAGGTCACGGCGACGAACTCGTCGATCGTCAGCCGGCCGGTGTTGACGCCGTGCTCCCACAGCACGTGCATTCGGTCCTCGATGCCGCCGGTGCCGTTCGGGATCAGCCGGAAATCGTGGCGCCCGGCCGCCTTCTGCGGCGCGCAGAAGCAGCAATGGTCGGTCGCCGTGGTCTGCAGATTGCCGGACTGCAAGCCGCGCCACAGCGCATCCTGATGCTCGGACGAGCGGAAGGGCGGGCTCATGACATGGGCCGCGGCGGTGGCGAAATCCGGATGACGGTAGACGCCGTCGTCGATCAGCAGGTGGCCGGCCAGCACCTCGCCAAAGACGCGCTGGCCCTCGTTGCGCGCCCGCACGATCGCCTCCAGCGCGTCGATGCAGGAGGTGTGGACAACGTAGAGCGGCACGTCGAGCACCTCGGCGATGCGGATCGCCCGGTTGGCGGCCTCGCCCTCGACCTCCGGCGGGCGCGACAGCGGGTGCCCCTCCGGCCCCGTCACGCCCCGCTCGTAGATCTCCCGCTGGAGATGGTAGACCAGCTCGCCGTTCTCCGCATGGACGGTGCATATCGCGCCCAGCTCGCGGGCCCGGCAGAAGCTGTTCACCAGCGTCTCGTCCTCCGCCATGATCGCGTTCTTGTAGGCCATGAAGTGCTTGAACGAGTTGACTCCGTGATCGCGCACCAGCGCGCCCATGTCGGCATGGACCGTGTCGTCCCACCAGGTGATGGCGACGTGGAAGCTGTAGTCGCTGACCGATTTCTCGGCCCATCCCCGCCACTGCCGGTAGGCATCCATGATGTTCTGCTGCGGGTCGGGGATCACGAAATCGATGATCGTCGTGGTGCCGCCGACGCAGCCCGCGGTCGTCCCGGTCTCGAAATCCTCGGACGCCACGGTGCCCATGAAGGGGAGCTGCATATGGGTGTGCGGATCGATGCCGCCCGGCATCACGTAGCAGCCGCCGGCGTCGACGATCTCCGCGCCGCCCGGCGCTTCCAGATCCTCGCCCACCGCGGCGATCCTGTCGCCGTCGAGCAGAACGTCGGCGCGAAAGCTGCGATCCGCGTTCGCCACGGTTCCGCCCCGGATCAGAATGGCCATCTCGGTCTCTCCCAGCGACTGAACCGAACGCGAAACCTACGACAAACCTACGACACACCACGCGCATGCGCCAGCACGGAGGCACGCGGAGCCGCGGCGGATTCTCTGGCGGGTCGAAGGCTCGCCGGCTATTGTCCGCTCCTCGAAGGAGTCGGGACATGACCACTGTCAGGGCCGGCCTGATCCAGTTCGCGCTCAACACCAGCACCGACGAGAGCCCCGAGGCGATCAAGGCCAGGATGATCGAGGCGCATCTGCCGCTGATCGACGAGGCCGGCGAGAACGGGGTCCAAATCCTGTGCCTGCAGGAGGTCTTCAACCAGCCCTATTTCTGCCCGAGCCAGGACGCGAAGTGGTACGAAGCGGTGGAGCGGATCCCCGACGGACCGACCACCCGGCTGATGCAGGACTATGCGAAAAGGCATTCCATGGTCATCGTGGTGCCGATCTACGAGGAGGAGCAGACCGGCGTCTACTACAACACCGCGGCGGTGATCGACGCCGACGGCAGCTATCTCGGCAAGTACCGCAAGACGCACATCCCGCAGGTCGCCGGCTTCTACGAGAAGTTCTTCTTCAAGCCCGGCACGTCGGGCTGGCCGGTCTTCGACACCGCCTATTGCAGGCTCGGCGTCTATATCTGCTACGACCGGCATTTCCCGGAAGGCTGGCGCGCGCTGGCGCTCAACGGCGCCGAATACGTCGTCAACCCGTCGGCGACCGTGGCCGGGCTCAGCCAGTATCTGTGGAAGCTGGAGCAGCCGGCATCCGCCGTCGCCAACGGGGTCTTTGTCGGCGCCTGCAACCGGGTCGGGACCGAAGCGCCGTGGAATATCGGGCGGTTCTACGGATCGTCCTACATCGTCGATCCGCGCGGCGAGTTCCTGTGCGAGGCGAGCGAGGACAAGAACGAGCTGATCTGGGCCGATATGGACATGGAGAAGGTGCGCGAGGTGCGCAATCTCTGGCAGTTCTTCCGCGACCGCCGGCCGGAGACCTACGGCATCGTCTCGAGCGGGGAATTCTGACCCCGGCGCGGGCTTCACTTCCGGGGGCCGATCGCATACACACGCGGTCGCGCCTGGCCTATAGTCCGGCCACGCGACAAAGCCGCATGACGAACAGGGGATCGAGGCATGGCCACGAGGGTGGAGTCCGCCGGCGCGCACAAGCCGCGCAGATGGGGCAAGTTCAACTGGGAAGACCCCCTGGCTCTGGAAAGCCAGCTCGGCGAGGACGAGCGCATGGTGCGCGACACCGCGCGGCAATACGCCCGCGAGAAGCTGCTGCCGAGGATCGTGGAGGGCTACAACAACGAGGAGTTCCACCCCGAGATCGTCGCCGAGCTCGGCGAGCTCGGCTTCCTCGGCTCGACCATCCACGGCTATGGCTGCGCCGGGGCGAGCTATGTCTGCTACGGGCTGATCGCGCGCGAGATCGAGGCGGTCGATTCGTCCTACCGCTCGACCCTCTCGGTCCAGTCGAGCTTGGTGATGTGGCCGATCTACAACTACGGCACCGAGGAGCAGCGGCGGAAATACCTGCCGAAGCTCGCCACCGGCGAGTGGGTCGGCGCGTTCGGGCTCACCGAGCCCGACCACGGCTCCGACCCCGGCGGCATGACCACGCGGGCGAGATCGGTCGACGGCGGCTACCTGCTCAAGGGCTCCAAGATGTGGATCTCCAACGCGCCGCTGGCCGACGTGATGGTGGTCTGGGCCAAGGACGACGAGGGGACGATCCGCGGCTTCATCCTGGAGCGCGGCATGGAGGGGCTGACCACGCCCAAGCTCACCGGCAAGCTGTCGCTCCGCGCCTCGATCACCGGCGAGATCGTGATGGACGACGTGTTCGTGCCCGAGGAGAACAGGCTGCCGCATGCGCGCGGTCTCGGCGGGCCGTTCGGCTGCCTCAACAACGCGCGCTACGGCATCGCCTGGGGCGCGCTCGGCGCGGCCGAGTTCTGCTGGCACGCGGCGCGTCAGTACACGCTGGAGCGCACCCAGTTCGACCGCCCGCTCGCCGCCAACCAGCTCATCCAGAAGAAGCTCGCCGACATGCAGACCGAGATCGCCATCGGCCTGCAGGCCTGCCTCCAGCTCGGCCGCATGATGGACGACGGGAGCTGCTCGCCCGAGGCGATCTCGATGCTCAAGCGCAACTCGACCGGCAAGGCGCGCGACATCGTGCGCGAGGCGCGCGACATGCACGGCGGCAACGGGATCGTCGACGAGTACCACGTCATGCGCCACCTGATGAACATGGAGACCGTCGTCACCTATGAGGGGACGCACGACATCCATGCCCTGATCCTCGGGCGCGCGCAGACCGGCATCCAGGCCTTCATGTAGGCATGGCGGGTCCCCTCAACGGGCTCCGGGTCCTCGATTTCAGCCGCATCCTGGCCGGCCCCTGGGCGGCCCAGACGATGGCCGATCTCGGCGCCGAGGTGATCAAGATCGAGCGCCGCTTCACCGGCGACGACACCCGGCAATGGGGCCCGCCCTTCATTGCCGACGAGGACGGGCGCGAGATCCCGGACGCCGCCTATTTCCACTGCGCCAATAGGGGCAAGAAGTCGCTCACCCTCGACCTAGCGTCGGCCAGGGGGCAGGAGATCGTCCGCCGGCTGGCCGCGACCTCGGACGTCCTGGTCGAGAACTACAAGCGCGGCGGGCTCGCCCGCTATGGCCTCGGCTACGAGGATTTGCGCGCCGTCAACCCGGGTCTGATCTACTGCTCGATCACCGGCTTCGGCCAGACCGGGCCCTATGCCGACCGTGCCGGCTACGACTTCCTGATCCAGGCGATGGGCGGGCTGATGTCGATCACCGGCGAGCGCGACGACCTGCCGGGCGGCGGGCCGCAGAAGGTGGGCGTCGCGGTCACCGACGTGCTGACCGGCCTCTACACCGCGATTGCGGCGCTCGCCGCGCTGCGCGAGCGCGAGGAGACCGGCCTCGGCAGGCATGTCGACATGGCGCTGTTCGACGTGGCGGTCGCGTCCACCGCCAACCAGGCGATGAACTACCTGGTCTCCGGCGAGGCGCCGCGGCGGATGGGCAACGGGCATCCCAACGTGGTGCCGTACCAGTCCTTCGCCACCGCCGACGGCCATGTCGTGGTCGCGGTCGGCAACGACTCCCAGTTCTCCCGCTTTTGCGAGGCGGGTGGCCGGCCCGATCTCGGCCGGGACGAACGGTTCCGCAGCAATGCCGGGCGGGTCGAGCACCGCGACGCGCTGATCCCGGCGCTGTCGGAGATGATGCTGACGCGGACGCAGGCCGAGTGGATCGCCGCCCTCGAAGCCGTCGGCGTCCCCTGCGGGCCGATCAACGACCTCGGCCAGATCTTCGCCGACCCGCAGGCGATCGCCCGGGGGCTGCGCATCGAGCTGCCGCACAGCGAGGCGGGCAAATTGCCGGGCGTGGCCAACCCGATCCGCTATGTCGGTCAGCCGCACGACTATCCGGGCGGCGCGCCGGTCCTCGGCGAGCACACCGAACAGGTGCTCGCCGGCATCCTCGGCATGGACGAGGACGAGATCGCCGCGCTCAGGGAAGACGGGGTGGTTTGAGCAGGGCTACCGACGCAGGTTCGCTGCTTCAGTTTGCGGCGGCGGACCGGGTGGGTAGACGACGGATCGCGGCGCCCGCCGCCTCATCCGCACGGGCCAGGTCGTATTGCGACTGAAGGTTGAGCCAGAACTGGGGGTCGGTGCCGAACCAGTGGCCGATCCGCAGGGCGGTGTCGCCGGTGACGGACCGCCTGCCGGCGATGATCTGCCCGACGCGGTTGGGTGGCACGGCGATCTGCCGGGCGAATTCGGTCGGGCCGATGCCCAGCTCTTTCAACTCTTCCCCGAGCACCTCGCCCGGATGGACCGCTCTCATCAACATGCGGGCGTCTCCGTTCATCCGTGGTAGTCCACGATCTCGACGTTGTGCGGCCCCGACCGGCCTTCCGGCAACTCCGTCCTACACCGCCGCGGCGCGCTTTTCCAGCACGCCCGACTCGCGGATCGCCACGGGGATCGCCGACAGCCCGACCGGGGCCATCAGGTGGACGCCCGACACCCCCCTCACCTCCGCGAGTTCGCGGATCAGCTCGGCGCAGATGGCGATCCCCTCCTCCTTCGGGTCGGTCGCCCGGTCGAGGCGGTCTATGACCGCATCCGGGATCTGTACGCCCCACAGGTTGTCGCGCATCCAGCGCGCCGAGCGCGCCGAGGCGATCGGGCCGATGCCGATCAGCAGGAACGCCCGGTCGGTGATCCCGGCCTCCTCCAGCGCGCGGGCGTAGCGCCGGACCAGATCGATGTCCCAGCAGAGCTGGGTCTGCACGAAGCCGGCGCCGGCCTCGATCTTGCGCGCCAGCCCGGTGGGCCGCCAGCCGGGCTCCGGATCGGTCGGGGTGTCGGCGGCGCCGATGAAGAGCTTGGGCGCAGTCGCGATCTCGCGCCCCGAGGCCAGCGCCTCGCCGGCGCGCATCTTGGCGGCGAGCTGGATCAGGTCGCGGCTGTCGACGTCGAACACCGACTTGGGCGGCGGGATCTCGGCCGGGTCGGGCGCGTCGCCGCGCAGGATCAGCACGTTGCGCACGCCGATCGCCGAGGCGCCCAAGAGGTCGGCCTGGAGCGCGATCCGGTTGCGGTCGCGGCAGGTGAACTGGAGGATCGGCTCGATCCCGGCGCCGGCGAGGATGGCGGCGCCGGCAAGCGCCGACATGTGGACCATCGCGCGCGGCCCGTCGGTGACGTTGAGCGCATCGACCAGGCCGCGAAACGGCTCGGCCGCTTCCAGCAGCTCGTCGGGCGCACCCGAGGCCGGCGGGACGAGCTCGGCGGTGATCGCGAACTCGCCGTTCAGCAGGGTGCGCGCGAACCCCGATTCCGCGGTCGTTTCGTAGGACAGCAACATCGCTTCACCCCCTGCGCCGGGAGACGACATAGGATTCGTCGTAGAACCAGAGCCCGCCATGCCGGTTCAGCACCTCCCTTGTGGCGTCGAGATAGCCGCCCTCGGCGATCACGTCCTCGAGGCGCTCGTCCTCGATTTGGGCGACATAGATGGCGGCGTTCCAGGCCGCGAACAGGGTGGAGGTGCCGATGCTCTGCCCGCCGACCTCGCTCGGCAGGGTGTGCATGTCGTAGCGGAAGATCGAGCGCTTGTCGGAATAGGCGTTGAAGTTGAGGTCGCGGCCGTCGCGGCCGAGCGCCTCCTTGAGCGCCTTCAGGAGCTCGTGCCGGTTGGTGCGGAACGGGTCCTCGCCGGGCCACACCTTGCGGACGATGTCGAGCCCGGGATCGCCGCCGCGGGAGTGGATGCCCAGGAGCCGCCCGCCGGAAGCGAGGCTGCGGGCGAGCGGGGCTAGCACCTTCTCTGCCTTGAACGAGACCGGCATGCGCGCGCGGTAGGGCTGCGAGGCGATCACCAGATCGTACTCCGCCTTCACCGCGCCCGGACGCGGGATCACCTGGTCGAGCAGGAATTTGTGGTCCTCGCGGTAGACCACCAGCACCGAGGGGCGGACATAGAGCGGGTTGCCGGTCTTTTCCGAGGGCCTGACCTGCCAGGTCTCGGCGAGCCGGGGCTGGAGGCCGGCGATCTGCTCGTGGAACTCGTGCGAGGAATCGCCTTCGAGCGCCACCTCGATCCAGTTCAGCGCCGCCGCCGCCTCCATCGAGCGCGGCATCAGCCAGGGCGCCTCGGTGTAGTAGAGGTTGGTCAGCACCAGCACCGTCGCCGGGTGCTCGTGGAACCGGTCGGGCATGCGCTCCAGCCCGAGGCGCACGTCCTCGAGGCTGATCTCCTTGCCGACGATGTAGAACGGCAGCGTGCGGAAGCGCCGGTGCATCTGCCGCATCACCCCGGTCAGCACCGTGCCGTCGCCCATGCCGGCGTCGAACACGCGCAGCGCCGGCGGCTGGGGGTGGACATGGGCGAGCTCCATGCCGGCGCGCTCGGCGACCACCCATTTCTCCGAACAGGTGTTGACGAAGGCGAGGTATTTCTGCCGGTTGTCGTAGAACCGGAAGGGAGTCCGGGGGCCGTTCTCGGGCGCGGGTTCGACGGGTTGCGGGGCCGGGGCCGGCTCGGGCCTGCCGGGCGCCCGGCCGTTCTCGTCGAGGAAGCGGCGCACCCGGTCGACGGTCGCGGTGGTCACCCCCTTGCCGCCGCGCAGCCGGCCGACGAACTTGCCGTCATTGACGACGATCCGCCCGAAGGTCGTCTCGGCGATGCCGGCGTCGCGGCAATAGCTCTCGATCTCGCCGACCAGCGCGTCCTGGGCGTCCATGGGCGAGCCT
Organism: Defluviicoccus sp.; assembly: GCA_028821395.1. Taxonomy (GTDB): domain Bacteria; phylum Pseudomonadota; class Alphaproteobacteria; order MPNO01; family MPNO01; genus MPNO01. Next base: position 18,581 of record JAPPGP010000097.1, read on the forward strand.
CCGTGCTCGATGGCGCCGGCCTTCGGTATCGCGGCCATGCAGCCCTGTCAAAGGGTTTTTCCCATTCGAGATCTCGCAGCAAAAAGTGGGATTTATCCCATAACACGGCGGAGAATCGTGGGAAAGCGCGCGGAGATTGCATGGGACCGATCCCACGATCGCACAGTGGGACGACATCGGGCCGTCGCCGGCCTCGACCGCGGCTCTACCCGCTCCCGGTCCTGCCGTAGCCGTCGGCGAAGCTTCGCAGCGCGGCGAACAGCTCCCGGTCGTTGACGATGCGCGGCACCTTGTTCTGCCCGCCGAGCTTGCCTCGGCTCTTCATCCACGCAGCGAACCCGCCCGCGGGGAGCACGCGCACTTGCGCGGCATCCATGCCGTAGCCGCCCGCGCGGTGGGCGGCATAGTCGTCGTTGAGGCGGCAGAGCGCCGCGTCCAGCCGTTCGGCGAAGCGCGCGCGATCCGATCCGCCCCCGTCGATCCCGGTCCCGAACTCGACGATGTAGAGATGCCCGCCGCGCGCGCCAGCCTCCTCGGGAAACACGCTGCCGGCGGCGAAGTCGGTGACAGTCGCGCCGATCGCCCGCGCGGCCTCGGTCACGGCCTGCTCGACCTCGGCGCCGATCACGTGCTCGCCGAAGGCGGACAGCATGTAGCTCGTCCGCCCGGTGACCAGGACGCGCGGCGGGTCGCGCTCGACCAGGGTGACGGTGTCGCCCACCAGGTAGCGCCAGAGCCCGGCGCAGGTGGTCACCGCGAGCGCGTAGTTCACCCCCGGCTCCGCGTCGCCGACCCAGCGGCAGTCCGGGTTGGCGTCGTCGAGCCGGTCGAGGGGGACGAACTCGTAGAAGATGCCGGTATCGAGCTGCAGCCGGAGGCCGTCGCCGTCCGCACGGTCGGCGATGGCGAAGAACCCCTCGCTCGCCGGATAGACCTCGCGGGTCTCCGCCCGGCTGCGCTGGAGCAGGGCGGCAAAGCGGTCGCGATAGGGCGCCCAGGCGACGCCGCCATGCGATAGCAATTCGAGCCCGGGATAGATGTCGGCGATGCGCTTCCCCCCGGCGATCTCGGCGAGCCGCTCGAAGAAGATCAGCAGCCAGCTCGGCGTGCCGGCAATGGCGCCGATCTCGGCATCGAGGGAGCGCTCGGCGAAGCGCTCGATCTTCTCCTCCCAGTCGGCGATGGCCTCGAGACTGCGCGGGGGGAAGTAGCGCAGCCTTGCCCAGGCGGGCATGGTCGCCGCCGCGATGCCGCTGAGGTCGCCGCTGTGGACGCCCCGCGCCTGGCGGACCAGCCCGGTCGAGCCGCCCAGCATGAAGACCCGCCCGGCGAGCAGGCGGCTGTCCGGCCGGTTGGCGACATGGAATGCGAGCAGGTCGGCGCCCGCGCGGACATTGGAGCGGCGCATCTCGCGGCTCACGGGGATGTATTTCGTGGTTCCGGTGGTCGTTCCCGACGACACGGCGAACCAGGGGATGCGTCCCGGCCAGGTGCAGTCGTCGAGGCGGGGGAAGGGCTGTCGCCAATAGGCCTCCCAGAACGCATCGTAGTCCCGGAGCGGGACGCGCGAGCGGTACTCGTCGAGCGACCAGGCGGGGGAGAAGTCGTGATCCCGCCCGAACTTGGTGCCGCGCGCGCGCCCAATCAGGGACGCGAGCACGGCGCGCTGAGCCTGCTCGGGGTCCATCCGCGCCAGATGCCGAATGCGCCTCAGGGCGTAGAGGCGGAGAAGCCAGGTCGCGTCGTGCATGTTTCGCCGCGTGCCCGGGTCAGTCTTCCAGCGACAGCGCGTGCGGGAAGGTCTTGCGGACTTCGGACAGCGTAAGCGGCACGCGGACGTAGTCGCCGCGGCGCCACAGCTCCCACTGATCCAGCATCGTCGTCGAGTTGAACCAGCCGTCCTGCCCGCCGAGCAGGACGAACCAGTTCGCGTCCGGGTCGGACAAGTCGGAGACGTGGCGCGCATTGGACCCGTAGGTCGCGCCATGGCGCTCGACGGTGGTGTTGTGCGCCGTCTTCATCACGGTCTCCGAGCTGCCCCCGACTCCCGCTTCGGCGAAGCGGTAGCGCGCGCCGATCAGCGGCACGCGGGACAGCGGGTGGGCGAGGCTGAGGCGGTGCATGTCCCCCCAGCCGGCGAAGCGGTCCAGACCCTCGGCGGCGACGCGCAGCCCGGCGGCGAGCGCGTCGCGCAGGGTGTCTTCGCCGGCGGCGGCGATGTCCTCCTGGACAAGCGCCGTGCCCCGGCGCATCGAGGCGAAGGTCTTGCCGTGCGCCTCGCCGTAGCGAAGCGTGTAGAAGCGGGTGACGAATCCGCCGCGGAACCGCTCGAACGCGACCGCGCCCAGCGAGTCGCGCCGATAGTGCCCGTCCCAGCTGCGCAGGCGGCCGATCGCCTCGGCACCCCTTGCGTCGGCCGCGGCCGTCATCCCCAGCGCATCCAGCCTGGCGACGAACAGATCGCGCAGCGCTGCAGAGGACGCCATGTACACGTCCCGCTGCAGCGCCTTCAGGGCCGCGACATCCACCGCCGGCTCATGCTCGATCAGCGCGGTCAGGCGGCGCACCCGGTCGTCCGGCGAGAAGAAGAAGCTCACCGGCACGTCCGTCTCCGCCGGCCGGTTGTTGGCAGACACCAGGAAGCCCCGCTCCGGGTTGAGGCCGAAGGGCAGATCCGCGCCGGAGCGCATCTCTCCCCAGGCGGCGTCGTGCGCTTCCCGGTCGAGGAAGATGTCGCCCGGCGCGCCGCGTCGCGCCGGCAGCCGTACCGCCATCGTCTGGCCGATATTCCCGCCGGCGTCCGCATACAGCATGTTCTGCCCCGGCACCGCAAAGCGGTCGAACGCGGCGCGGAACCCGGCGAAGTCGCGCGCTCGGCTCACCGCCAGCATGGCGCCGATCTCGTCGCTCGCCCCGTGGCCGGTCCATTTCAGCGCGAGTGGCGGCAGGTCGAGCTTCGCGAGCAGCGGCACGTCGGTAACGATCGGCCCCCAGCCGGTCTCGCGGACGGTCGCTTCGCTGTCGAACCACCAGCGCACGCCGATCCGCTCGCGCCGTTCCACGATCTCCGATTCCGGCACGTCCTCGACATCCACGAGATCGCTGGAGGCCGCGCGCATGTTGGTGCCGCCCCAGGCGATATGCGGGTTGCGGCCGATGGCGAAGATGGGGAGCCCCGGCGCCATCAGCCCGACCGCGTGATAGCCGGGCGACTTGACGCCCGCGATCAGCCAGACATTGGGAATCAGGATGCCGAGATGGGGGTCGTTGGCCATCAGCGCGCCGCCGGTCGCGCTGCGCCGCCCTGCGACGGCGACGCTGTTGCTGCCCGATTTGGAAGACCCGCCCAGCAATCGTTGAATGGCCGCGGTTCGCGCGCCGCCGTCGAAGCTGGCGTAGGACGTCTTCCCCTGCCTTACCAGCCGCGCCCAGAGCTCCGGCCAATCGTCCCGCCCGCGGAGCTTCAGCAGGTCGGCCCAGACCAGCCAGTTCACGTCGGTGCCGCCGAGACGCCCGATGGCGAGCACGTCGGCGACCGTCCAGGGCTCGGGCTCGAGGCCGAGGACGCCGAAATCGTGCGGCAGCTCGGCGGCGCTGTCCTGGTAACGGTTGACGCCGTCGACGAAGCGGCGAACCCAGAAGAGCGCGGCCTCGTCCATGCCGCGCTCGATCTCCGCGGCGGCGCGGCCGTAGGAGAGGGTGCGCAAGCCGCGGTCGATGTCGATGCCGAGCGGGCCGATCATCTCCGACAGGCGTCCCCGCGCCAGCATGCGCGCCGTCGCCATCTGTCCCAGCCGCAGATGCGCATGAACGAGGCCGAGCGCGAACGCCGCGTCGCCGTCGCTCTCCGCCTCGATGAAGGGGATCTGCCGTTCGCTCCAGTAGATCGTCACCCGCCCCTCCAGCTTCAGGCCGCGCGTCGGGAACGCCGCCAGGCGTTCGGCGACGTCCCGCGGCTTTGGCAGCGGCGCGAGCAGCGCGCAGGCCGACAGCACGAGGCCCGCCGCGGCGATGGCGAGCCCGGCGGCGGCGGAGCGTGAACGGGCAGGCATGGGGGTCTCCGGTCGGTGGCGTAAGGGGCTTATATGGGGGGCCGATCCGCATGCCGGAAGGGCGGGTCGAGCGGCCTCACGACTCCGCTACCTCACCCTTCAGGCCGTACCATGCGGCGCAGAACGTCGGTCTTCAGAACGAAGTGTTGATAAAGGGCGCCGGCGATGTGCAGGAGTACCAGGGCGAGGATCGCCACCTTGCCCGCACTGTGCAGTTCCGCCATCGCCTCGACGCCGCCGAACCAGGCGAGGCCGCCGGTCACCGGCATCAGCAGGATGATGGCGTAGAGGGCGAGATGGGTCGCCCGGGCCGCCAGACGCAGCGCCGGGTGTTCGTCTTGCGGCGGCGGCGGAGCGCCGCGCCGCAGGCGAAGCGCGACGCGCAGCAGGGCAAGCGCGAAGATCGCGATGCCGAACGCGACGTGGAGGTCCGCCAGGAACAGCTCGGACTCGGTCGCCGTGCCGACGCCCCGGCCGGCTGCATAGGCGGCGATGATTCCGTCGTGCAGGACGATCTGCAGGATCACCAGCACCGCGATGGTCCAGTGCAGCGCGATCTGCGCGCTGGAGTAGCCGAGCCTGGTTTCCCGCATGGCAAAATCTCGCATTGTGGACCTTCGCCGCCCGCGCATGGCACGGCCAATGTAAGGCCGCTTCTTTGCTCGCGTGTTTCAGGGCCGCCGGGGATTTGTAACGGCATGTTACGGCCAACGGCCGGGCCCGATTGTGCGGGCCAACCCGTTCGTCTACAAAGGAATCCCGCTGCAATCCCGGGAGCCCGCCATGCCGCATAGCCTGAGGACGTTTCTCGAATCGATCGACAACCGGATGCTGCATATCCGCGAGCCCGTCGATCCGGCGCGCCAGGTGGGCTATCTCTGCTCGGAGAGCAGCGGGCCGCTGATGTTCCACAACCTCACCGGCTATCCCGGCTGGCGGCTGACCGACATCCTGATCAAGGACCGCAACGGCCAGGCCGCGGCCTTCGGGCTCGACGATCCCAAGGGGGTCTGCCCCTATCTCGCCGAGCGCATGGCGACCCAGCGCGGCAGGTCGGTGATGGTGGCCGACGGGCCGGTCAAGGAGAACCGGATGCTGGGGAACGAGGTCGACCTCCACAAGCTGCCGATCCCGCAGCACTCGGTGGGCGACGGCGGGCGCTACCTGGGCTCGGGGCTGACCATCACCAAGGACCCCGAGACCGGCATCCGCAACGAATCCATCATCCGCATGATGCTGACCGAGGACCCGCAGAAGGCGACCTTCTGGATGGCGGCCAGGCACAACTACGCGCATTACCTCAAATACGTCGCCAAGGACGAGCCGATGCCGATGGCGTTCGCGATCGGCATGCACCCGGTCTACGAGATCATGTCCAACTGGTCCGGCCGGCACGAGGATTTCGACGAGCTGGAATACGGCGCCGGCATTCTCGGCGAGGACATCGAGATGGTGCGCTGCGACACCATCGACCTCGAGGTCCCGGCGCATGCCGAGATCGTCATCGAGGGGCTGGTGCATCCGCACGACCGGGTGCCGGAGGGGCCGTTCGGCGAGTTCACCACCTTCGGGTCGGGCGCCGAGGGCCCGGCGCCGGTCTACCAGATCACCGGCATCACCCACCGCGACGACCCGATCTTCCGCCACATGCAGGCGACCTGGTTCACCGACCACCAGCCGCTGATCACGCTGCCGATGGAGGCGACCTACTACAACCGGCTGCGCGACACCCACGGCAACACCAACATCAAGGACATCTTCGTCCCGCCCTGGGCGTCCCAGTTCATGATGATCGTGCAGATGGAGGCAAAGTGGGACGGCCAGGCGCGCGACGTGCTGATGTCGGCGCTCACCGGGCCCAATTTGCACGTCAAGGTGGCGATCGCGGTCGACGACGATGTCGACATCTACAGCGCCGAGGACGTGCTGTGGGCGATCGCGTGCCGCACCAACCCGGCCGAGATGGTCCACATCATGCCGGGCTCCCGCCTGCACCCGCTCGACGTGTCGATCCCCGAGGTGGGCGACGAGTACACGGTGATGCGGATCGGCGGCAAGATGGCGATCGACGCCACCAAGCCGCCCACCTGGCGCGCCGAGGAACGCGCCAAGATGACCCGCGTCGACCCGATGGGGAAGGGCGATCCCGAGATCGCCCGCATCCTCGAACAGGTGCGCATGCCGCGGTAGGGCGACCCCGTCATGCCCGGACTTGTTCCGGGGGCCAGCCATGACGTGATGGGCGGAGCAGCGACGGAAGGCGCATGAATGGCTAGCGCTCTCTCCCTGCCGCGGGGCGAGCTGAAGTCCACCGGGCTGATCTCCGTCGGCCACGGGTTCAGCCATCTCTACATGCTGGTGCTGCCGCCTCTGTTCCCGCTGATCCGGGAAGACCTCGCGGTGAGCTGGACCGATCTCGGTCTGCTCTTCGCGGTGCTCTCGGTCGCCACCGGGGTTGCCCAGCTCCCCGCCGGCATCCTGGTCGACCGGATCGGCGCCCGGCCGGTGCTGTTCGCCGGGCTCGTGCTGCAGGCGGCCCCGTTCTCCCTGGTCGCGCTGTTCCCGAGCTATTGGGGGCTGATGGCGGTGGTGTTCATTGCCGGGATCGGGATCTCGGTCTTCCACCCCGCCGACTACGCGGTCCTCGCCGCCCAGGTCGGCGGCGAGCGTCAGGGACGCGCCTTCGGCATCCACATCTTCGCCGGCTATGCCGGCTGGGTGGTGGCGCCGCCGCTGATGCTGGCGCTCGCCTCGGTGCTCGACTGGGCGGCGGCAGTCTCGGTGGCGGGTCTGATCGGCCTGCTGTTCGCCGCAATCGCGGCGCTGCACCGCGAGGCGCTGGACGACAGTGCCATCCGCGCCGCGCCCGCCGACGGGAAGGGGACGGTCTCGCGGAGCCTGCGTGCACAGCTTCAGTTCCTGCTCTCGCCGCCGGTGCTCCTGTTCCTCGTCTTTTTCACCGCCCTCGCCACCGGGACCTCGGGCATCCACGCCTTCGCCGTGGTCGCCCTGGTCGAGCTCTACGACGCCTCGCTCGCCGCCGCCAACGCGCAGCTCACCGGCTATTTCGCGGCCGCCGCCGTGGGCGTGTTGATCGGCGGGGTGATCGCCGACCGGGTGAAGGACCACGAGGGGCTCGCCGCGCTCTGCTTCGTCGCCTCCGCCGCCTGTCTCGTTGTCATCGCGCTCAAGCTGCTGCCCATCGAGTGGGTCACAATCCCGATGCTGGGGAGCGCGGTCACGCTCGGCCTGATGAGCCCGTCGCGCGATCTGCTGGTGCGCCGGATCTGCCCGCCCGGGACCATCGGCACCGTGTTCGGCTTCGTCACCACCGGGTTCTCGGTCGGCGCCGCCGTCGGCCCGCCGATATTCGGCCTCGTCGCCGACGCCGGCCGGCCCGATTTGATCTTCTGGTTGTCGGGCGCCTTCACCCTCCTCTGCATCGTCTCGATCTACGCCGCCAAGGCGATCGCCCGCTGAGGCGCCCGCTTTACCGGGGGATTCGGTTCGCGTAGGTATTCCCGGCACACTCGGGGGAGGGCCATGCGGCCGAACGATCTCGACATGCGGGCGCTGCTGCCGCCGAAGGCGGAGCGAGAGCGGATGTATGCCGGCTGGCTCGCCGAGGATATCGGGCGCGGCGACATCACGACCGACTTCCTGATCCCGGAGGACGCGACGGCTCGGTTCACGATGAACACGCGCCACGACGTGGTGGTCTGCGGCGTCGAGCTCGCGCTCGAGATCATGCGCTTCCACGAGCCCGGCTGCGCGACCGAGGCGCTGACGCCGGACGGGACGAGGGCCGAGGCAGGTGCGACGCTGGCGCGCGTCGAGGGGCCGGCGCGCGGGCTGCTGACGGCGGAACGGACGGCGCTCAACCTGTTCCAGCTCTTGACCGGGATCGCCACGCGGACCGCGGAGTACGCCCGCCTGGTCGAGGGCACCGGGGCGACGCTGATCGACACGCGCAAGACCATCCCGGGCTACCGCGCGCTCTCCAAATACGCCTCCTGCGTGGGCGGGGCACGCAACCACCGCATCCGGCTCGACGACGGGCTGCTGGTGAAGGACAACCACATCGCGGTCTGCGGCTCGATCGCCCAGGCGATGGCACGCGCGCGGGCGCTCACCCCCTCGCTCACCAAGATCGAGGTCGAGTGCGACACGCTGGACCAGGTGCGCGAGGCCGCTGACGCGCGCGCCGACGTGATCCTGCTCGACAACATGAGCGCGGCCGTGATGCGCGAGGCGGTCGAGATCGTCGACGGGCGATGCGAGGTCGAGGCCTCCGGCGGGATCACGCTCGAGACCATCCGCGACAAGGCTGAGAGCGGGGTCGACTACATCTCGGTCGGACGCATGACCCAGTCGGCGCCGGCCGCCGATATCGGCCTCGACGTCACCATCTCCGCCTGAGCCCATGGCGCGCGGCACGCTGTTCCTCGTCGTCGGGCCGAGCGGCGCCGGCAAGGACACGCTGATCGCGGGCGCGCGCGCGGCGCTGGAGCCGGGCGGCGCCCACGTCTTCCCGCGCCGCGCGATCACCAGGCCGGCGGAGGCGGGCGGGGAAGACCACGAGGCGGTATCGCCGGAGGAATTCGCCGCGCGCGAGGCGGACGGCGGGTTCTTCGCCGCCTGGCGGGCGCACGGGCTCGCCTACGGGCTGCCGGCGTACATTTCGGCCGCGCTGGAGTCCGGGCGGCATGTCGTCGCCAATGTCTCGCGCACCGTTCTCGCGGACGTTGCCGAACGCAATCTCGCGGCGGTCATCGTCGAGGTCTCCGCCCCGGCGGAGCTGCTGGCGGAGCGGCTTGCCGCGCGCGGTCGAGAGGACAGGGCCGACGCCGCCCGCCGTCTCGCCCGCGAGGCCGCGCCCTGCCCCGACGGTGTGCCGGTCCGGCGGGTGGTCAACGACGGAACGCCGGCGGCCGGCATCGCCCGCATGGTCGCTGCGCTGAGCGATGCTTAGGCTCGCCAGGCTCGCCATCGACTCCTGGCGCGAGCCGGTCGCCTTTCTCAACCGGGGCTGCACGGAATACGCGGCCGAGAGCTTTCTCGGCCCGCGCAAGGTCGAGGTATCGGACGGCCGGCGAAGCGTCACCTGCGTCCTCAACCTGGTCGACGACGCGGCGCTGGTCGCCCGGGACGCGCTGGCGCTGTCGGCGCACGCCTTCGCGCTTCTCGGCCTCGAAGAGGGCGCGCCGGTCGCCATCCGCCGCGCCCCCGAGCCCGCCAGCCGGGCGGCGCTCCGGGCCCGCATCGCCGGCCGCCGGCTCAGCGAGGCCGAAATTGACGCCGTGGTCGAGGACATGGTGGCCGGGCGCTATGCCGGGCGCGAGACGGCGGGGTTCCTGGTCGCCGCCGCGCAGACCCTCGACGACGGCGAGGTGATCGCCTTCGCCAGGGCGCGGGCCGAGCGCTCGGCGCAAATCGTCTGGCCGGACGGGATGGTGGTCGACAAGCACTCGATGGGCGGCATCCCGGGGACCAGGGTCACGATGGTCGTGGTCCCCATCGTGATCGCACACGGGCTCACCATCCCCAAGGCCGCCTCGCGCGCCATCACCTCGCCCGCCGGCACGGCGGACACGATGGAGGTGCTGGCCCGGGTCGATCTCGACGCCGAGGAGGTGTGCCGCGTGGTCGCCGAGGTGGGCGGGTGCATCGTCTGGAACGGCCGGCTCAGCCATTCGCCGATCGACGACGTGATGAACGCCGTCACCCGTCCGCTCGGCATCGTCTCGGACCGGCTTTCCGTTTCTTCGATCCTGTCCAAGAAGGCGGCGCTGGGGGTGACCCATATCGTCTTCGACATCCCGGTCGGGCCGACCGCCAAGGTGGCGACGCGGGCCGACGCCGACGCGCTCGCCCGGCTGTTCGCCGTCACCGCGGAGGGGCTCGGCATCGCCGCGCGCTGCGAGATCACCGACGGCACCCAGCCCATCGGAAGCGGCATCGGCCCGGCGCTCGAAGCGCGCGACGTGGCGCAAGTGCTGGCGGGAGATCCGGACGCGCCGGCCGATCTGCGCGACAAGTCGCTGATGCTGGCCGCCCGGGTGCTCGCCTTCGCCGGCGTGGCGGAGCCTCGCGAGCGCGCCGAAGCCCTGCTCGCCAGCGGCGCGGCGGCGCGGGCCATGGAACGGCTGGTCGACGCCCAGGGCCGCAACCCCGACCCGCCCGGCCCGGGCAGGCTGACGCGCGAGGTCGCGGCGGGAAGCAGCGGGACGGTCGCGGCCATCGACTGCCACCGCATCGCCGGCATCGCGCGCCGCGCCGGCGCGCCGCTGGAGAAATCCGCCGGCATCGACCAGTTCAGGCAACGCGGCGACAGGGTGGAGCAGGGCGAGCCGCTCTATCGCATCCACGCGGAGGAAGAAGCCGACCTCGCCGAGGCCGCAGCCTACGCCGAGCAGGGAAGCGGGTTCGAGGTCGCCGCCGGGTGAGGGGGCGCGTCCTTCGCTACTCCCGCCTCCGGCGGGCTACTCGGGATGAGGGACCGATCGCGGGTGGCAAGCAGAAGACCCTCGTCCCGAGTAGCGGCGAAGCCGCGTATCGCGGGACGCCGCTCGCTTGCCGGGCGGCCCGGGCGCGCCTATAAACCCTGCCATCCCGACATCCAAGGAGCCGGACATGGCCGAGACTGCGCGCGAGGCGGTGACCGCGAAGGCGGGCGGCAATCTGCGGGCGGTGCTGCCCTATGCCGATCTGCGCGAATGGCTGTCGGAGGCCGAGAAGCTCGGCGAGGTCACGGTCGCCAGGGGGCTCGGCAAGGATGCCGACATCGGCCAGGCGGCCGAGCTCGTGATGCATTCCGATGAGGCCGATTGCGTCGTGTTCGACGACATCCCGGGCCACGAGCCGGGCTATCGCGTGCTGGTCAATTTCTTCGGCGGCAGGCGCAAGAACATGACGCTCGGCTTCCCCACCGAGCTCTCGAAGATCGAGCTCAGCGAGGCCTACTACGCGGCCCAGCTCAAGGATTTGACCCCGATCCCCTACGAGACGGTCGATGACGGGCCGGTCACCGAGAACGTGTTCGAGGGCGACGACGTGGATCTCGGCAAGTTCCCGGCGCCGTTCTGGCATCCGGAAGATGGCGGCCACTATATCGGCACCGGCAGCTACGACGTGACCGTCGACCCCGACACCGGCTGGATGAATCTCGGCACCTACCGGGTGATGGTGCAGGACGAGAAGACCGTCGGCTACTATATCTCGCCCGGCAAGCACGGAAGGGTGCACCGCGACAAGTACCTCGCGCGCGGCGCAGCGATGCCGAGCGCGATCGTGGTCGGCGGCGATCCGATGACGTTCCTCACCGCCTGCACCGAGATGCCGCCCGGAATCTGCGAATACGACATCGTCGGCGCCATGCGGGGCGAGCCGCTCAAGGTCGTCAGGGGCCGTCATACCGGCATCCCGTTCCCGGCCGACGCGGAGATCGTGCTCGAAGGCTTCGTCGATCCCGAGGAACGCCGCCCCGAGGGGCCGTTCGGCGAGTGGACCGGCTATTACGGCTCCGACATGCGCCCGGAGCCGGTGATGCACGTCAAGGCGGTGTATCACCGCAACAACCCGATCATCCTCGGCTGCCCGCCGCAGCGCCCGCCCGACGAGATGTGCCGCTATCGCGCGGTCACCCGCTCGGCGATGCTGCGCGACGCGATCGAGAAGGCGGGCGTGCCCGACGTGCGCGCCGCCTGGGCGCATGAGGTCGGCAACAGCCGCATGCTGCTCGCCGTCGCCATCAGGCAGCGCTACCCGGGCCACGCCAAGCAGGCCGGCCACGTCGCCGCGATGTGCCATGTCGGCGCCTATGCCGGCAAGTACGTCGTGGTCACCGACGAGGACGTCGACATCTCCAATCTCGAGGAGATGACTTGGGCGATGATCACCCGGTCGGACCCGTCGACCTCGATCGACATCATCGAGGGTGCCTGGTCGACGCCGCTCGATCCCCGCATTCCGCCCGAGGAAAAGGCCAAGGGCAACATGACCAACAGCCGGGCGATCATCGACGCCTGCCGGCCGTTCCACTGGAAGGACTCCTTCCCGCCGGTGAACGCGCCGACCCAGGAGGTCGCGCGCCGGGCGCGCGAGAAGTTCGGCTACCTGCTGGAGGGCAGGGACGCGCCCTAACCGCCTCGCCGGGCCCCTGTCCCGACCGGTGGGAGCGCGGGGATGAAGCACTACGCCGAGCGCGTGCTGGTGACCGGCGGGGCCGGCTTCATCGGCTCGCATCTCTGCGAGCGGCTGCTGGCGGCCGGCTCGGACGTGATCTGCCTCGACAACCTGTTCACCGGAGCCAAGGCGAATATCGCCCATCTGCTGGGCGAGGCGAATTTCGAGTTCGTCCGCCACGACGTGACCGAGGCGCTGAGCCTCGAGGTGGACCGCATCTTCAACCTCGCCTGCCCGGCGAGCCCGGTGCACTACAAGCACGACCCGGTGCAGACGGTGAAGACCTCGGTGCACGGGGCGATCAACATGCTGGAGCTCGCCCGGCGCTGCGGCGCGCGCATTCTCCAGGCCTCGACCAGCGAGGTGTATGGCGATCCGCTGTCGCATCCGCAGAAGGAGGACGACTGGGGCAATGTGAACCCGATCGGCCCGCGCGCCTGCTACGACGAGGGCAAGCGCTGCGCCGAGACGCTGTTCTTCGACTATCACCGCCAGCACGGGGTCGACATAAGGGTGGTTCGGATCTTCAACACCTACGGCCCGCGCATGCACCCCTCCGACGGGCGGGTGGTCTCCAATTTCGTCGTCCAGGCGCTGCTCGACCGGCCGATCACGGTCGCGGGCGACGGCACGCAGACCCGCTCGTTCTGCTATGTCGACGACCTGGTGGACGGTCTCGTCGCCTATATGGAGCTGGACGACGCGCCGCCCGGGCCGGTCAATCTGGGCAATCCCGAGGAGATCGCCATCGCCGCGCTGGCGGAGACCGTGGCGCGGCTCTGCGGCAGCCGGTCGTCCACCGTCCACGTGAAGCTGGAAAGGGACGACCCGGCGCGGCGCCGGCCGGATATCGCGCGCGCCGCCGACCTGCTCGGCTGGTCGCCCGGCACGGAGCTCGAACGCGGTCTCGGGGCCACCATCGACTGGTTCCGCGAGCTGCTTCGCACCGTCCCGGAAGAGCGGATCGATGTCGCCCGGCCGTGAGGCGGTCTGGGCGGTCGTCACCCCGGTCTTCGAGGACGGCGAGTCCTTCGCCGCGCTGTGCCGCGACCTGGCGGGCATCGAGGCTGGCGCCACGCTCGAAGTCCTCGCGGTGGACGACGGGACGATCGGCGCGCCGCCGACGATCGACGCGATACGCGATGCGGGTCTCGCCGGGCGCATCGTCCGCCTGAGGCGCAATACCGGGCACCAGATGGCGATCTGGGTGGGGCTGGCCGTGGTGGCGGCCGAGGAGCGCTACGCGGGCGCGGTGGTGATGGACAGCGACGGCGAGGATCGGCCGCAGGACGTGCCCCGCCTGATCGACGCGGCCGGGTCGGGCCGCGATGCGTCCGTGGCGCTGAGGGGGCGGCGGAGCGAAACCCTGGCGTTTCGCATCTTCTACCGGCTTTACCGCGTCTTCTTCGGCCTGCTCACGGGGCGGCAGATCCGTTTCGGCAATTTCTGCGCTCTGCAACGCAAGGCGCTGTTGCGTCTGACGGCCATGCAGGAGACGCGAATCCATCTCGCCGCGGCGCTCATCAAGTCGCGGCTGCGGCGCCACGAAATCTCCTGCGATCGCGGCACGCGCTACGATGGCCGCTCGCGCATGAACTTCTACGATCTGGCGCTGCACGGCATCCGGGCGGTCGCGGTGTTCGACGATGCCGTGCTGACGCGGATGGGCGCGGTCTGCGTGTGGGCAGCGATCTCCGGTGTGCTCGTCTTCCTCGCCGGGCTGGGGCTGAAGCTGGCCGGCGAGACCTCGCCCGGGTGGCTCACCTTCGTGACCGGCTTTCTGGTCATGGTCTTTCTCCAGACCGCCATCTTCAGCCTGGTCGCGCTGATCATGAACGCGCTCGGCTATCGTTCGCCGGCCGATCTCGACGCGGCGGCCGTCTCGCTGATCCTGGAGACGGAGACGACCGGTCTCGACCGTCCGGCCGATGCGTGAGGAGGCCGGCCGGGTCTTCCGTTTCGGGCTCAACGGCCTGTTCGCGACGGCGGTCCACTACGCGGTGCTCGCCGGGCTGGTCGAAGGCGCGGGGCTGGGATCGGCGGCGCTTGCCAATGCGCTTGCCGCAATCTGCGGCATCGCGGTCTCCTACGCCGGCAACCGCAGCTTCGTGCTCAGGAGCCGCGCGCCGCATCGCCGCGCCGGCCCCCGCTTCCTGGTCTGCTACGCGGCGGTGGTCGCGCTGCATGGCGGCGCGATGGCGCTGTGGGCGGATCTCGGCGGTCTGGACTACCGGATCGGCTTCCTGGTCTTCGCCGCCGCGGCCGCGATCCTCACCTATCTGCTGAACCGCTTCTACGTGTTCCGCGAGCGGCCGGGGGTATGACGGTCCAGGTGATCCGGATCGGCCGGGCGGAGGGCGCGTCGCTCCAGCGAAAGATCTCACGCCGCAGGGCTTGCCCGGCGGTCAACGCGGCGAGGGCGGGGGACGGCCCGGCCCGCGTCGGCCACAGCGCGAGCGCGCCCGTCTCCGCGATGTCGCGCGCCGAGACCCAGGGCGATTTCCGCGCCTCGCCGTCGATCGAGACCGAGGGCGTGCCGGGCGCCGCCAGCGCCACCAGCCCGGCCTCCCAGACCGGTCCGGCGACGATCCGCGGCGCCGCACCGGTCTCGCGGACATAGGCGCGCAGCAGGCGGGAGGCGATTTCCTCCTGCGGCCAGACCACCCGCGAGGGCTTGTCCGACAGCGCCGGGCGGAACGCCACGGAAGCGGCATAGACCGCCGGTATCAGCGCCAGCAACCCCGCCGCCATCGCGACGATGCGCGCGAGACGGCGCCCGTCGAAACGCCCCGGAGCCAGCGCCAGCAGCAGCAGGCCGGAGAGGTTGAACATCGGCATCGCCCACATGTCCCTCAGCCCGGCGCCGCTCGCGCCCGCCGCAAGCACGGTCAGCGCGATCGGCAGCAGGCCCATGGCCAGGAGGAATCGCAGCGCGCGAGCCTCCTCCGCCCGCAGGATCACGGCGCCGGCGCCGAACAGCCCCGCGCCGAGGGCCATCGCCACGAACACCGCGTGGTCGGCGAGCTGCGCGAGAAGAAACGGGCCCACGCCCCCGGCCTCGCCCGCCCGCGCCGCCGCGTATTCGAATGGCAGGAAATCGGTGCGGATCAGGAACCAGGCCTGCGGCGCCACGGCGATGACGAAGACCGCGAGCGCGGCCCACGGTCCCGTCCCGGCGAGACGCGCGCGGGCGCGGGCGTCCCAAACGATCCAGATCGCCGCCGCGGCGAGCAGCAGGCCGGAAGAATATTTCGCCCAGAGCGACAGGCCGGCGAACAGGCCGAGCAGAACCCACCAGGAGCGGCGGCCGCGCTCCGCCGCGCGCCAGAGCGCGAGACAGGTCCATGCCCAGAGCGGCATCTGCATCACATTGTGGTTCATTTCCGGCGTCGGCCAGGAGTAGTAGAAGATCCCGGTCAGCAGCGCCGTCCCCGCCAGCGCCCGGGCCGGCCCGAGCAGGTCGCGGCCCACCAGGTAGACCGCCGCGAAGGTCGCGACGACGCAGCCCTGGGCGAGCGCGTAGAACGGCCACGACGCGCCGAGGGAGAGCCGCCGGACCGCTTCCAGCAAGAGCCCCGGCAGGTTCGGGTGCTTGAAGGTCGCGACCACCCCCTCCCTTCCCCAGACCAGCATCTCGACGACGTCGAGCGGCGGCGCGGCATGGGTCAGGGCGGGCGCGAGGGTCCAGGCGACCGCCTGCGCCGTGCACAGCGCAGCTACCGCGCGGCCCGGGCGCGCCGACAGGCTGTCCCGGAGCGCCATCGGCGGGAAGCCCCCGCCCGGCTACCGCGAGGCTTCGGCGATCTCGGCCTCGACGTCGCCGAGGCGGTCCTTGCCGAAGAAGATCTCCTCGCCGACGAAGAAGGTCGGGCTGCCGAAGGCGCCGCGCGCGACCGAGGCCTCGGTGTTGGCGAGCAGCCTGTCCTTGACCGCCTGGTCCCCGGTGCGTCCCAGCAGGGCCGCGCCGTCGACACCGTCTTCGACAAGGGCGGCGGCAATCACCTCCGGCTCGTCCATCTTCTTGGGCTCTTCCCACATGTGGCGGAACACGGCGGCGACGTAGCGGTCGAGCCAGCCGTCCATCTCGGCGGCGACGGCGCCGCGCATGATGCGCAGCGTGTTGACCGGGAAATGCGGGTTCCAGCGGTACTTGGCGATGCCGTGGCGGCGGATGAAGCGGTCGGTCTCGATCCGGGCGTATTCCGGCTTGTTCTTCACGCCCGCGGTCTGGTCCATGGGCGGGCGGTTGTTGGTGAGCTTGAACACGCCGCCGAGCAGAATCGGCACGTAGGCGAAGCGCGCTCCCGTCCGGCGCTCGATCTCCGGGATCACGCAGTGGCTGAGATAGGCGTTGGGGCTGCCGAAATCGAAGTGAAATTCAACCTTTGCCGTCATTGTCCTGCCAAGGCTCCATGCTTCGCCGTCGGCGCCAGTGTGCTCAACCGGGCCCGGCGCCGCCACCCGTCATTGCGACCGTCCTTCGGATTCCCCCTCCTCGTCATGCCCGGACTTGTTCCGGGCACCCACTGGCGCCGCCGTCTCTCCCGACCGGCCGTTGTGCCGGCAGAGGGGCGCGATGGGTGGCCGGAACAAGTCCGGGCATGACGAGGAGGGGGGCGTGGAGGGCGCAGTCCTTCGATACGCCCGCTCCTCATCCCGAGCAGGCCCTGCGGAAGACGTATCGAGGGACGGCACCTCACCCCCGCCCCCGCGCGATCCCGGCGACCGCGGCGGCGGTCAGCGCGGCGCCCATCGCGACGGCGGCGAATCCCCAGATCCAGGCCCCCGGGTCCTCGCGCCCGCCGGCCGCTTCGAGCGCCGTGCCGAAGGCGACCGGCCCGACCAGCGCGCCGGCGAAGCCGATAAAGGCGAAGACCCCCATCGTGGTGCCCTGGAGCCGGGGATCGGCGTTGAGCAGCGCGCCGGTCGTGACCGGCCCGGTGCGGCCGTAGTTGAGCACCGCGCAGGCGACCAGCAGCGCCACCACCAGCCAGTAATCGAGCCCGACCGCCGCGCCGGTCGCGATGGCGACGGCGAAGGAGACCAGCGCGCTTCCGATCAGGACGGCGCGGATGCCGAAGCGCTCGCCGAGCTCCGAGAGGGCGACGGCGCCGGCGACCCCGATGAAGGCGATCCCCGCCGCAATCGTCGTCGGGGCGAGGAAGGCGGGCTCCTCGCCCGGGCGCTTCTGGAGGAAGACCAGGTAGGGGACCAGCCAGGTCCGCAGCCCCACCGATTCGAACAGCCCGCCGATATTGGCGAGCACATAGGCCATCACGTTGCGGTTGGCGAAGACCGGGCGAAGGTCGAACGGGCTGGGCGCGGTCCCCGCGTCGGGCGCCTGGCGGGGGAGGACGACGAGGATCGAGAGGAATGCGAGCACGAAGCCGAAACCCGCGACGACAAAGGCCCAGCGCCAGCCCCAGCCCGCCGCGGCCTCGCCGCCGACGATGAAGGAGAGCGCCGAGCCGATGGCGAATACCGAGGCGTAGTAGCCCGAGGCGCGCGAGCGCATGGCTTCGGGCACGTTGTCGCTCATCGCCTTCAGCCCCGGCATGTAGGTCCCGGCGAGCCCGACGCCCGCGAAGAAGCGCCAGAAGAGCGCCGACCAGAACCCGTCGGCGAGGCCGGCGAACCCGAACGAGGCCGCCGTCCCGATCAGCGCCGATGCGAGATAGATCCGCTTCGGGTCGATCCGGTCGGCGAGGGCCGACAACACCGGAACGGTGGCGACATAGCCCGCGAAGAAGATCCCGCCGAGCCAGCCCGCCTCGATATCGCTGAGCGACCACACCTCGATCAGCGTGGGCAGCAGCGCCGCGACCACCATGAAGGACAAGTTCACGCCGGTCAGCGCGAGGCAGAACGCCGCGACCAGGACGACCGGCGAGACCGCTATCGCCATCCCGGAGAGGCCGGGGCGCGCTCAGTCGACGGCTTGCGCGGCCTTGATCTCGACCTCCACGACCATCTCCGGCTGGGCCAGCGCCGAGACGAAGAGCAGCGTTGAGGTCGGCTTGTGGTCGCCGAGGAACCGGTTGCGGATCGCCATATGGGCGTCCCGGTCCTCGACCCGGGTAAGGTACTGGGTGACCATCACGATGTCCCGGACCCCCATCCCGTTGGCTTCGAGGATTTTCACGACATTGTTCCACGCCGCCTCGGTCTGCGCCTCGACGCCGTCCGGGATGGTGCCGTCGGGCAGCGTGCCGACCTGCCCCGCGACCACCAGCCAGCGCGCGTTGGGGGGGACCTCGATGGAATGGACGTAGTGGCGGAAGGGCGGGCAGACGCCCTCGGGATTCATCGCTTTGAACATGCGTCCTATCCTTGAATTTCGTTGAGGAATGCAGTCATGGCGTCGTCGAAGGCGCCGGGGTTGGCGACGGTGCAGATGTGGCCGGCGCCGGGCAGCGAGACATGCCTGGCGTCCGGCATGGCGTCGGCCATGGCTTGCATCACCTCCGCGGGCGCGCCCACATGGTCCTCGGCACCGGAAACCAGCAGCGCCGGCACGCCGATCGCCGGCAGCCCCGCCGTATAGTCCATCGTCAGCAGCGCCGCGATGCAGCCGAGATAGCCGTCGACCGACGTCTTCAGGATCATCCGGCGGATCTTCTCCATGACCTCCGGGTTCGCCGCGCGGAACGCCTCGGGGAACCAGCGCTCCGCCGTGGTGTCCGCGATGGCGGCGATCCCGCCCGCCCGGGCGCGTTCCATCATCGGCGGCCAGATCGCGCGGTATTGCGGGACCGGCTCGGAGCGGCAGGCGACCGGGACCAGCGCGTCCAGCCGGCCGCCATGCCGGATCGCGAGGCCGAGCGCGACCACCCCGCCGAGCCCGAGACCGACCAGGGTGGAGCGCTCGATGCCGAGCGCGTCCCACAGCCCGACGATGTCGCCGATCAGCATGTCCAGCGTGTAGGGCGGGGGCGTCGCCTCGCTGTCGCCGTGGCCGCGCGTGTCGAAGCGCAGCAGGCGATGGGTCGCGCCCAACGCCGCGACATGTGCATCCCACATGGTGAGGTCGTTGGTCATTCCCGTGGTGAAGGTGATCCACGGCGCGCCGTCCGGCCCGTCGATCCGGTAGTTGAGGCCGATGTCGCCGACCCGGGCGATTGGCATGGCGCGCTCCCGCTTTGTCCGGGGCGATCTTAGCGCGGTATTCTGGGTCGTTGCGAACCCCTGGAGGAGGAGAGGCGCATGAGCCGGCGCGAGCTGGAGTCGAAGGCGGCCATCGTCACCGGCAGCGTGCGCGGCATCGGCCGCGCGATCGCGCTCGCCTTCGCGGATGCCGGGGCCTCGGTGACGGTGAATGGCAGGCGGTCTGCCGAGGCGGCCCGCGAGATCGCGGGCGAGATCGAGGCCGCGGGCGGCAGGGCGCGAATCCACCTCGCCGATGTCAGCGACCCCGACCAGGCGCAAGGGCTGGTCGAGGAGACCGTCGCCGCCTTCGGCCGGCTCGACATCCTGGTCAACAACGTGTCCCACCGGATCGCCAGGCCGGTCGGCGAGACGAGCTACGAGGAGTGGCGCGACGTGCAGGCCAACACGGTCGATTCGGCCTTCCTCTGCATCCGCAGCGCGGTCCCCCACCTGATCGCCGCCGGCGGCGGGTCGATCGTCAATATCGGCGGGGTGTCCGGCCATCGCGGGGTAAAGAACCGCGCCGCCGTCGCCGCCGCCAAGGCGGGGCTCGCCGGGATGACCGCGGCGCTCGCCGTCGAGCTCGCGCCTGACAACATCAACGTCAACTGCGTCTCCCCCGGCAGCATCGACAACTACGAGGCGTCCGGCCACGTGCCGGCGCATTTCAGGGACAACCCGATCCCGATGGGGCGGATGGGCACCGTGCGGGAGATCGCCGCCATGGTGCGGCATCTCTGCGGGCCGGAAGGCCGCTACGTCGCCGGCCAGACCATCCATGTCTGCGGCGCGTGGAACGTGTCTATCGCCTGATTGCTCAGTCGGGGATGAACGCCACCGCCTCGATCTCGACCAGCCATTCCGGATCGACCAGGGAAGCCACCGCGACCTGCGTGCTGGCCGGGTAGGGCTCCTTGAAGGTCTCGGTGCGGACCCGGTTGATCTCGTCGCGGTAGCGGATGTCGGCGGCGAAGACGGTGATCTTGACGACGTCGTCGAGCGACCCGCCGGCTTCGGCCAGCACCGCCGCGATATTGGCGAACACCTGGCGGGTCTGGCCGGCCACGTCGCCCTTGCACACCGTGCTGCCGTTCTCGTCCCAGGGGATCTGGCCGGCGACGAACACCGCCCTGCCGCCGGACACCTCCCAGCCCGGGCTGTAGCTGCCCTTGGCCTGGACGGTCGCGGGTTTGAGCACGCGTTTCGCCATGATCGGTCTCCCTGGTTGGTTGCCGCCCGGCGCGCGTTCAGATCTCGCGCGAGGAGGTCTCGACCAACTCGATCTTGTAGCCGTCCGGATCCTCGACGAATGCGATCACCGTGGTCCCGCCCTTCACCGGCCCCGGCTCGCGGGTGATGTTGCCGCCGGCGGCCCGGATTCGCTCGCAGGTATCGGCGACGCTGTCCACCCCGAGCGCGATATGGCCATAGGCGGTGCCGAGGTCGTAGTCCGAGACGCCGTGGTTGTAGGTCAGCTCTAGCTCGGCCTCGCCGTTCTTGTTGCCGCCGCCGAATCCGAGGAAGGCATTGGTGTATTTCTGCGCCGGCCGCTCGGCGGTGCGCAGGAGCTCCATGCCCAGCACCCCGGTGTAGAAATCGATGGAGCGCTGCAGGTCGCCGACCCGGAGCATGGTGTGCAGGAGGTTCATGGTCCTTCTCCGTCTCGCGTCGGGATGAGTTCGCCGACCGCCTTATACCAGACGGTCAGCCTCGCGGGGCGTCAGTGGGTGTCGAAAACCGCCTGGTACCGGGCCAGCGCGTCGCGGATGGCGGCGAGCTCCGCCGCCGTCGGGTTGTCGGGATCGGCGGCCGGCGGCAGGGAGCCGAAGCGCAGCAGGCAGGCCATCAGCAGGAGCCGCGCCTTGGTCGCCGTCAAATTGGCGCCCGAGACCTGGTAGTCGCTGTAATCCGCGAACCCCTGGGTGTGGCCGCGCCCGACCCGGACCACGGGCAAGCCGCAGGCGGTCGCCCTGAGCAGCACCGAGTGCCGCGCGGCCGACGTGTTGAGGCCGTAGGGCACCAGCCCCTCGACCACGAAGCCGGCGAGCCGGCCGAGCGACAGCTTGTGCTCCACCGATTGCGCGAGGTCCTTCTCCAGCGCCGGGTCGTCGCCGATCTCCAGCCCGGCATAGCAGCCGTTCTTCTCGATCGAGACCACCGGGATGGCGTCGGCGAGCAGCTTGCCGTCGGCGTCCTTGACCGCGATGTCGAAGCGCTCGATGCCCCCGTCCGGGCCCGCCCGGACCGCGGTCGTCGCGGCGGGCAGGCGGCTCAGATTCACCTCCGAGCCGAAGGTGTGCCGGTAGACCGGCAGGTAGGTCAGCATGAAGCGGCCGGTATAGTGGACCTGGCCGACGATCCCGCCATGCCCGCCGGTTGCGACATAGCCGCCCGGCCGGGCGTCGACCTTGGCGACCTCGCGGGCCGCGAACACCTGTTGTTCCTGGATGACCACCGCGCCGCAGCGGTCGCGCCCGTCGGCGTCGGCCCAGACGCGGGATGCGATATAGCGCACGCAGTCGACGATGTTGGCCGGGCCGTCATTGCTGATCTGGCCCTGCGGGCGCTGGGCGGCAACGCCGCAGATCGGCTTCTCCGTGTCGATCAGGAGGTTGAACCAGTAGGCGCTGTCCTCGACGTCGGGGCTGCCCTGGGTCCAGATCACCCCGGCATAGGCGTCGTCCGACACCAGCGCCTGCATGTCGTTGGTCGCCTTGGCGAGCGTCGGGCGGGGCGGCGGCGCGGTCAGGTGATAGGGCTTGTAGGGAAAGAAGTCCCGGCCCCGGCGCTCCGCCGGAATGTCGCCTTCGCCGGTGTCCGGGCGTTCGGCCTCGGCCAGGCCGCCGCGGTAGCCGCCGGGCGGAACGCCGCGATGGAAATCGACATCGGCCAGCGCCGAGATCGCGCTGGCGATCCCGGCGTCGTCGACCATCAGGCGGTCGATTTCCTCGAAGCTGCGCGAGCCGTCGGGATAGAACCCCTGGCGCGCCTCCTCGTCCGCTCCGCCGGGCGTCGCGCATTCCTCCTCCCAGGCCGCGCCGTCCGCCTGGCGCGCCATGTAGGGCAGCGGGTAGAGCCCGTCCTCGGGCAGCATCTCGATCTCGTAGACCGGCTTGTCGTCGGGCGAGCGCCGTTCCGGGCTGAACGCCCCGTCGGCGCCGACATAGCCGTCCGGCGGGGCGTAGAGCGCCGCCGAGTCCGCCTCCAGCGGGTGGGCGGAGAACTGCTCGACATAGACTTTGGCCGGGGCGGCCAGGCGCTGGCCGCGCAGCGCGTCATAGGGCAGCGGCGCGCCGTTCACCCCGCTCAACAGCTTCAGGCCGTGCTTCCGCCTCGCCTTGTTCGAGGTCACCAGCGGCGGAGTGTTCTGGATCGTCGCCGTCGGTCCCGCCAGATGCGCGATGCGCACTTTCTCGGCCATGGTCTCTCTCCCTGTCCTTTCCCAGGAGTCTATTTGGCGCCCGCGCACTCAGGCAACCGCGAGTCGAGCAGCCTTGTCGCCCGGAAACCGGGTTGCTACCGTCTTGCCACGCCAATCGGGGCGCCGTGCGACCCGCCCGAGCAATGCGGGCGAACCGGAGGGAGGACCATGACCGTCAAACGCCGTTCGTTCATCAAGACATCCGCCGCGGGGGCCGCGGCGCTCGCCGCCGGGCCGTATTTCTGGCCGAAAGGGGTCTCGGCCGCCGACACCATCAAGGGCGGCG
The DNA here is from genome assembly GCA_028821395.1 of Defluviicoccus sp. Lineage (GTDB taxonomy): Bacteria > Pseudomonadota > Alphaproteobacteria > MPNO01 > MPNO01 > MPNO01. The sequence continues at coordinate 41,670 of JAPPGP010000097.1, forward strand.
CGATCTACGACCTGTCCGGCGATCTGCAGCTGTTCGGCAAGAACCAGTGGGCCTGCGCCGAGATGGCGATCGACGAGATAAACGCCGCCGGCGGCGTGCTCGGCAAGAAGCTCGAGGTCAAGACCTACGACTCGCAGTCGCAGATGCAGGCCTACAACCAGTACGCCCGCCAGATGGTGCTGCGCGACCGGGTGGCGGTGGTCCAGGGCGGGCTGACCAGCTCCTCCCGCGAGGTCATCCGGCCGATCCTGCACAAGCTCAAGACGCTCTACTTCTACAACACCAACTACGAAGGCGGGGTGTGCGACCGCAACTTCTTCGCCACCGGCGCGACGCCGGGCGGCTATGTCGATCTGCTCTCGGGCGAGGCGATGAAGCGCTGGGGCAAGTCGGTCTACATCATGGCCGCCGACTACAATTACGGCCAGATCACCGCCAAGTGGATCCAGAAGGCGGTCAAGGACGCCGGCGGCAAGGTGGTGGGCGAGGAGTTCTTCCCGCTGACCGTCAACCAGTTCGGCCCGACCATCAGCAAGATCCAGGCGGCCAAGCCCGACTTCGTGATGAACGTCTTCGTCGGCCCGGCGCATGCCTCGTTCTACGGCCAGTGGGCATCGGCCGGCATGAACAAGCGCATCCCGATGGTGTCGACGACGTTCGGCGCGGCCGGCGAGGTGGTGCGCATGCCGCCCGAGATCGCCGATGGCATCATGACCTGCTACTCCTACTACGAGGACCTCGACATCCCGTTCAACAAGAAGTGGCTGGCCGAGTTCCGCAAGCGCAACGGCACCGATTACGGCTATCTCACCGACGTGCCGCCGAAGGACTGGTATGGCTGGATCTTCTGGGCCAAGGCGGTCAACCAGGCCGGCACCACCAAGCGCGAGAAGGTTATCGAGGTGCTGGAAGGCGGGCTCACCGTCGACGGGCCGGGCGGTCCGCTCACCATGGACGCCAAGACCCATCACTGCACGATGGACATGTATATCGGCCAGGCGAAGGGCGGGAAGTTCGAGATCCAGAAGAAGGTGGCCCAGGTGCCGCCGACCAATACCGGCAACCAGTGCGACCTGATCGCGAGGCCCGACACCAATATCATGTACGAGCCCAAGATCTGACCGGGAAGGGGGCGGGATTGCAGCCGTAACGGGCCTCACATGGACCTTGCGGTCGTCGTCGTCATCCAGATTCTCTACGCGGTCGCCAGCCTGGCGCTGATCAGCATCGGGCTGGCGATCATTTTCGGCATGATGGGCGTGATCAACTTCGCCCATGGCGAGTTCCTGATGATGGGCGGCTACGCCTTCATCCTGAGCTACAACGCGGGCGTCAATTTCTGGATCGCGATGCTGGTCGTGGCCCCGCTGGCGGTCACCGTCATCGGGGTGGCGGTCGAACGGCTGATCATCCGCCATCTCTACGGCCGGGTGATCGAGACCGTGCTCGCGACCTGGGGGCTCAGCCTGTTCCTGATCGGGCTCGCCGCGACCGTGCTCGGCTATCACCAGAAGGGGGTGACGCCGCCCTTCGGGACGATCCGCATCGGCGCCTACCAGGAGGGCGGCTACACCTTCTTCGTCATCCTGGTGACGCTGGCGCTGATGGCGGCGCTCTATGCCGGGTTCAAGTACACGCGCTGGGGGCTGATCGCGCGCGGCACGATGCAGAACGCGGCGATGGCGTCGGGCATCGGCGTCAATGTCGATCGGGTCTACGCCACCACCTTCGGGATCGGCGCGGGGCTGAGCGGGCTGGCCGGCGCGATCCTCGCTCCGATCGCCGGCGTGCTGCCCGAGATCGGCGTCACCTACGTGGTCAAGGCCTTCATCACCGTGATCGGCGGCGGGGCGGTGGCGCTCGCCGGCACCGGGGCCGCCGCCTCGCTGTTCGGCGCCGTCAGCCAGGCGGTCACCTTCCTCAGCCGCCCGGTGGTCGGCGAGGTCGCGCTGCTGGTCGTCGCCATCGTGCTGCTGCGCCTGCTGCCGCTCGGCATCACCGGGCGCTATTTCCGGCGCGGGCTGTGAGGATGAGCCGCAGCGCGGCCGGGCTGTGGGCGATGGCGGCGGCCTCGCTGGTCCTCGTCTTCGGCGTGCCGGCGCTGGTCGAGCCCTTCGCGCTGATCGATTTCACGCTGTTCATTGCGATGGCGATCCTGTCGCTCAGCCTCGCCTTCGTCTGGGGGTTCGGCGGCATATTGTGCTTCGGCCAGTCGGCGTTCTTCGGGCTCGGCGCCTACACCTACGCGGTCGCCGTCATCAACATGGGCGAGAGCACGCTGCCCATCCTGCTCGGCATCCTGCTGCCGGCGATCCTCGCCCTGGTGCTCGGCTATTTCATGTTTTACGGCCGGGTGAGCGACGTCTATCTCGCGGTCATCACGCTCGCGGTGTCGCTGGTCTTCTACTACCTGATCGGGGCGTCGGCGGGGGACGAGTACCGCATCGGCTCGGCCCGGCTCGGCGGCTATAACGGCATGCCCTCGGTGCCGCCGGTCAACGTCCCCGGCGACCCCTCCAGACCGGTCGAGTACGAGGCGCTCTACGTGCCGGCGGCGGTGCTGCTGGTGATCGTCTATTTCGGTCTGCGCGCTTTGCTCGCCACCAATTTCGGCCGCGTGCTGGTCTCGATCCGCGAGAACGAGGCGCGCACCGAGCTGCTGGGCTACGACGCCCGCCTCAACAAGACGCTGGCGCTCGCCGTTGGCGCCGGCATCGCCGGGCTCGCCGGCGTGCTGTTCTGCGCCTGGGGCGCCTATGTCAGCCCGACCGTTTTCTCGCTGGTGTTCACCGCGCAGATCATCATGTGGATCCTGGTTGGCGGGCTCGGCACGCTGACCGGCGCGATCCTCGGCTGCGTGCTGATCCAGTATCTCGCCACCTGGCTCGGCGAGTCCAAGATCGCCGAGGTCAATATCGTGCTCGGCGCGATCTTCGTCGCCATCGTGCTGCTGGTGCCGAGCGGCTTCGTGCCCATGTTCTCGCGCATCGCCGACTCGCTGGTCCGGCGCCGCGGCGACGCCCGGTCATGACCGGGGCGCCGCTTCTGGAGACCCGCGGGCTGACCATGCGCTTCGGCGGCGTGACGGCGGTCGCCGGCGCAGACTTCACCCTCGGCGCGGGCGAGCTGCGCTGCCTGATCGGCCCCAACGGGGCGGGAAAAAGCACGTTCTTCAAGTGCCTGACCGGCCAGCTCCGCCCGACCGAGGGGGAGATCCTGTTCGACGGCGCCAGCATCGCGGGCGAGGAGCCGCACCAGATCGCGCGCCGCGGCATCGCCATCAAGACCCAGGTGCCGAGCCTGTTCGACGGGCTGAGCGTGGCCGAGAACCTTCGCCTCGCGGCGGCGCGGACGCGCGGGCGGTCCGACGCGAGGGCGGCGGTCGAGGAGATCGTCCGCCTGGTCGGGCTCGCCGAGCGCGCCGGCAGCCTGGCGAGCCAGCTCCCGCACGGCCAGAGGCAGTGGCTGGAGCTCGGCCTCGTGCTGGCCTGCGATCCCCGGCTGATGCTGCTCGACGAGCCCACCGCGGGGATGACCAAGCAGGAGGTCGCGCGCACCGCCGAGATCATCCGCGAGATCGGCCGCGACCGCTCGATGATCGTGGTCGAGCACGACATGCAGTTCATCCAGATGATCGCCGGAAGGGTGACCGTGTTCCACCAGGGGCTCATCCTGGCCGAGGACACGATGGACAACATCCTCGCCGACGAACGGGTGCGCGACGTCTATCTCGGCAAGCAGGCCGGCGGCGCGCGGGCAGGCGGCGATGCTTGAGGTCTCCGGGCTGCGGGCGGCCTATGGCCGGATCCCCATCCTCTACGGCATCGACCTGGAAATCGGCGCCGGCGAGGTGGTCGGCATCCTCGGCCATAACGGCATGGGCAAGACCACGCTGATGAAGACGCTGATCGGGCTGGTCCCGGCGACCGGCGGGTCGATCGTCTTCGACGGCGCCGACGTGACCCGCGAGAAGGCCGACCGGCGGGCGCGGCGCGGCATGGGCTACGTCCCGCAGGGCCGCGCGATCTTCCCCCGGCTCAGCGTGCGGGAGAATCTGCGCATGGCCGCGCTCGCCGCCGGCGGGTCGGACGAGAGCGCCGTGGACGAGGTGCTGGCGGACTTCCCGCGGCTCGAACCCCTGCTCGAGCGGGAGGGCGGCGCGCTGAGCGGCGGCGAGCAGCAGATTCTCGCCATCGCGCGCTGCCTCTGCACCCGCCCCCGGCTGGTCCTGCTCGACGAGCCGACCGAGGGAATCCAGCCTTCGATCATCGAGCAGATCGCCGAGAACCTCGCCGCGCTGCGTGCCTCCCGCGGCCTGACGATGGTGCTGGTGGAGCAGAACCTCGACTTCACCGCCGAGCTGTCGAGCCGGGTGCTGCTGATCCAGAAGGGCGAGATCGTGCGCGCGCTTCCGCCGGAGAGCCTGCGCGATCCCGAGATCGTGGCGGAGTTCGTGGGCGTGGGCGCGGGCGCCGACTGAGAGAGGGACCGATGTTCAAGACACCGACCGTCGCGCAGCTTCGCGACTGCGCCGCCGATCTCGGCATGCACCCGTCGGACGACTATCTCGAATCGACGCAGGCCATCGTCGGCCCGCTGGTCGATGCCTACCGCCAGCTCGAAACGATCCCGGACGACCTGCCCGAGGTGCGCTACCCCCGCACACCCGGCTACCGGCCAGCGCCGGAGGAGAATCCGCACGGCGCGTGGTACGTCAAGACCGCGATCAGGGGCGCGCGGCGCGGCAAGCTGGCGGGCAAGCGGGTCGCCATCAAGGACAATATCTGCGTCGCCGGGGTGCCGATGATGAACGGCGCCTCGGTGATGGAGGGCTACGTCCCCGATGTCGACGCGACCGTGGTGACCCGCATCCTCGATGCCGGGGGCGAGATCGCCGGCAAGGCGGTGTGCGAGTATTTCTGCGTCTCCGGGACCAGCTCGACCAGCGCCACCGGGCCGGTGCACAACCCGCGCAAGCACGGCTATTCGGCGGGCGGCTCGTCGTCCGGCAGTGCCGCCGTGGTCGCCGCGGGCGATGTCGAGATGGCGCTCGGCGGCGATCAGGCGGGCTCGATCCGCATCCCGTCGAGCTATTGCGGGGTCTACGGCATGAAGCCCACCTTCGGCCTCGTCCCCTATACCGGCGCGGCGTCGCTGGAGACCACAATCGACCATTGCGGGCCGATGACCGACACGGTCGCCAACAACGCGCTGCTGCTCGAAGTGCTGGCCGGGCCGGACGAATACGATTCGCGTCAGCGCAGTGTGCGTGTCAACCGCTATACCAGGGCGCTGGGGGAGGGCATCGAGGGCCTCAGGATCGGCGTCGTCCGGGAGTCCTTCGGCCTGAAGGAGTCCGAGCCCGATGTCGATGCCAAGGTGCGCGAGGCCGCCGACCGCCTCGCCCGCCTCGGTGCCGAGACGGTCGAGGTCTCGGTGCCGATGCACGCCATGACACGGCCGATCTGGATCCCCATCGGCCATGACGGCGGCTTCGTCACCATGATGACGATGAACGGCGGCGGGCTGAACCACGAAGGGCTCTACGTCACCTCGATGCTCGACCGCGCCGCCGGCTGGCCGGGCCGCGCCGACGAGTTCGCCGACACGATCAAGATCATCGCGCTGTTTGGCTACTACTCGCTCAAGACCTATCGCGGCCGCTACTACGCCAAGGCGATGAACCTGCGCCGCCGGCTACGCGCGGCCTACGACGCGGCGCTGGCGGATTGCGATCTGCTGCTGATGCCGACCCTGCCGATGAAGGCATCGAAGCTGCCGCCGAGAAACCCGACGCCCGAGGAGACCACCAGAGTCGCCTGGGAGATGCTGGCCAATACCTGCGGCTTCAACCTCACCGGCCACCCGTCGATGAGCCTGCCCTGCGGGATGGAGGACGGCCGCCCCATCGGGCTGATGCTGACCGGGCGGCATTGGGAGGAAGGGACGATCTACCGCGCCGCGCACGCCTTCGAGCAATCCGGCGACTGGACGAATTTCTAGCGGAGGTGTGACGATGGCCGCGATAGACGCCGACGCCCATGTGATCGAGACCACCGCGACCTTCGGCCATCTGAGCGAGGCCGAGAGCGAGCACCTGCCCGGGATCGTCTCGCAGATTTTCGGCAACGAGGCGAGGAACAACGCCGGTGAGCCGATGCGCGAATTCTGGGTCGTCGACGGGATGATCCACGGCAAGGACCGCAATGTCGGCCTCGATACGCCCAGGGAATCGCGCGAGATGTCCGATGTCGCGGCCCGGCTGCGCCACATGGACGCGCTCGGCATCGATGTCCAGGTCCTGTACCCGACATTGTTCCTGCGCCCGATCGCGCGCTCGTTCCAGAGTGAGGCGGCGCTGGTCGGGGCCTACAACCGCTGGCTCGCCGACATCTGGTCGCAGGGCGGCGGACGGCTCCGCTGGGTCGTCATGCCCGCGTTGCAGTCGATGCACGAGATCCGCGCGCAGCTCGAGTTCGGCAGGGAGCACGGCGCGTGCGGCGTGTTCATGCGCGGGCTGGAATGCGACCTGCCGCTGGCCCACCCTTATTTCTTCCCGCTCTACGAGGCGGCCCAGGAGCTCGACCTGCCGATCTGCATCCATTCCGCCAACGGCTCGATCGTCCACCACGATTTCTACGTCAAGGACACCACCTTCACGATGTTCAAGCTGACCATCGTGGGCGCCCTGCACTCGCTGGTCGAGAAAGCGGTCCCGGCCCGGTTCCCCAACCTGCGCTGGGGCTTCATCGAGGCCAGCGCGCAATGGGTGCCCTATGTGCTGAACGACCTGGAAGACCGGTTCCGGCGCGCGGGCAAGCCCTTCTTCGACGCTCCGCTCGCCGAGAACAACATGTATGTCGCCTGCGAGGTGACCGACGATCTGCCATACGTCCTGCGACACGCCGGCGAAGACAATCTGGTCGTCGGCACCGATTACGGGCACCACGACCCCTCGGCCGAGATCGACGCGATCCAGCTCATCCGCGAGGACGAGCGCGTGCCTCCGCATGTGCGCCGGAAGATTCTGGAGGCCAACCCGCGGGCGCTTTACGGGCTCCGGTGATCCGACGGTCAGGACGACCGGTGACTCTTCGCTCCGCTCTCTCGACGCTGCTTCTCGTCTGGTTCCTTTTGGTTCCCGGCGCGCAGGCCGCCGAGCCGCGCCACGGCATCGCCATGCACGGGGACCTGAAATACGGCGCCGATTTCCGCCACCTCGACTACGTCAACCCCGACGCGCCGAAGCGGGGCGAGCTGCGCCGCGCGGTGCGCGGGACGTTCGACAACCTCAACCCGTTCCTGATCAAGGGCGTGCCGGCGCATGGCCGGCATCTGGTGTTCGAGAGCCTGCTCAAGCGGACATGGGACGAGCCGTTCTCGCTCTACGGGCTGATCGCCGAGACCGTCGCGGTGCCGGACGACCGGTCCTCGGTCACCTTCACGCTGAGACCCGAGGCGCGGTTCCACGACGGGCGGCCGATCGCCGTCGACGACGTGGTGTTCTCCTGGGAGACCCTGAAGCAGAAGGGTCGGCCCAATCACCGGCTCTACTACAAGCAGGTCCAGCGGATCGAGCGCCCCGGGGAACGTGCGATCCGCTTCGTCTTCGATGCCGCCTCGCCCGACCGCGAGCTGCCGCTGATCCTCGGGCTGATGCCGATCCTGTCGAAGGCCTACTACGCCGACGTGGAGTTCGGGAAGACCACGCTGGTCCCGCCGGTCGGCAGCGGCCCGTATCGCGTGGAGTCCGTCGATCCGGGTCGGCGCATCGTCTATCGCCGCGATCCCCTCTATTGGGGGCGCGATCTCGCGGTCAACCGGGGGCAGCACAATTTCGACCGCGTGCGCTACGACTACTACCGCGACGGCGACGTGATGATCGAGGCCTTCAAGGCGGGCGAGTACGATTTCCGCCTCGAATTCTCCGGCAAGCGCTGGGCGACCGCCTACGACTTCCCCGCCGCGGCGGATGGCAGGGTGAAGCGCGAGCTGCTGCCGAACGGTCGCCCGTCCGGCATGTCGGCCCTGGTGTTCAATTCGCGGCGCGAGATCTTCGCCGATCGGCGGGTGCGCTACGCGCTGGCGCACGCCTTCGACTTCGCCACCGTGAACAAGACCCTGCTGCACGGCGCCTATCGCCGCACGCGCAGCATCTTCGACAACTCGGAGCTAGGCGCGCGCGGCATCCCCGAGGGGCGCGAGCTCGCCTTGCTGGAGCCGTTCCGCGCCTCTCTGCCCGTCGAGCTGTTCCAAAAGCCCTACCGCCCGCCCGGTGTCGCGGGCGGCATCCGGGCGAATTTGCGCGCGGCCAAGCGCATCCTGGCCAAGGCGGGCTGGCGGGTGCGCGACGGCGCGCTCAGGCGTGCCCCTGACGGGCTGGAGATGGCGTTCGAGATCCTGCTGGTCGACCCGGCCAACGAGAAGATCGCGCTCGCGTTCTCCCGCAACCTCAGGCGCCTCGGCGTCGCGGCGCGGGTCCGCACCGTCGACACCTCGCAGTACCAGTACCGGCGCAACACCTACGATTTCGACATGATCGTCTATCGCTGGGGTATGTCGCTCTCGCCCGGCAACGAGCAGGCGTTCTACTGGGGCAGCCAGGCAGCCGGGCAGGAGGGCACGCGCAACTATCCGGGCATACGGATCCCGGCGGTCGACAGGCTGATCGAGCGGATGACCGAGGCGCGCGGGCGCGAGGTCTTCGTCGACATCGTCCGCGCGATGGACCGGGTGCTGCTCTGGGGCCACCACTTCGTGCCGCTCTATTACCTGCGAGGCGACCGGGTGGCCTATTGGAACCGTTTCGGCCGCCCCGCCGTCACCCCGCTCTACGGGCTGGTGATCGACGCCTGGTGGGAGGACCCGGCGAAGGCGGGGGTCAACCGGTAGCGCGCGCCCGCCGTTCCGCCCGATTGCCGGACTTCGGCACAGGAGCTAGGGTGCGCCGGATCGACGCTCCGACCGACAGGGAGACCCGGACGAATGAACACAGTTTCCAAGCGAATCTTCGGCGTGTCCGCGGCGACATTGCTGGGCGCCGCCGTCGCCGTCGGCTCCGCGCCCGCCGGCGCCGATACCATCAACATCCGCATCGCCTCCGGCCACCCGCCGACGGTGGTCTATGCCGGGCTGATGAAGAACTTCTTCCAGCCGGAGCTCAAGAAGGCCGTCGAGGCAAAGACCAGGTACAAGGTCAACTTCATCGAGGGCTATAGCGGCTCCATCGTGAAGGTGTTCGACACCCTCGAAGGCGTGCAGAACGGCGTCGTCGATATCGGCGGGTTCTGCTACTGCTTCGAGGCCTCGAAGCTGCCGATGCACGCCTTCCAGATCATGCTGCCCTTCGGCACCATGGACCCGGTCCAGAGCGTCGCGGCCGCGGCCGACATCTACGGGCAGTTCCCGAGCCTGGAGAAGCGGTTCCAGGACTTCAACCAGACCCTGATCGCCATCATCGGCGACGGCGGATACAACCTCGGCACGCAGTTCGCCTGGAAGAAGCTCTCCGACCTCAAGGGCCGCAAGATCCTGGGCGCCGGGCTCAACCTCAACTGGATGAAGCAGGCCGGGATCGGCATCGTGCCGGTCACCGACGGTCTGCCGGGCTGGTACCAGAAGCTCAAGACCGGCGTCGCCGAGGGCGGCATCATGTTCCCGAGCGCCTGGGGCAAGACCTTCGGGCTGTGGGAGGTCGGCAAGTTCTACACCACCATCGGCTTCGGCTCGATCACCTGGCACGGGCTGACGGTGAACAACCGGTTCTGGAAGCGGCTGCCGGCGGAGGTGAAGCCGATCGTCCAGGAGGTGGCCGACCGCTTCGAGATCAAGACCGGCTCGGCCAACAAGGTCGGCTACGACAAGGACATGGCGTGGCTCAGGAAGAACATCACGGTGAGCGACCTTCCGGCCGATGTCAGGCTCGGCTGGGCCAAGGGGCTGGCGCACTGGCCGCAGGCCCATGCCAACGAGCTCGAGAAGAAGGGCTTTCCCGCCAAGAAGATCCTGAACGCCTATCTGGCCGCGGCGGAGAAGCAGGGCTACAAGTGGCCGGTGCGATACGTCGTCAAGTAGCGTCGCGCGGCCGGCCGGAAGGCGATCCGGCCGGCCGCCCTTGCCCGACACGGGTGCCGGCGCGCGGGATTGACGGAAGCCCGGCATGAACCTCGTCACGCTGACCGACCGCGTATCCAAGGTCCTGATGGTCCTGGCGGCGGTCTGGGCCTTCGCCCTGGTCTTCCTGGTGCTCGGCGACATCGTCGGCCGGGGCGCGTTCGATGCGCCGATCTACGGCACGGTGGAGATGGTCAGCGCGTCGGTGGTGATCATCGTCTTTCTCCAGGCGGGCTACGCGATCCGCAGCCGGTCGATGCTGCGGGCGGATTTCCTGGTCACCCATCTGCCCGACCGGGTGCAGCGGATGCTGCTCGCCTTCGGCTACCTGCTGGGGGCGGCGTTCTTTTTGATGATCATCACCGGCGGCTGGGAGGAGAGCATCCGCTCCTATGTCGAGGGCGAGTTCGAAGGCGAGGGGGCGCTCAGGGTGCCGTCCTGGCCGGCCCGCTGGACGGTGCTGGTCGGCAGCGCGCTCGCCCTGATCAACTACTGCGTGATGGCCTATCTCGACGTGTTCAGGCCCGAACTGGCGCGGTCGGAAGCCGACGTCGGCGGCCCCGGGCTGTAGCGGCGCGCGGGGAGCCGGGGCAATGTTCGACGCCAATGTCGCCATATTGCTGGTGGTCTGCCTGGTGGCGCTGGTCGCCGTCGGGGTGCACATCGCCCTCGCCCTCGGGATGACCAGCGCGCTCGGCATCTTTCTGGTGACGGGCGCGGATTCCTACGCCCTCCACTCGGTGCAGACCATGCTGGCGGCGACCGCCTACGAGGCGATCCGCGCCTATGTCTTCGCGGTGATCCCGCTGTTCATGCTGATGGGGGAGTTCATCGGCAAGTCGGGCACGGTCACCGACGTCTATCGCGGCATCAACCGCCTGTTGCACCGGCTGCCCGGCAGGCTGGCGATCGCCACCGTGCTGGGCAACGCGCTGTTCTCCTTCGTGACCGGCGTCAGCATCGCCTCGGCGGCGGCGTTCTCGCGCATCGCCTACCCGGAGATGAAGCGCTTCGGGTACCACCGCGGCTTCGCGCTCGGCACCGTCGCCGGCTCGAGCTGTCTCGGCATGCTGATCCCGCCGAGCGTGCTGATGATCGTCTGGGGCATCCTCACCGAGCAGTCGATCGGCCAGATCTTCGCCGCCGGCATCCTGCCGGGCTTCCTGCTGACGGTGATGTTCGTCGCCTATGTGTTCGCCATGGCGCTGCTCAAACCCGATCTCGTCGGCGCCGGGGCGGAGCAGGCCGCCGCCGCGACACCGGCCGAAGATGTCGACGAGGTGTCGACGCTGCAGTTCCTGGTCAGCCTGTTCGGCATAGTCGCGGTGATCGTCGTGGTGCTGGGCGGCATCTGGTTCGGCGTCTTCACGCCGACCGAGGGCGCCGGCGCGGGCGCGTTCATCGGCCTGGTCCTCGCCGTCCTCAAGGGGATGCGGCTCGGCGACTTCATCGACTCGATCCTCTCCGTCGGGCGCACCTCGGCGCCGATCCTGCTGTTGCTGATCACCGCCGCGCTCTATTCGCGGACGCTGGCCATGACCGGCATGACCAACGCCATCGAGAGCGTGTTCCTCGGCACCGGTATGCCGCCATGGGCGATCCTGACGGTGATGGTGCTGGTCTGGTTCGCGCTCGGCATGATCATCGATTCGATCTCGATCATGCTGCTGACGGCGGCGATTTTCGCGCCGATCGCCGTCAAGCTCGGCTACGAGCCCATCGCCTTCGCCATTATCGCCATAATTGCGATCGAGGCGGGGCTGCTGACGCCGCCCTTCGGGCTGCTGGTCTACACGGTCAAGTCGGCGATCCAGAACTTCGATTCCGAGATCAACGTCATGACCATCTTCAGGAGCTCGATCCCCTACTGGATCATCATGTTGATCGGAATGGCGGTGATCATCCGCTTCCCGGGGATCGCCACCTACCTGCCGGACCTGTTGTTCCAGCCGAGCTGACGCGGGCGCTTCCCGGCCCTCAGCCCCGATCTTGCGCCTTGCGTTCGGCGCGCCGGCGGTGGAGCACCGGCTCGGTATAGCCGGACGGCTGTTCGCGGCCCTGGAAGACGAGGTCGCAGGCGCCCCTGAAGGCGGGGCCGTCGAAACCGGGCGCCATCGGCGCATATTCCGGGTCGCCTTCGTTCTGCCGGTCGACGACACGGGCCATCTTGCGCATGGTCGCCAGGACCTCGTCCTCGGTGCAGATCCCGTGATGCAGCCAGTTGGCCATGTGCTGGCTGGAAATGCGGCAGGTGGCGCGGTCCTCCATCAGGCCAACATCGTCGATGTCAGGCACCTTGGAGCAGCCGATGCCCTGGTCGACCCAGCGCACGACGTAGCCGAGGATGCCCTGGGCGTTGTTCTCCAGCTCGGCGCGGATGTCTGCCGCCGACCAGTTGGGGCGCGTCGTCACCGGGATCGCGAGAATGGCGTCGAGCGCGGCCCGCGGACGGCCGGCGAGCTCCCGCTGCCGCGCCTCGACATCGACCCGGTGGTAATGCGTCGCGTGCAGCGTGGCGGCGGTGGGCGACGGCACCCAGGCGGTATCGGCGCCGGCTTTCGGATGGTTGATCTTGACTTTCAGCATGTCCGCCATGCGATCCGGCATGGCCCACATGCCCTTGCCGATCTGGGCGCGGCCGGGCAGGCCGCAGGCGATGCCGATATCGACGTTCCAGTCTTCATAGGTGGCGAGCCAGGGGGCGGCCTTCATGTCGGCCTTGCGGATCATCGGGCCGGCTTCCATCGAGGTGTGGATCTCGTCGCCGGTGCGGTCGAGAAAGCCGGTATTAATGAACGCCACCCGGTGCCGCGCGGCACGGATGCACGACTTGAGGTTGACGGTGGTGCGCCGCTCCTCGTCCATGATGCCGATCTTGATGCGGTTGCGCTCCAGCCCCAGCATGTCCTCGACGCGGGCGAACACCGAGTCGGCGAACGCGACCTCCTCGGGCCCGTGCAGCTTCGGCTTGACGATGTATATCGAGCCCGCCCGGCTGTTGCGCCAGGCCCCGTTGCCCTTGAGGTCGTGTAGCGCGATCAGGCAGGTGAACACCGCATCGAGCAAGCCCTCCGGCGCCTCCCGGCCCTCGCCGTCCAGCACCGCCGGGTTGGTCATCAGGTGGCCGACATTGCGGTTGAGCATCAGCGAGCGCCCCGGCAGCACGATCTCGCCGCCGTCGGCTCCGGTATAGCGGCGGTCGGGGGCGAGCCGCCGCTCCAGGGTCTTGCCGTTCTTCGCGAAGCTGGCGGCGAGGTCGCCCTTGATCAGGCCGAGCCAGTTGCGATAGGCGGAGACCTTGTCCTCGGCATCGACGGCGGCGACCGAATCCTCCAGATCGACGATGGTCGTCACCGCCGATTCCAGCACCACGTCCGACACCCCCGCCTTGTCTGTCAGGCCGACCGGGTGGGTCCGGTCAATCGCGATCTCGATATGCAGGCCGTTATGGCGCAGCAGTACCGCCTCGGGCGCCGCCGCGTCGCCCCGATAGCCGGCGAAGACGCCGGGATCGGCCAGTCCCGTCGCGCCTTCCGCCAACTCCGCCGCGAGCGCGCCTTCCTCCACCTGGTAGGCGAGGACGTCGGCGTGGGAGCCGGCAGCCAGCGGCGCCGCCTCGTCGAGGAAGCCCCGCGTCCAGGCGATCACGTTTGCGCCGCGTACCGGGTCGTAGCCGCCGTTCCTGCCCGCCTCCCCGTCATAGGGGATCGCGTCGGTCCCGTAGAGCGCGTCGTAGAGGCTGCCCCAGCGCGCGTTGGCCGCATTCAGGGCATATCGGGCATTGGTCACCGGCACGACGAGCTGGGGGCCCGCGATATGCGCGATCTCCTCGTCGACATGGGAGGTCTCGATGCAGAAATCCGGCCCCTCCGGCACCAGATAGCCGATATCGGCGAGGAAGGCTCGATAAGCGTCCGGATCGACCGCCTCCCCGCTTCGCGCCTTGTGCCACGCGTCGATCCCCGCCTGCAGCGCCTCGCGACGGACGAGCAGATCCCGGTTCGCCGGCGCAAGGTCGTGCAGCAGGGCATCGAAATCCCGCCAGAAGATTTCGCTTTCGAGACCGAGCCCCGGCAGAACCTCGTCCTTGACGAAGCCGTGGAGTTCGGCGGCGACCTGGCATCGTCCGACACGTACTCTCTCGGTCATATTCCTGCTCCGGATCGGGGGGTTTGCCGGCCTATCGGGCCCCGTCGCGCGCGGCTTCCGCTCCCGCGCGTCTTCGCGCGGGCTCCTCGGCCACGCTGAAGCGGGCGTAGAAATCGCCCCTTGTCTCCTCCGCCACCCGGCGCCAGGCGACCAGCGCCGCGTCGCGGTCCGCATAGGGACCCATCACCCGTTCGCTGCCGCTGACCAGCCGGTCGAAGTCAGCGTCCGTGTAGGTCCCGCCAACGACCCAGAACTTCGAACTCATCTCGCAATCTCCCGTCGATCGATGGGTGCTATTCGGCCGCGATGGCCGGGGTTTCGAACTGGGCGGCCTCGGTCGATTCCGCCAGCGCCTCGGTGGAGGACCGGCCGCCGGCGATGGCCTGGCCCACGGCGTCGAAATACCCGGTGCCCACCTCGTGCTGGTGGCGCGTCGCCGAATACCCCTCGGCCTCCGCCGCGAACTCGGCTTCCTGAAGCTCGGCGTAGCCCGCCATGCCGCGGTCCCGGTAGGCACCGGCAAGCCGGAACATGCCGTGGTTGAGGGAGTGGAATCCGGCCAGCGTCACGAACTGGTAGCGGTAGCCCATCGCCGCCAGCTCGCGCTGGAACCGCTCCATGGTCGGGACGTCCAGATGGGCCGACCAGTTGAAGGAGGGCGAGCAGTTGTAGGAGAGCATCTTGCCCGGATATTTCGCATGTATGGCCTCGGCGAACCAACGCGCCTGTTCCAGGTCCGGCGTCGACGTTTCCATCCACAGGAGGTCGGCGTACTCGGCATAGGCCAGGCCGCGGGCGACGCAGTGCGCGAAGCCCGTGCCCTCCTTGAGCCGGTAGAATCCCTCCGGCGTGCGCTCGCCCGTGAGGAACTCGCGGTCCCGCTCGTCGATGTCGCTGGTGATCAGCCTGGCGCTTTCCGCGTCGGTGCGCGCCATGACGATCGTGGGCACCCCCATCACGTCGGCCGCGAGGCGGGCGGCCAGCAGGTTGCGGATGTGCTGCCCGGTGGGGATCAGGACCTTCCCCCCCATGTGGCCGCATTTCTTCTCCGACGCGAGCTGGTCTTCGATGTGGATTCCCGCGGCACCCGCTTCGATGAACGCCCTGGTGACCTCGAACGCGTTGAGCGCGCCGCCGAACCCCGCCTCGGCGTCGGCGACGATGGGGGCCAGCCAGTCGATGCGGCCGCCGCCGTCGAGGGTCTGGATCTGATCGGCCCGGCGGAGCGTGTTGTTGATGCGCCGCACGAGCTCCGGTCCGCTGTCGCTCGGGTAGAGGCTCTGGTCGGGGTACATCGAGCCCGCCTTGTTGTTGTCCGCGGCGACCTGCCAGCCGGACAGGTAGACCGATTCGAGGCCGGTCCGCACGATCTGCATGGCCTGGTTGCCGGTCACCGCGCCGAGCGCCCGCACGGGCTCGTCTCGTTGCAATAGATGCCAGAGCCGCTCCGCGCCCAGGCGGGCGAGGCTGTGCTCGACGCGAACGCTGCCCGACAGCCGCTCCACATCGGCCAGCGTGTAGTCGCGGCGGATCCCCGCAAAGCGGCCCGACGGCGCCTGGTTGTGTCGTTCCATTTCCCGCTGCATCGGCCTGTCCTCTCCTTCGCACTTGAACCGGATACCGTGTAGTTAGCAGAACGTAATTGACAAAATTCGGAATGGTCTATATCTCTCTGAAAGAAATGAAGATATTTGGTTGATTTTGCGAATTGAAACACGGTGAATTAGTAAATCTTGAAAATTACCGGAGCCCTCCCGAATGGCCGCGACAGACCGCTCGGTGGAACGAAAGGTCCTTCTGGGACCCAAGATCCGACGCTTTCGCGAGGAACTCGGACTCAAGCAGGCCGAGATGGCGGAGCAGCTCGAAATCTCGCCGAGCTACCTGAACCTCGTCGAACACAATCGGCGCCCGGTGACGGTTCAGTTCCTGTTCCGCCTGGGGCAGGCGTTCGACGTCGATCTCAAGGAATTCGCCGAAGACGACAACGCGCGGCTCTACGCGGGGCTCAGGGAGGTGTTCGGCGACCCGCTCTTCGGCGAACGCCCGGCGCGCGATGCCGACATCCGGGCCGTCGCCGAAGCCGGCCCCACGGCGGCCGAGGCGGTGCTCGCGCTCTACAAGGCCTATCGCGAGCTGCGCGAGGACTCCCAGGTTCTCGCCGAACAGGTGGCGAGCCGCGATACGCCGCAGGGGATCGGCGGGCAGGTATTCCCGGTCGAGGAGGTCCGCGAGCATCTACAGTCGGAATCGAACCACTTTCCGGAGATCGAAGCCTGCGCGGAAGAGTTGTGGGGGGAAGCGGATCTCGACCCGGCGGACGTGTTTCGCGGTCTAAGCGGCTACCTGCGCGACGTGCACGGGATCGCGGTGCGGGTGCTGCCGGTCGACGTGATGCCCGAGACCACGCGGCGCTACGATTTCCACCGCAAGCGCGTGCTGCTCTCGGAGCTGCTCTCGCCGGCGGCGCGAAGCTTCCAGCTCGCCGTGCAGCTCGCCCTCAACACGCAGCGCGACCTGCTCGACCGCCACGTGAAGCGGGCCGAGCTCTCGAGCCCGGAGGCGGAGCGGCTGTGCCGGCTGACGCTCGCCAACTACCTCGCGGGCTGCGTCGTCATGCCCTATGGGCGGTTCCTGGACGCTGCCAAGGCCCTGCGCTACGACATCGAGATCCTGCAGCGCCGTTTCGGCGCCAGCTTCGAGCAGATCTGCCACCGCCTGACCTCGCTCGGCCGCCACGGCGCGCGCGGGGTCCCGTTCTTCTTCATCCGGGTGGACAATGCCGGCAACGTCTCCAAGCGCCTCAGCGGGGGCGGGTTCCACTTCGCCCGGTTCGGCGGCACCTGCCCGCGCTGGATCGTGCACGACGCGTTTCGCATGCCGGGACAGATCCGGACCCAGCTCGCCGCAATGCCCGACGGCTCGCGGTTCTTCACCATCGCCCGGACGGTGGACCCGATCGAGTCCCGGACATGGGAGCAGCCGCCGCAATACGCCATCGGCCTGGGCTGCGATATCCGCGATGCCGGACAGCTCGTCTACGCGGACGGGCTCGATCCCGGCAACGAGAGGGCGGCGACGCCGATCGGCGTGGCGTGCCGCCTGTGCGAGCGCCTCGACTGCCGGCAGCGCGCCCACCCGCCGCTCAACTACCGCCTGAAGATCGACGAGAACGTGCGGCGGACCACGCCGTTCACCTTCACGCCGGCGTGAACCGCCGCGATACCCGTCCTCGGCGCCCATATGCGACAACGTCTCCGCCCCCTCGTTGTCACCCCGGACTTGTTCCGGGGTCTAGGGAGGCCGGGCGAGGGAAGCGCCTGTGGCTCTGGGCCCCGGAACAAGTCCGGAGTGACAGCTTTGGGTTGGGCGGCGGCGCGGGCTGACAGTCGGCCGCTTGGAAGGAATCCGCCCTACGCCTGCAACAGCTCCCCCGCTGCCTGGCCGCGCCGCTCCTCTTCCAGCAGCCGGGCGACGATGTTGCGCGCCGCCACCCCGCCGGCATCGGCGTTGATGTCGACGAAGGGCGAATTGGGCGCTGCGTCCATCCGCTTCTGCTGGCCCTCCAGCATCCACTTGTCCTCGAGGAAGGTCTTGTCGACCCCCTTCTTGAAGTAGTCGGAGAGGTCGGCGTCGTCGAGCTGGTGGTTGCGCGGGAAGGTCCAGAAGTAATGCGTCGAGGACGCTGTCTCCGGCGTCAGCGCGTCGATCACCGTATGGGTCACGCCCTTCGACCGGTCGCCGTCGGGCGCGCCGCTGCCGGCGAGCGCGACGCCCACGTCGAGCCAGACATGCGACGGCGGCTCGAAGCGGATGATCTGCCAGCGGTCGACCTTCTCGCCGGTCTTGTCGAACCCGCCGGAGCGCGCATAGAACGGCGGCGGGTCGATGCCGTACATCCAGCGCGTCGCCGTCACGCTCGGGATGTCGCGCGCGACCCGCTCCAGCGCCGTGCCCGCTACGCCGTCCATCGTGTCCCGCTGCACCTTGGCGAGCGGCGTGTTGGCGACGTGCTCGTTGCCGATGGTGGAGGCGTGCAGAAAGGTCTCGTGGGTGAGGTCGAGCAGGTTGTCGACCAGCAGCTGGTAATGCGCGTCGACCTGGAGATAGCCGGAGACCATCGTCCAGCCCGGGTCGTCGTGCCAGTGCAGCTCGGGAATCTCCGACTCGTCAGCCGCCGCAGGATCGCCCATCCAGATCCACAGGAACTGCCAGCGCTCCGCCAGCGGGTAGGTGCGCACCCCGGAGCCCGGCGGGATCTGGGTCTGGCCCGGGACTCCGATGACCTGTCCGTCCGGTGCGTAGACCAGCCCGTGATAGCCGCATTGCAGGTTGTCGCCGCTCACCCGGCCGAAGGAGAGCGGGGCGTGGCGGTGGCAGCAGCGGTCCTCGAAGGCGACGGCCCGGCCGTGCCCGGTGCGGTACATGACCACCGGCTCGCCCAGGATGGTGCGGGCGAAGGGCTCGCGGCCGATCTCGTGGTCCCACGCGGCCACATACCAGTAATTCCTGAGAAACATGTTCCGGCTCTCCGTTCGATCGGGCGCGACGCTACCAGCCGCGCGCAAATCCCACAATCTCGCGCTACCCCGTCTCGCCCTGGCTCTGCCAGTCGCAGGACTGCTCATAGGCGTGCGCCGCGCGGTAGAGCGTGGTCTCCTCGAAATGCCGTCCCACCAGCATCAGCCCGACCGGCTTGTCGCCCGCGCCCAGCCCGCAGGGGATCGAGATCGCCGGGTGGCCGCTGACATTGAACGGCGCGGTGTTGCCGATCGCCTCCCAGCAATGGCCCATGGTCTCGAGGAACGGCGCATCGCGCGGCGGGATCTTCGAGGTCGTCATCCGCGCCGTCGGCATCAGCAGCAGGTCGTGCCCGGCGAGCACCGAATCGTAGGCCGCCCCGAGCGTACGCCGCTGGTTCTGCGCCTTGGCGTGGAAATGCCCGCCATAGGCCTTGTCGGTATAGCGCCCGAGCAGCAGCCCGAAGCGGAAGGTATGCGGGAACTCCTCGGCGCGCGATGCCGCCCGGGCCATCGCGTCGACCAGCGAGGTCGGGTAGACGCCGCCGACATTCTTGCCGAACCCGTAGCCGCGGAACATGGTGTAGTACATGCCGTCGGCGCAGATCCCGCCCCAGATCGAAAGCCCGGTCAGGTGCATCGGGATCGAGACTTCGGTGACCTCCGCCCCCATCGACTCCAGATGCCGGGCGGCGGCGCGTACCGTCGCATCGACATCGGGCATGGAGTCGTGGCGCCCGAAGCCCTCCGGGACCACGGCGATGCGGAGCCCCGCGACGTCGCCGCCGAGCGCGTCGGTGTAGCTGTCGACGCTCGGCACGCGCTGGCGCGGATCCAGCCCGTCCTCGCCGGCCATCGATTCGAGGAACAGCGCGTTGTCGGCGACATTCGCGGTCATCGGGCCGGTATGGTCGACCGTCGTCTCGATCCCCATGATCCCGGTATAGGGGATGAGGCCGAAGGTCGGCTTGATGCCGACGATGCCCGACATCGCCGCCGGGATGCGGATCGAGCCCGCCTGGTCGCCGCCGAGCGCCATGTCGACCTCGCCGGAGGCGACCAGAGCGGCGCTCCCGGTCGACGAGCCGCCCGGCGTGTGGCCCGGGTTGCGCGGGCTCTCGGCGATGTCCGAGGCGGACGTGTTGCTGCCCCCCGAGACGCAGAAATACTCGCACACCGACTTGCCGAGGATGGTGGCGCCGGCATCGAGCAGCCGGGTGACCACGGTCGCGTCGATATCGGGGACGTAGCCTTCGAGCACGGATGCGCCGTTCATCATCGGGATCCCGGCGACGCAGGCGCTGTCCTTGATGGCGACCGTCTTCCCCTTGAGCCGGCCGTCCGCCGCGCCCTCGATCCGCGCCTTGACGTACCATCCGCCATACGGGTTCTCCGCACGGTCCGGCCGCGACCACGCGCCCCGTTCGTACTTGACGGGAGGCAGGTCGTCCGGCGTCTCCTCCAGCTCGTTGAAGGCATCGGCGAAGGGCGCCCAGAAAGTCCGCATGTCCTCCGCCGTGGCGTCGTCGACGGAGAAGCCGAGCTCGCCGGCGATTTCCTTGATCGTGCCTGCGCTGGGCGTTTCGTATTTCATCCTTCCCTCCCTGAAATCAGTCGGTTGGCGCGAGCTCGCGCGCGGCCGTCTCGGCCGCCACCAGCCCGAGCAGAAAGGCCTTGATCAGCCCGCCGATATAGGCGGCGTCGGGGCCGCCCTCGACCCCGCCCACGGTCGAGCCCGCGGCGTAGAGGCCGGGGATCGGCGTGTCGTCGGGCCGGAGCACCCGCGCCGCGCCGTCGACGGCGATGCCGCCCATGGTCACGGTGATGCCGGCGGCGAGCGGGGCGGCGTGAAAGGGCGGCGTCTCGATGGGCACCGGGGGGTAGCGATCCGCCGTCCGGCCCGGTGCGAGCGCCGCGGTGCGGCCCGCCTTCGCGGCGGCGTTGAACTCCGCGACGGCCACTTCGAGCGCTCCGGTATCGAGCCCCGCGCGCAGCGCCAGCTCGCCGATGGATCCCGCCTCGTGCAGCGTCCCCCCGGAATCGGTCAGCAACGGGTTGGGCGGCACCAGGTCGGCCTCCTTCGCCTGTTCCCAGACCGTCGAATCGAAGATCGCGGTCGCGCTCAGCGGGTCGTCGAGGCGGGCGATGGCATTGGTCATGTACACCCCGCCCACGCCCTCGTCGGCGAAGCGCCCGGCGTCGGGACCGACCACGATTCCGGAAGCGCAGATCACGTCGAGCTGCGGGTAGGGCCAGAGCTCGGGGTTGGTCATCACGTCGCGCGACAGCACGTGGCCGTAGAACTTGTCGAGCCCGACGAGCGCGGCCCCGGCCTGCTCCGCCATGCGCAGCCCGTCGCCGCGCCCGGTCTCGGTGTTGCGCTGGCGGATGCGTTCCGGCCGGCCGGTGATGTGCCGGGCGAGGCGCGCGCGGTCGGCCTGAAAGCCGCCATCGGCGATCACCACCGCGCCGGCCTCGACGGTGGACGGGCCGTTCGCGCCCCGGATCTCGACGCCCCGGCATGCCCCGTCCCGCATCACGAGATCGCGCGCTTCGGTTCCGCGCAGCAGCGTGCCGCCGGCTTCCTCCAGCCGCGCGGCCAGGTTTCTCAGCAGCCGGTCCGGCCCGTTCCCCGGCCAGTCGAGACCGGCGCCCATGCGGCGGGTGGGCGCCAGGGTCGGCAATCCGTAATTCCGCCGCGGCGCGGATTCCAGCACGGCGCCGTGGTCGGCGAGCCAGGCGGCCGTGCGCGCGCCGTTCTCCGCGAAGGTCCGCGCGAGATCCGGCCGCGCCGTGCCGCCGGTTGCCGCCACGATCCGCTCGTAGACCGCATCGGGCGGGTCGTCCGCCGGGGCCAGCGCCGTGTGCACGACGCCGGTACAGACCCGCGAATTGCACATGTAGTCTTCGCCGTCGCCGCGCTCGATCGCCACGGCGCTCAGGCCGAGCTCCGCGGCGCGGACCGCCGCCGTGAGCCCCGCGAAGCCGCCGCCGATGGCCGCCAGGTCGACCTTCATCGCCGCCCCTTCATCGCCTCTCCCGCGTTGCGGGAGCCGCCCCGCGCTGGCATCGTAGCCGCGAACTCATCACCGAGACTAGGGGGCGAAGATGGCCATCGAGAGACACCAGGCGAGGCACGGCAAGGTCGTGAACGGGAGGCAGATGCCGTCGATGAGCGGCATCGTGGTGCACGGCGACACGATCTATCTCGCCGGCCAGGTCGGGCACGGCGGCGGCGACATCAAGGCCCAGACAAGGGAAATCTTGGACAATATCGACGCCCAGCTCGCCTCCGTCGGCAGCGACAAGTCGAAGATCCTGTCGGCCAATCTGTGGATCACCGACTTCGACAATTTCGGCGCGATGAACGAGGTGTGGAACGCCTGGATCGACCCGGACAACATGCCGGCGCGCGCCTGCGTCCAATCCGGCCTGGCGCGGCCGGAGTTCCTGATCGAGATCATGATTACGGCGGCGAAGTAGCCGCGGCGCCCCTCGATACGGCGCTGCGCCTACTCGGGGTGAGGAGGCGATGTTGGGGCCGCCCCAAACCCCATCCTGAGCATACCCGGACCCGGTCCGGGGCCTATCGAAGGCCGCTCCCCACCCCGTCATGCCCGGACTTGATCCGGGCCCCCATGGGCGCTGCCCCCTCTCCCCACCGGCCGCCGTGCGCACCGGAAGGCTGCATGGGTGGCCGGATCAAGTCCGGCCATGACGGGGTTGGCGAAGCCGCGTATCGAAGGACCGGCTCAGGCGCCGAGCAGGTCGTGCGCCTGGGCCTGGCGGTCGGCGTCGATCAGGGTCCGCTCGCCGACGTCGTCGAGCATGTTCCAGCTCCGCATCCACTCATAGGTGCGCTGGAGCTCGTGCTCGGGGATGGGGGCCGGGTCGGTGACCTGGATGCGGCTGAGCCTGAGGTCGTCGACGGTGAGATCGGCGAGCCCGGGATGCTGCCCCGCGTGGTAGTCGAGGAAGATCTGCGCGTATTTCCGCGTGTCCGCCCTGATCCGCCGCACCGCTCTCGAGACCGCCCGGCTGAACGCGGCGTAGGTCTCGGCGTCGACCGTGTCGGCGACCACCTCGGTGCCGTGGTAGAGCGCCTCGCAGACCACTCGGCAGCCGGTCTTCTCGGCCAGCGTGATATAGGGCTCGGTCAGCGTCGTCGCCTCGATCTCGCCGCAAAACATCGCGTCGTAGCGCGCCGCCGAGCCGTTCGGTGCGCGGCAGGTCTTGATGGACTCGCGCGGCATGAAGCCTTCGAGGAGATGCATGGTGAGGTAGTGGGTGCCGAAGTAGTAGGGCACCCCGATCGTCCGCCCGGCGAGCTGCTGCGGAGTGAAGACATCCGAATCGGGACGCACCGCGATCGCCGCGCAGGTGACGATCGACCGCCTGCCGACCTGGCGCCCCCGGGCGGCGCTGTCCTGGACCCGGCGGTAGTTCCCCCACTCGCAGGCGTTGTACATGTCGGCCCCGCCCTGCTCGAAGGTGTTGCCGTGGCTGCCGAAGGCGGAGAACGCGTCGGGCGAGGTCTCGCTGGTGTCGATCTCGCGCGGCGTGTTGACCCTGTCCACCCATTCGATGCGAACGCCCTCGGCCTCGAACAGCCCTTCGCGGTCCGCCACGAGCTCGGCGAGACCCTGGAACGGCGCCGTGGTTTCCAGCCTCAGTGTCTTCATGAGGTCCTCCCGGAATGGCGTCCGAGGATATCAGCAGAACGCCGCGAACGGCAATCGCCCGGCGCGAGACGTCGGGTCAGGGCGGGTCAAGCCTTCAAGTGCCGGTCCAGGAAATCGATCGCCCTGGTCCAGGCGTCTTCGCTGGCGTTCGCTCGAAAGCGCTCCGGGTTGGCAAAGTTCTGAAACGCGTGGCCCGCCCCGTCGTAGCGATGGAACTCGCAGATTTTGCCGTGGTGCCGAAGCGCGGCCTCCAGCTCGTCCACCTCCTGCGGGGACGGGCTTGGGTCCTCGTTGCCGAAGAAGCCTGCGACCGGGCATCGGATGTCGGCTACCCCGTCCAGCGGCGCCTTCATGCCCGCGCCCCAGGGCGCGTTCACCCCGCCGCCCCAGAAATCGATCGCCGCCCTGTAGTCGCCGTCCCGGGTCGCCGCGAGGATCGCCATTCGGCCTCCGGTGCAATGGCCCAGCACGCCGATCCGGCCGCGGTCCACGTCGTCCCGGGCCGCCAGAAAATCGCGGGCCGCGGAGAGATCCATCATGACCTCGTCGTCGTGCATGTGCCGCCGCTTCTCGGGGCGTTCGCGTTCCACAGGCTGGCGATGGAAGACCTGGGGCACGGCGCAGACATAGCCGGCCCGGGCATAGCGATCCGCGACGCCGTCGGTGAACGCGTCGGCCTTGAGGCCCCGGTCGGCCGGCAGATGGGGTGCGATGACAAGCGCCGGATGAATCCCGCTCTCCCGCGGCGCCGCCACCAGGCACTCCATCCGGCTGCCGTCGACCGTCAGGTAGACTTGTTCGGCCAATAGTCGGCTCCTCTTCCGTTACTTCCGTCTCGTGCTGCCCGACGACGGATCAGCCGCGCAATTGGGGCGCCGAGTTCACCGTCGCGTGCAGGTTGCGCGCGAAGCCCACCGCGCTTGCGATGTCCATCGAGAGCGCCGAACGGGCGTACTCCTTGACCGCCAGAATCGCCGGGCGCGGCGCCTTCTCCAGGGCTTCGCGAAGCTCGGCGACACGGGCTTCGAGGCCTTCCGGGGGGACGACGTCGCTCACGATTCCGAAGGAGAGCGCTTTTTCGGCGTCGATCGCCCGGGTCGAGTAGGTGAGGTACATCAGCGCCTTGCGCGGCACCCGGTCGACCAGCGAGGACATCGCCATGGTGGGCATGATGTTGTGGCCCATCTCCGGCAGCTGGAAGGTCGCCGCCGTGCTGGCAAGCGTGATGTCGCAGAGCGATGCCAGCGCGCAGCCGAAGCCGAGCGCGCGGCCCTGGACCACGCCCACGACCGGGACCGGGGAACGGCGAAAGGCGCCGTAGCACTCGAAGATCACCTCGTTCTGGGCGCGGCGCTCATAGGCCGCGGGCCGTCCGGCGGGCCGGGCGCCCATGACCGCGCGGCCGGTGCAGAAATCCTCGCCCGCGCCGCGCAGGACGATGAAATGGGACTCGGCCGCCTCCGCGATCGCTTGGCCGAGCGCGGCCGCCATCTCGTTCGTCACGCCATTGCCGGCATCCGGTCGGTTGAGAACGATCTCGGTCGCGCGGCCGGAACTCCGGACCAGGATCTCGTCGGCCATGGTGCTGCTCCTCCTGTTTCAGGCGCCAGCCCGAATGGCGCGCCACACGCTCTCGGGACTGACGGGCATCTCGAGATGGTCCACCCCGAACTCGGCAAGCGCGTCGACGACCGCATTGACATAGGCGGCGAGCGAGGGCGTCGTGCCGCCTTCGCCGCCGGAGCGAATGCCGAGCGGGTTGTCGGGGGTCGGGACCTCGCTGATCTCGGTGCGGAAAGACGGCAGATCGTCGGCGCGCGGCATCGCGTAGTCCATGAACGAGGCGGCCAGCGCCTGGCCGCTCGCGGGGTCGTAGACGCTCTGCTCCATCATGGCCTCGCCGAGCCCCTGGGCGATGCTGCCATGCGCCTGGCCGTGCAGGATCATCGGGTTGATCGCGCGCCCGACGTCGTCGACCCCGGTATAGCGCAGGATCTCCACGGCTCCGGTCTCGGGGTCCACCTCCACCTCGCACACATGGCACCCATAGGGGAAGGCCGCCACGCGCACGGTTTCGTCCGATATCCCGATGAGCGGCCCGCACAGCTCCTCCGGCAGCCCGTCGCCGCGCTCGGCGGCACGGGCGGTTTCGAACAGACCCAGAGAGCGGTCGGTGCCCGAGACCTGGAAACGGCCGTCCGCGAAGGCGATGTCCTCTTCCGCGGCCTCCATCAGCCAGGCGGCGATCCCGCGCCCCCGCGCCGTGATCTCGTCGGTGGCCTTGCCCATGGTGATCCCGGCGAGACGCATCGACCGCCCGGAATGGGAGCCGCCGCCGACGGAGACGATATCGGTGTCCCCGGTGATCAGGTTGACGTCTTCGAGCGAGACGCCGAACCATTCCGCGGCGAGCTGGGCGAAGCTCGTCTCGTGGCCCTGTCCGCTCGACAGGGTGCCGATGACGACGTCGATCCGCCCTTCCGGCCGCACCGTTATCTCGGCCCGTTCGCGTGGAGCGCCGGTCGAGGTCTCGATGTAGTTGGCGATACCGATGCCGCGGCACCTGCCCCGCGCCCGGGACTCCGCGCGGCGCCCGGCGAACCCGTCCCAGTCGGCGGCGGCGACCGCCGCGTCCATCGCCGATCCGTAGTCGCCGCTGTCATAGGTCATGCCGAGCGGGTTGGGAAACGGCATCGCGCCTTCCGGCACCAGGTTGGCCCGCCTGAGCGCCAGCCGGTCGAATCCGTGCCGGGCGGCGGCGATGTCGACCAGCCGTTCCAGCACGAACATGACCTCGGGCCGCCCGGCGCTGCGGTAGGGGTTGGTGGGCGGCGTGTTGGTCACCGCCGCGCGGGCCCGGAAATGGGCGGCCGGCACGTCGTAGAGGCCGGTCATGATCTCGACCCCCTTGATCAGGGGCACGAAGGAGACGGTGTGCGCGCCGACATTGCTGAGGTTGGAGCCGCGCATCGCGATGAACCGCCCGTTCGCGTCGAGGGCGAGCTCGGCGGCGACCGCGAGGTCACGGCCCTGGTAGTCGCTGAGAAACGCCTCGCCGCGGTCCGCCGTCCACTTGACCGGCCGGCCGAGGCGCCTGGCGGCCCAGGCGACGAGGGCGAATTCGGGATAGAACGCGTTCCGCGTCCCGTAATTGCCGCCGACATCGGCGGCCACCACCCGTACCCGGTCCTCTTGCACCCCGAGTATCTGAGCGAGCTCGCGCTTCGGCCGGACCACCCCGCCGCCGCCGGCATGGAGGGTGTAGCGCCCGGTCCCGGGGTCGTAGGCGGCGACGGCGGCGCGCGGCTCCATCGGAACGCCCGTCACCCGCGGGATCCAGGTTTCCAGACGCACGACATGGCGGGCGCCGGCGAAGGCGCGTTCGGTCCTCTCGATGTCGCCCACATCCGCATCGATGCAGACATTCGAGGCCATGTCCTCCCAGAGCAGGGGTGCGTCTCCGCTACACGCCGCGGCGGCTTGGGTAACGGCGGGCAACGGCTCGAAGGCGACGTGCAGTTGTTCGAGGCCGTCTCTCGCCCGGTCCGGGGTCTCGGCGATCGCCATCGCGACCGCCTCGCCGACGAACCGCGCCCGGTCGGCGGGCAGCGGAAAAGGGAGAACCTCGCGCTTGGGCGTCCCGTCCCGGTTGACCAGCTCGATGTCCGGCGGGCTGGTGGGCGCCGGTCTGTGGGGGATGCAGGCGAGACCGTCCGCGAGCAGGTCGGCGCCGGTCAGCACGGCGAGCACGCCCGGAACGGCGAGCGCCGCGCCCGAGTCGATGCCCGCGATCCGCGCATGGGCGTGCGGCGATCGCGCCATCGCCGCGTAGACCTGCCCGGGCAGGTTCACGTCGTCGGAGAACCGGCCGCGCCCGGTCAGCAGGCGGCGGTCTTCCTTGCGGCGGAACGGCCGGCCGATCGCCGGCATCAGACCATCAATCCCAGCACACCGGGGAGCCACAGGCTGAGGGCGGGGAATATGGCGACGATCGCGAGCCGCGCGAGATCGGCGACGAAGAACGGAGCGATGCCGCTGAATATGGTCTTGAGCGGCACGTCCGGCGCCATGCCGTGCAGCACGAAGGGAATGATGCCGATGGGCGGGGTGATCTGGCCGATCTCGATGACCATGATGTTGATCACCCCCCACCAGATCGGATCGAAGCCGAGCCCGACCACCAGCGGGAAGACCACCGGCAGCGTAATGATCATCGCCGCGACGGTCTCGAAGATGCTGCCGAGGATGATGTACATCACCAGCAGCAGGACGATGACCATCCAGGGCTCGAGGCCCGAGCGCTCGATCGCGCTCACCAGCACGGTCGGCATCTGGCTGAGGGTGATGAAGAAGGTGAAGATCGTCGCGCCGATGATGATTATGTAGATCAGCCCGGTCGAAGCGGCGGTCTGCACCAGCACCTCGCGCAGCACCTTGACCGTGAGACGCCCGCGCAGCCAGGTGAAGCCGAAGGCCATGAAGCAGCCGACCGCGGCCGCTTCGAGGACGGTGAACACGCCGCCGTAGATGCCGCCAGAGACCACCGCGGCGAGCACCAGCACGCCCCAGCAGCTCCTGACCACGGTCAGCCGTTCGCGCCACGGCATCTTCGGCCCCGCCGGGCCGGAGCCGGGCCGGATCCGGACATAAGCCGCGATGGTCGCAAAATAGACGGCGATGCAGATGAGCCCCGGTATGACCGCCGCCGCGAACAGCGCGATCACGAACTGCTCGGTCAGCACGCCGTAAAGCAGCATCAGGTTGGAGGGGGGAATCAGGATGCCCAGCGTGCCGCCAGCGGCGATCGAACCGGCGGCAAGCGACGGGCGGTAGCCGCGTTCGCGCATCTCCGGTAGCGCGATGCGCATGAAGGTCGAGGCGGTCGCGAGCGAGGAGCCGCAGACCGCGCCGAAGCCGCCGCAGCCGCCGATCGTCGTCATCGCGAGACCGCCGCGATAATGCCCGATCAGGGCGTAGAACAGGCGGTAGAGGTCGCCCGACAGGCCGGCCGCCGAGGCAAAGCTCCCCATCAGCAGGAACATCGGGATCGCGCCCAGCTCCTGGGTCACGAGAACCTGCGTCGGCGCGGTGGCGAACATCTTGATCGCGGGCTCGAGATCGAGCAGCAGCCAGACCCCGAAGAACCCCGCCGTCGCCATCGCGATACCGATCGGCACGTGGAGCGCGATCAGCGCCAGCATGCCGGCGATGCCGACGGTCGCGACGATCACCGGGTCCATCGGCTCACCGCTCCCGCCGGGGCCGGGGAGAGAACTGCGGGCTAGACACCCGAATCGACCGCGGTCGCGGGCGCCCTGGGCACGCCGCGCCAGGCCCGGAACCCCGCTTCAAGGACCACCACGACCTGGATCGCCGTGCAGGCGAAGACGATCGCCGTGACCATCCACCACCACGGCGCCTGCGGCAGCTCGAGTACCGCCGTCGCGAGCCCGGTCAGGGTGACGTCGTGCAGCGTGAAGCGAAAGAACTGCCAGCTCAGCAGCAGGAAGACGCAGAGCGTCACGAAGCCGCCGAACGCCTCGAGCCAGAGCGCGCGGAGCGGCCCGATCGCCCGGCCGAGAAACCGGATGGTCACGAAGTGCCCGCCGATCAGGCAGATCGGAAAGAAGCTGGAGACGATCACCGCGAGGTTGTACTTGCCGAGATCGTCGACGCCCAGGATCGGCGCGTTGAACAGCCAGCGCATCAGCACGTCCACCACGATCGCGGCCGCCAGCCCGAGGATGGCGGTCGCGCCGATCAGCGCGATCCAACTCGCCGCCGGGCCGAGCGTGCCGTCCGCGTCGAACGGCACGCTCTCCGCCGCTTCGCCCGGGCGTTCCGGCGAGGACATCAGTTGGCGGCGCGGAGGTCCTTGAGGATCGCCTGCAGGGCGGCGTATTTGCGCTGGCCGTCCTTGTTCTTGGCGATCCACTCGGTGTGGTAGGCCTTGAAGATGTCGTTATAGAGCCTTTCGTGGTCCTTCGCCGACAGGCGGACCACGGTGCGGTCGCCCGGATCGGCGCGCAGCCTTCTGCCGTCGTTCTCGTAGTAGTTGCCCATCGCCTTGCTGAGCTTGAGGCCGCCGTGCCGGGCCAGCGCGTCGCGCGCCTTGCCGCCGAGCCGGTTGTAGACGTCCTTGTGCACGGCGAGGATGAACGTGCGCACGCCGAGCGGGATGTCGATATGGCTCTTGATCAGCGGCGTGATGCGGAACGTGCCGAGCGCCGACCATCCGGCGAGCGCGCCTTGTATGACGCCGCGATTGAGCGACTCGGCGACCTGGCGGATCGACATGCCGACCGGGGTTCCGCCGAGCTTCTTGACCACATCGGCCTCGGCCTTGCCCGGAACGCGGAACTTGAGCCCCTTGATGTCGGCGAGGGCCGAAATCTTCCGGTTGAGATGCATGCCGCTGTTGTCGTTGGTGTAGACACCGAACACATGCACTTTTTCCAGACCCCCGAGATGGCCCGCTTCGTACATCTTCCAGATCGCCACGGCGGCTTCGGCGGAGCCCGTGTCGCGGAACGTGTAGGGCAAGGCAAAAATGGTGAAGTCGGGGAACAGCTTGGGCGTGTAGGCCGGCAGGACCTGGGCGGCGTCCTGGATCTTGTTCATCACCCCTTCCCACTGCTTGCGCGGGCTTCGGATCAGCGCGCCGCCCCAGAATTCCTTGAACTGCACCTCTCCGCCGCTGTCCTGCTCGACGGTACGGAGGAACGGGATGATGATCTCGCGAAGGTATTTCGCCTTGGGCGGCGTGAACGAACCGATCTTCACGGTCACCGCATCGGCGGCCATGGACGGCGTCGCCGCAAGCACGGCGGCGGCGCCGGTCGCGGCGACGAAATAGCGTAGCTTCATCTGGTCTCCTCCCTCGATGTGTGCGCTCAGGTCCCTTCGTTGGGATCGTGGTAGAGCTCGCCCACGATCGCCGTCAGCCCGGGCTCTCCCTCGGCGGCATGGTAGCGGCCGTCGCGATCGCGTCCGAGCCTGCCTTGCTCCCGCAACTCGTCGAGCGCGCAGGCCACCTCGCGGCCGTCCTCGCTGCCGATGGCCTCCACGATCTCGCCGAAGAACAGCGGACCCGCGCCGAGCGCCTGCTCCACCGTCTGGAAGCGGGCCCGCCCGTCGAACGACTTAGCGGCGCAGCGGGTGAAGCGGATCTCCTTGTCGGCGCCGAACGGGCGGGTGCAGTCGAACCCGGCCTTGGCCCCGGTCCGCCGCCCCTTGAGCGAGGGGTCCATCGGCATCGACATCGTGCCGGTGAGCATCACGATGTCCTCGTCGGCCTGGAACCGGGTGCCGAACGCCCATTCGACCTGCCGGTCGTCGCGAATGTCGATGTCCTCGTCGAAGACCCAGACATGCTTCAGCCGGCGGAGGCCGCCGAACAGGGCGGAAATGGCATGTCTGGGCTCGCCGATCTCATGCTGCCTGATCGACACGCGAAGGGCGTTCATGCCGCCGCCCGTCGGGCGCATGCAGGCCGCGACGGGTTCGCGCACCGCGCGTTTCAGGATCCGCATCGCTTCCGCCTCGATGCGAAGCGCGGTGATGTTGGCCGAATCGGTCTGGTCGAGGACGAAGGCGCTGCCGTGCTGCAATGTCTGGTGGAGCGCGTCCTCGCGCATCGTAATCGCCGTGCAGGTGAAGACGGGGTCCATGTGGATCGAGCCGTAATACCCCATGTACTCGCCGAACGGCCCTTCGGGCTCGCAGTACCCCCGCTCGTCGAGATAGCCCTCGAGCACGATCTCCGCATCCGCCGGGACACGGATGTCGTTGGTCAGGCTCTTGACCACCGGCGCGGGCTCGCCCCGCATCGTCGCGATCAGGCTCAGCTCGTCGCCGGGGAGGCGCGTCGTCGCGGCGTACATGTCCAGCGGGTGGCTGCCGATGGTAAAGGTGACGGGAAGACGCTCGCGGCGGGCGGCGCAGGCTTGGTAGATCCGCTTGAGGTCGGACGGCGCGGTAACGTTGGTGCCGGCCTGGTAGCGGTTCCTGAGCGACAGGCGCCGGCTGCCCACATTGGTCCGTCCGGTCTCGGGGTCGACGGTGTAGTCGATGCCCGACGAGATGTAGCAGCTGCCGTCGAACTCGTGCTGCAGGTGGAACGGGAGCTCGGTCAGGTCGACGTCCTCGCCGGTGATCCTGACGGCGTGAACCGGCGCCTCGCCGGACGGCACCTCGACGACTTCCTGCGGATTCGCCATGCGGCGGTAAAACTCGTCGTAGATCTCGTCCTCGTTGCTGTCGAACGCGGCGATCAGGCGGCGCCGCCCGGCGGCCGCCTTGGCGACAAGCTCCACGTGCTTCGGGCCGGCCTTCCTGAACAGCACCGCCTTCGGCGTCGCCTCGATGATCGGGCTCAGGCCGGTCAAGGGCACCGGCTCGTCATGGATCTCGACTTCGTCGATCTCTATCAGGCGGTCGACGAAACGGCGCAACCGGAACTTTTCGAAATCGAGCTCCTGAACGTTTGCCATCTTCACGCCACCCCCCTGCCGGTCCGTTCTCGAGTCAACCACACGAAAAATGCGGACGCAAACCGAGGCCCCGGCCGTCGGCCGTCGTTTCGGTCGCGCCCTTCATCCCACCTCGTCCCCGACCGCCCGGCCGACGCCGGTGCCGGCGAAACCGAGCTGGCGTGACAGGCGTTCGGCGAATTCCCCGAGCTCTCTCGCCGCGTCCCCGTCCCACGCGACGTCGAGGGTCTCCTGCCGTCCCATGATGCCGACCACCGTCGACAGGCCGCCCTTGTGGTCGAATATCGGCGCGGCCATGGCGTTGACGCCGGCGAACAGCGCGCCCTTGACCCGTGCCAGCCGGCGTTCGCGGACCTCCCGCAACAGCCTCTCGCGTTCGCCCCTGGACAGCTTGACGGCCACCGCCGGCCGCCGGCGCGACTGCTTTCCGTCCTGCTCGTCGAAGTGGTCGACCCGGGCCGGCGGCATGTAGGCGGCGAACACCTGTCCCGCCGCGGTGGACAGGAAGGGCAGGACCGAGCCCACGCGGATATTGAGGGTGACGGGGTGCGCGCTCTCCTCGAGGCCGATGCAGGTCACCCCCATGTCGCCCCAGATCGCCAGGAACACGGTCTCGTCCACCCGGTCGCGGAGCTCCGGCAGGGCCGCGTAGGCGATGCGGATCGGATCGACGCGGCGAAGCCCGGCGAGACCGATCGAGATGGCGCTGGGTCCGATGCTGTAGGCGCCGTTGCGCTCCGGCTGGGCGACCAGCCCGGTGCGCGTCAGGCTGATCAGGTAGCGGTGCACCTTGGCCCGATGCATCCCGGCGGCCTCGGCAAGCGCGCCGAGCGGCATCTGCCCGCCGCCTTCCGCGAGCGCGCCGAGGATGGCCGCGGCGGTCTCGACCGAGCCGATTCCGAGCCGATCCGGTTCCTCGCCTGCCATCGCGTCGTCCGCCTCCGGCCGCCGCCCCCGCGTAGACGGCAATTGACGAGTATTGTATGACCGATCATACTACCTATGACAATAGCCAGAGGAAACGGGATGCAGTTCGTCGGCATCGAATCGGTGGTCTTCGCGACCTCCGATCTC
The DNA here is from genome assembly GCA_028821395.1 of Defluviicoccus sp. Taxonomy (GTDB): domain Bacteria; phylum Pseudomonadota; class Alphaproteobacteria; order MPNO01; family MPNO01; genus MPNO01. Next base: position 74,700 of record JAPPGP010000097.1, read on the forward strand.
CCGGCGGCCGGAAAGTTCTTCGCCGACTGGGGGCTTGAGACGGTCAAGAACGGGCGCTCGGAGAAGATCTTCGCGACCGAGATCGGCAGCCGCATCGTGGTCCGGGCGGAGGGCGCCCGCGGCCTTGCGCCGCCGCTCAGCCCGGCCGGCGGGTTCCGCGAGGTGATCTGGGGGGTGAAGGGCAAGCGCGACCTCGCGCGCATCGCCAAGGAGCTCGGTTCCGACCGAGAGCTCAAGATCGACCGCGACGGGACGATCCACACCCACGATCCCAACGGAATCGGCATCGGTTTCCGGGCGTGGCCACACAGGAAACGGCTCTCGGTGAAGGCGGCCGTATTCAACACCGGCGCGGAACGGACGAGGGTGAATACGCCCGCCCCGCTCTATGACGAGGGCGCGTCTCCGCTGCGCATGGGCCACGTGGTGTTCCTCGTCGCCGACATCGAGGCCGGCGAGAGATTCTACCGCGACCGGCTGGGCTTCCGCCTGTCGGACCGGTATTCGGGGAACCGGGCGGTGTTTCTGCGCTGCTCGGCGGAGAACGAGCACCACAATCTGTTCTTCCTCAACACCAACGGCGCCAAGACCGAGCTCCAGCACGTCGCCTTCGAGGTGCGCGACATCCACGAGGTGTTCGGCGGCGGAGTCAGGATGCGCGAGCTCGGCTACAAGACCGATGTGGGCCCCGGGCGCCATCCCGTCTCGTCGGCCTATTTCTGGTATTTCGAAAACCCGCTCGGCGGGGCGGTCGAGTACTACGCCGATTCCGACTACGCCACCGAGGCGTGGAAGCCAAGGACCTTCGAGGGTCTGCGGTTCTCCCAGTGGCACGTCCAGGACGGCGTCGGCCCGGCCGTCGGCGGGCGGGTCCGTGAAGAACGCCCGGCAGGCTGAAGCGGGAGGCCTCGGCCATGGAGGACCGGCCGCGCTACGTTCACCGCACGCTCAACACCGACCCGAGCGATTACGAGAAGGCGCTGAGCCGGACGCTGTTCGCGATCCTGAGCAAGAGCATCCACGACCTGCCCGGGATCGTGCGGGCGCTCGACGAGAGCGACCTGCGGCCGCTGCAAGGGGAACGCTGGACCGAGGAGATCTTTGCCGCCGAGATGGAGCGTCTGGGCGCCTATCCCAACAGCTCGGGCGCGCCGCTCGGCGAGCACCAAGCGGGCGTCGTGCCGCCCGGCACCTCGACCCGGGAACGGCCGCCCAAGGGCCAGCACGGGAAGCACTGAGATGGACGGGACGCAGACCCGCGAGCAACGCATCGACCATCGTCTCGCGACAGGGATCCGCAACCGCTGGTGGTGTATCGGCCCCTCGGCGATGGTGCAGGACACGCCGGTCGCGCTGACCCGGCTCGGCGAGAAGCTGGTCGCCTGGCGCGACCAGACGGGCAAGGTCAACCTGGTCGCGGACCGCTGCCCGCACCGCGCGGCGGCGCTCTCGATGGGCAAGGTGATCGAGGGCAGGCTCACCTGCCGCTACCACGGCGTCCAGGTGGGCGGCGACGGGCGCATACTCGACGTGCCGGCCTTCCCGGGCTGCGAGCTGGTCGGGCGCGAGCTGGTGACGGCCTATCCCACGGTCGAGCACTTCCAGGCGATCTGGGCCTGGTTCGGCGACGAGAGCCATGCCGAGCCGCCGCCCATCGACCTCCCGGAAGAGCTCACCTCGCCGGAATGGACCGGGTTCCTGGTCTCCACCACATGGCACGGCAACTACCAGTACGTGCTCGACAATTTCGTCGACATCATGCACCCGCCCTATCTGCACGACGACACCTACACGCTGGCCTATGGCGACAAGTCGGACGTGGTCCAGATCGACGACACCGACACCGGCTTCGTCGTCCGCCGCAAGGAGGACAAGGAGAGCAATGTCGAGCGGATGGAGTTCGTCGCCTGCAACAACGCCCATGCGCGGGTCGGCGTCTACATCCCGCCGGGCGGCGGGCCGGGCGGGTTCCTGCGCATCATCGCGACGGTGGTGCCGATCGACGAGAACTCCAGCCAGTTCAACGCCTGGCGGATGCGCAGGCTGGACGGCTGGCAGGGCGCCATGTTCCGCTTCATGTTCAACAACCTCTACGAGCCGCTGACCTGGGAGGTGATCGAGCAGGACCGCGAGATCCTGGAGACGCTGCCGCCCTGGCCGGCACCGGAGAACCTGTATCAGCACGATCTCGGCGTCGCCCGCATCAGGCGCTACTACCGCAAGGAGGCCGAGGCGCAGGTGGACGCGCTGGACCGCCTGGCCGAGGAACGGGCGGCCTGAGGCGCAGGCGGTGCTGAAGATCTGGGGCCGCGCCAACTCGATGTGCGTCCAGAAGGTGCTGTGGTGCTGCGGCGAGGTCGGGATTCCGTTCGAGAGGGTCGACATCGGCGGAGAGTTCGGCGGCAACGATTCGCCCGAGTACCGGGCGCTCAACCCCAACGGCGTGATCCCGACGATCGACGACGGCGGGTTCGTGTTGTGGGAGTCGAACGCCATCGTGCGCTACCTTGCGGCCCGGCACGGCGCGGGCGCGCTGTGGCCCACCGACCCGGTCGAGCGCGCCGACGCGGAGCGCTGGATGGACTGGCAGCTCTCGACCGTCTATCCGCACATGCCGACCATATTCCTCGGGCTGGTCCGCACGCCGCCCGAGAAGCGCGACATGGCGGCGATCGGGGCGGCGATCGAGCGGGTCACGCACGTGCTCGCGGTGCCGGAGAGCCGCCTCGCCGACCGCGACTTCCTGGCCGGCGCCCGCCTCACCATGGCCGACATCCCGCTCGGCATCTCGATCTACCGCTTCTTCAAGATGGTCGCCGACCGTCCCGCCTTCCCCAACATCGAGGCGTGGCAGTCGCGGCTCGAGTCCCGCCCGGCATTCGAAGAGTTCGTCGCCGGCCCCCTGCACTGACGGAGATTTAGATGGACTACACCCGCGCCGAGGCGAAGGACTACGCGTTCGAGCACTGGCATGGCTGCTGCAACGTCATCCTGCCGAGCTTCACCGGCGACCTGAAGGGGCTCAACGAGCAGGCGATCCGCCACGACGTGCGGCGCAACATCGAGCAGGGGTTCTGGGGAGCGCTGATCGTCTCGGAATGCGGCACCACCAAGGACGAGATGCGGCAATTCATGGAGATCGCGGTCGACGAGGCGGCGGGCCGGCAACAGTTCCTGGTCCACGGAACCCACGACACGCCCGACGACATCGTCGAGATGTGCAAGGCGGGCGAGGCGGTCGGCATGGGCGGGCTGCTGCTGGGCCACCCCAACTCGTTCTATCCCGAGACCCGGGACCGGCTTTACGACTACCTCGCCTATGTGTGCGACCGGACGGACCTCGCGGTCTGCCTCTTCGCGGCCGGGCACTGGAACTATGGGCGGCTGCACCCGAGCGGATACCCGCCGGACGTGCTCGCGCGCGCCTGCGACCTGGAGAACGTCGTCGCGGTGAAGTACGAGGTCGCCCGGCCGGGGATCGCCGGCGACTACGAGTTCTGGAAGATGATCCGCGACAAGCCGGTCCTGTTCTCCGACCCGCTCGAGGCGCACGCGCCGCTGACCGTCGAGATGTTCGGCCAGCAATGGATGGGGACCAGCAACTACGAGTATTTCGGCGAGCGCATCCCGAAATATTTCAAGATGCTGCGCGAGGGCCGCTACGAGGAGGCGATGGAGGTCTACTGGTCGCTGCAGCCGGTGCGCGCCACCCGCTTCGCGGTGCAGGGAAGCTTCGCCGGCGCCAACTTCATCCACCGCTATCTGTGGAAGTACCAGGCCTGGCTGCACGGCTATGCCGGCGGCCCGATGCGCCAGCCGATCATGAAGCTCAACGACGCGCAGATGCGCCAGGTGCGCGAGGGCCTCGTGCGCGCCGGCTTCGAGCCGGAGGACGCGCCGTTCTCCGAGTTCTACCGGGGTCGCTACCCGACGTGAGGGCGCGCCGGTGACGCTGATACTCAACCACGCCGACGTCGTCTCGGCGGTCGACATGCACGACGCGATCGAGGCGATGGAGGCTGCCTTCGCCGAGGAAGGGACGGGCGGCGTCAACCAGCCGCCGCGCACCAATATCCGGCTCGCCAACGGCTTCCTGCGGATCGGCCCGGCGGTGATGGAGCACAGCGGCTGGATGGGATTCAAGGCGATGAACCTGTCCGCCGGGATCGGCGTCCGCTACCAGGTGCATCTCTACAGCGTCGCCGACGGCGATCTGAAGGCGATCATGGACGCCCAGCACCTGACGACGCTGCGCACCGGGGCGACCAGCGCAGTGGCGACGCGCCGGCTCGCCCGCGACGAGCCGGTCACGCTGGCGGTGCTGGGCTCCGGCGTGGAGGCGCGCGCCCAGCTCGAGGCGATGCACGCGCTCGGCCTGGTCGCCCGCGCCCGCGTGTTCAGCCCGACCCGGGAGAACCGCGAGGCCTTCGCCGCCGCCTGTTCCGAGAGCCTCGGCATCGAGGTCGAGCCGGTCGGGGACGCGCGTTCGGCGGTTGACGGGGCCGGGATGGTCGTCGCGGCGGTCAAGTCGAGCGAGCACGCGTTCTACGGCGCCTGGCTGGAGCCCGGAATGCACGTGAACTCGGTCGGCACCGCCCGGCCGGACCAGCGCGAGATCGACCCCGAGACATTTGCGCGCAGCGACATCATTGTGGTCGACACAAGGCACGGCGTGCTCAACGAGGCGGGCGATGCGATCGCGTCGGCGGACGCGGTCGCAACCGATGAGGTGCACGAGCTCTGCAACGCGGTCGTCGACGGCAATCCCCGGCGCACCGACGATGCCCAGATCACGCTGTTCAAGTCGGTCGGCACCGGTATCCAGGACATCGCGCTCGCGGCGAAGATCTACGAACGCGCGCGCGACCGGGGGCTCGGAACGGACTTTGCCGACTTGCTGAATATCAAGAAGGCCTGAGGGGGAAGAGATGAACGAATCCAAACCGCTGACCCCGGTCCAATACCTGGCGCAGTTCAGCCCCGAGGCATCCCGGTCCTTCCAGGAGCTCCGGAGCGCTGTGATGGAATCGGGCCCGCTCGACCGCAACACCTGTGAGCTCGTCACGCTCGGCGCCTTCGCCACGGTCGGCAACGAGGCAAGCTTCAAGACCCACGCAAGGAGACTCCTGCAGGAAGACGTGCCGACGGCGGCGTTGCGTCAGGCAGTCATGGTCACCTTCGCGGCGACGGCCACGTTCGGCGACGTCATCGCCGCGTTGCGCTGGATCGACGACGTCGCACAATAGTCGACGCGATGGACGGCGAAACGGGATCGAGAGCGAAATGGCCGACAACGGATACGAATCGAGCCTCTGCGAGGCGCTATTCGGCATATTCGAAGGCGGGGCGAGGGAGCTTCCGCAGATCGTCGCGGGATTGAACGAGGCCGGTGTCGATCCGCGTGGCGGCGGCCAATGGACCCGGGCGGTGCTGTGCGGCGAGCTCGCCCGGCTGAGCGACGCACCGGTCAAGGCTCGATGCCCGACGCCCGTCCGGGTGAATGGCGGCGGGCCCGCGCGGGACCCGGACGAGACCGATGAACCGGCCGCCTCGGGCGCGACAAGCGCCGGGTGCCGGGTCGAGACGCTGCTGAAGCTCGGCCTGCGCAATCGCTGGTACGGGATCGCCGCTTCGCACGAGATAGCCGACGAGCCCGTCGGCGTGACGCGGCTGGGCGAACGCCTCGTCCTCTGGCGCGACGGCGAGGGGATCGTCCGCGCGGTGGAAGACCGCTGCCCCCATCGCGGCATCGCGCTGTCGATCGGCAGCGTGGCCGACGGAAATCTGCGCTGCCGCTATCACGGGGTGGAGGTCGACCCGGACGGCGTCGTCCTGCGCGTGCCCGCCTTCCCGGAATGCCCCATGGTCGGCCGCAAGATGATCCGGAGCTACCCGACCTTCGAGCACTATCAGATGGTCTGGGCCTGGTTCGGCGACGACGCGCACCCCGACCCGGCGCCCCTCGATCTGCCCGAGGAGCTGACCTCGCCCGACTGGAGCGGCCCGCTCCACACCAATGTCTGGAAAGGACATTTCCAGTACGTCTACGACAACATCGCGGATCCGATGCACGGCTCCTACCTGCACGGCACCACCTACATGCAGGAGCGCGGATCCCGGGTCGACCGGGTCAAGCTCGCCGAGACCGCCCACGGTTTCGAGCTGTTCCGCGAGGGGCAGAGGGATACCTCGTTCGACTGGATGGAGTTCGTCGACACCGGCGACAGCATGTACATGCGGGCCAGGATCGGCTTTCCGCCGGGCGGCGGACCCGGCGGGCCGCTCTGCATCGTCTTCTGCGTCACCCCGGTCGACGAGACCGAGACCAAGATCTTCGCCTACCGGTTCCGCAACGTATCGGGCTGGCAGAGCGATCTCTACCACTTCATGTACAAGCACCGCTTCCGCGCGTTCATGGATGCGGTTCTCGCCCAGGACGAGATGGCGCTGGCGGCGATGCCCGCCTGGCCGCCCCGGGAGAACCTCTATCAGCACGATATCGGCATTGCCCGGATACGCCGGCATTTCCGCCAGCAGGCCGAGGCGCAGGCGCTGGAATCGGCCGTCGCCTAGCCGCGTTTATCGAAGCTGGACCCGGAGCTCGGCATGGCGATCGGTCTCGAAGGCAAGAACGTCGTCGTCACCGGCGCGGCCCGCGGCCTCGGCCGCGCTTACGCTGAAGCCTGTTGCGCGGCCGGCGCGCGGGTTGCGGTGGCCGATATCCTCGAAGAAGAGGGCCGCGCCACCGTGGATGCCCTCAAGGAAGCGGGGAGGGAGGCGATCTTCGTGCCGGTCGACCTGGCCGAGCCGGGCTCGGTCGACGCGATGGGCGACAGGATCGGCGCCGCGTGGGGCCGCATCGACGGGCTGGTCAACAACGCCGCGCTCGCCACCGGGCTCGGCGGCAAGCGCATCCAGAACATCGATGTCGAGGTCTGGGATCGGGTCATGGCGGTCAACGCGAGGGGGGTCTGGCTGGCGACCCGGGCCTGCTTGCCCTGGCTGCGCGAGTCGGAGAACGGCAAGATCGTGAACATCTCGTCGGACACCGCGCTGTTCGGCTCCGACTTCATCCTGCACTACGTGGCCAGCAAGGGCGCCGTTATCTCGATGACGCGGGCGATGGCGCGCGAGCTCGGAGAGGACAACATCGCGGTCAACGCGATCGCGCCCGGGATGACCCGCGTCGAGGCCACCGCCGGGGTGCCCGAGGAACGCCACCAGCGCTATGTCCAGGGCCGGTTCATCAAGCGGGACCAGCACCCCGAGGATCTTGTCGGAACCGTCGTCTACCTCTTGTCCGACGCCGCGAACTTCGTCACCGGACAGCTCCTGGCGGTGAATGGCGGCTACGTCCTGAACTGAACCGCCCGGCTGGGAGGGGGGACCGGCAGGCCTGATGTACCGGTTCCGAAGTGCGCGCGCTTTCGCATCCCGTTCCCACCCGTCATGGCCGGACTTGTTTCGGCCATCCACGCGGCCGCCCGCAAGGTAGCCGGTCGAAATGGATGCCCGGAACAAAGCCGGGCATGACGAGGGACAGGTTCTACGGCAGCACGTCGGCGTATTTGGCGCGGATGCGGTCGTCGAGCTCGCGCGACGAACGGGCGACGATGGGGAAGCTGTCTCGCCGGTTGAACGGGATGCAGGCGTCGATCACGACGCGCGCGCTGCGCCGGTCGGTGTCGCCGTCATAGCACATCGGGTCGAGATGGCTGCTCCAGCCGCCGCGGATGGTCTCCATGTCCTCGCGCGGGTCGAACCTCGTGCACATCGCCCACACCACGTCGTCCATGTCGGTCGGATCAATGTCGTCGTCGACCACCACCACCCAGCGGTTGCAATAGGCGCCGGCGTGGCACGAGGCGGCGATCAGCCCCGCCTGCTTCGAGTGCCCGCCATACATCTGCCGGATCGAGACGGTGAGCCACATCCGGCTGCCGCCCGCCTCGTGCGCCCACACCCCCTTGACCTCGGGAACGCCGGCGGCCTCCAACTGGTTCCACACCGCGCCGCAGCGATAGGTGCCGAGATAGAAGGTGTTGTCGTTGGGCGGCACCGCCGGGATCGCGCCGGTGAGCACCGGGTCGTCGCGGTGCATGAAGGTCGCGATGCGGATCGCCGGCTCCTCGCGCTGGCCGCCCGCGTAGTAGCCGGTCCATTCGCCGAGCGGCCCCTCCAGCACCTTGTCGTCGGCGTCGATGAAGCCCTCGAAGGCGATCTCCGCGGCGGCCGGCACCGGCAGTCCGGTGCGCGGCATGTTGACGATCTCGATCGGCTCGCCCATCAGCCCGCCCACCGCGTCGAACTCGTTCTTGCCGTAGGGGATCTCGAGCCCGGCGATCATGAAGAAGGCGGGGTGCATCCCGGCGACCACGGCGACCGGGCAGGCCTCGCCCCGCCTGTGGTACTTCTCCATGATTAGCCTGCCGTGCTTGCCGGGCGACATCATCACCGTCGCCAGCGCCGGCTCGTGCGACTGCACCCGGTAGCAGCCGAAATTGACCCATCCGGTGTCCGGGTCCTTCATGACCACCATGCAGCCGGTGCCGATGAAGTGTCCGCCGTCGTGCTCGTGCCATTTGGGGGTCGGGATCGTGGTGATGTCGACCGCCGCGCCCTCGCTCACATTGTCGAGCAGCGGGCCGCCATTGACCTCGCGCGGCGCATGCGTCGGCGCGTCGCCCATGTAGTCGCGCCACCAGCGGATCAGGTCCATCTCGGAGGCCGCCGGATCGAGGCCGAGCGCGACGTTGATGCGCGGCACCGAGGTCAGGATGTTGGCGATCACCCGGTGCCCCTTGGGGAATCCGGGCACCTCGTCGAACATCACCGCCGGGTTGCCCATCTTGCGCTGGAAGATGTCGACCAGGCCGCCGATCTCCTCGCGATGCTCGACGCCGGTGATGGTCTGGAGCTCGCCGATGCGCGCCACATCGTCGAGCCAGCTCCGCAAGTCCCTGTTCGCCACAGCGCTCCTCCCTGGCCGGGCGCGCAGTGTAGCGGGGGCGCGGCGTCAGGCGAAGCGGCGGAGGCGGAGCGAGTTGGCGACGACGAGGACGCTGGAGGCGCTCATCGCGGCAGCCGCCAGCATCGGATCGAGCAGCACGCCCCAGACCGGGTAGAGGGCGCCCGCGGCGACCGGGATCAGGGCCACGTTGTAGCCATAGGCCCAGAACAGGTTGACGCGGATCGTCGCCAGCGTCCGCCGCGCGAGCCGGATCGCGGTCACCACGCCGCGCAGATCGCTTGCCATCAGCACCACATCCGCCGACTCGATCGCGATATCGGTGCCGCTGCCGATGGCGATGCCGGTATCCGCCTCGGCGAGCGCCGGGGCGTCGTTGATGCCGTCGCCGACGAAGGCGACGCGCCGTCCCTCGCGCCGGAGCGCTCTCACCGATTCCGCCTTGCGGTCGGGCAAGACCTCCGCCTCGATCTCGGCGATGCCGAGCGAGCGCGCCACCGCTTCGGCGGTCGCCCTTCCGTCGCCGGTGATCATGGCGATGTCGAAGCCGAGCGCGGCGAGCGCCGACAGCGCGCCCTGCGCCTCCTCGCGCGGCGGATCGGCGAAGCCGAGCAGGGCGGCCAGCTCGCCGTCGATGGCGGCGAGCACGGCGGTCTTGCCGTCCGCCTCCAGCCCGGCGCGGGGCGCCTCGGCGGCCGCGCAGTCGATGCCGCGGCCTTGCAGGAAACGGGCCGAGCCGACGAGCACCTCGCGTCCCGCGACCTCGGCGGCGACGCCGAGCCCGGGCTCGACCGAGAACGAATCGACCGCCGGCGGATCGCTCTCCACCGCGTCCACCAGGGCGGTGGCCAGCGGGTGTTCGCTCATCCTCTCCGCCGCGGCGATCAGGGCCAGCGTCTCGTCCGGCAACGCGCCCGAGCCGTCGGGCAGCAGCCGGTCGGTCAGCACCGGCCGCCCGGTGGTGAGGGTGCCGGTCTTGTCGAAGGCGATCATACGGACCCGCGCCAGCGTCTCCAGCGCGGCGCCGTTGCGGATCAGCACGCCGCGCTCCGCCCCCCTGCCGCTGCCGACCAGGATCGCGGTCGGGGTCGCGAGCCCCATCGCGCAGGGACACGCGATCAGCAGCACCGACACCGCGGCGACGAAGGCGAAGCTCAGCGCCGGCGGCGGGGCGAAGGCGAGCCATGCGGCGAAGGCGAGCGCAGCCACGGCGAGCGCGCAAGGCACCAGGACGCCGGCGATGCGGTCGGCCTGTCGGGCGATCGGCGCCTTGGCGGATTGCGCCTCGGCGACGGTGGCGAGCACCCGGCCGAGCACGGTATCGGCGCCGATGCGCACGACCCGGACGGTCAGCGCGCCGGCCCCGTTGACCGTCCCGCCGAAGACCTCGTCCCCCGCCCGTTTGGCGGCGGGGACCGGCTCGCCGGTGATCGTCGATTCGTCGACGAAGCTCTCGCCGGCCACGACCGCCGCGTCCACCGGGACGCGCTCGCCCGGGCGGATCAGCACCGCGTCCCCGATTGCGACCTCTTCCACGGGGATCTCCCGTTCCTCGCCGCCGCGCAGCACGCGCGCCGTCGCCGGGCGGAGCTCCATCAGCCCCGCGATGGCCTGCGACGCGCGCCCACGCGCCACCGCTTCGAGCAGCCGGCCGAGCAGGATCAGGGTGACGATCGCCCCCGCCGCCTCGAAATAGGGAACGGCGGTGCCCGCGGGGAAGAACGCGGGCGCCAGCAGGGCGAGCGTCGAATAGGCGAACGCCGCGCCGGCGCCCATCGCCACCAGGCTGTTCATCCCCGGCGCCGCATGGCGGAGCTCGGCCCAGCCATGCACGAAGAACCCGCGCCCCGACCACAGCACCACCGGCGCGGCGAGCACGAGCTGGACCCAGAGCCAGGCCTGTTCGCCCGCAGGCGTGGTCGGCCCGAGACCCGGCAGCATCGACCCCATCGCGATGGCGAAGAGCGGGACCGTGAACGCGGCCGCGACGAAGAAGCGCCGCCGGAGGACGCCGATTTCCTCTTCGGCTGCGGCGCGCACGTCCTCGCCCGGCGGCGCGCCGGCATCCACCGCGCCCGGCACGTAGCCCGCGCCCCGTATCGCGTCGGCGATCGCCGGCGGGCCGAGGATCTCGGGCAGATAGACGATGCGCGCCCGCTCGGTTGCGAGGTTCACGTCGGCCCCCGCCACCCCGTCGAGCCCGCGCAGCGTCCGCTCGACCCGGGCGCGGCAATTGCCGCAGGTCATGCCATCGACGCGCAGGGTAAGTTCGGCGGTCATGCGGCGGCGCTCCCAGGGTTCTCCATAGCTAGATAGGGGCTTGCCCACGGTCAAGCGAGCCGGACCGGCGCCCGTCATGGTCGACGCCCTACCTGCCCCATGTCGTCATCTCCCTTCCGTCATGCCCGGACTTGATCCGGGCATCCATGGGCGGTGCAGGGAGAGCCAGGCGTGGCCCGCCCCCATCGCCAGCCCTTCAGACGGATCGCCGTGCGTGCGGAGGGGCCGCATGGATGGCCGGATCAAGTCCGGCCATGACGGGTGGTGGTGGCGGCGGCGGAAGAGGTGCAGAGAGAGCCGGGTGCGGAGCGCCCCATCGCCATGCGCCCTGCGAGCCAGCACAGCGCTGTATTGCCCGGTTGGAATTGAACGACCAAAGTATTGCACACAAGCTGCGGAAAGGATTGGCGATGCGGTTAAGGGCATTTCTCGCGACCGCGTGCGCGGCGCTGCTGGCCGGCGGGGCGGCGGCCGGCGGGTTCGAGCCGGCGATGGTCTTCGACCAGGGCAGCCGGACCGACCGGAGCTTCAATGCCGCCGCCTGGAAGGGCGCGGAGCGTTTCGCGGCGGAGACCGGGATCGCGGTTTCCGTCGAGGAGGCGGCGAGCCCCGCCGACCGCGCGCCCGCCATGCGCCGCGCCGTCGCGGGCGGGGCGACGCTCGTCATCGTCGTCGGGTTCTCCTACGCCGAGGCGATCGAGGCGGTGGCGGCCGAGAGCCCCGGCCGGTCGTTTGCCATCGTCGACGTGAGCTGGCTCGATCTGCCCAATCTCCGGCAATACGCGTTCAGGGAGCATGAAGGCTCCTATCTGGTCGGGGTCGCGGCGGCGCTGACGTCGAAGACCGGCACGATCGGCTTCGTCGGCGGCATGGACGTGCCGCTGATCCGCCGCTTCGCCTGCGGCTACGTCCAGGGCGCGGCGTCCGCGCGGCCGGAAATTACTGTCCTCCAGGACATGACCGGCAGGACCCCGGCCGCCTGGAGCGACCCGGCCAGGGGGGCGGCGCTGGCGCAGGGCCAGTTCGCGCGCGGCGCCGACGTGGTCTTCCACGCCGCGGGCGGCACCGGGATCGGCGTGATCCGCGCCGCCGCCGCGGCCGGCAGATACGCCATCGGCGTCGACCTCAACCAGAACGGGATCGCGCCGGGAGCCGTGCTCACCTCGATGGTGAAGCGGGTCGATGTCGCGGTCTACGAGACCCTGAAGGACGCCTTGCGGGGGCGGTTCTCGCCCGGCGTCGTCACCCTCGGGCTCGCCGAGAGCGGGGTCGATTGGGCGCTCGACGAGCACAACGAGAAGATCGTCGCGCCCGCGGTTCGGAGGGCGGTCGAGGCGGCGCGGGCCGGCATCGTCGCCGGCCGCATCACCGTCCACGACTACCTGACTGACCGGCGCTGTCCGCGGTGAATCCTAGCCGGTGCGCCTCGCCTCCTGCGCCACCGCGGTGTCCTGGTAGCGCGCCCACATCTGCTTGAGAAAGGCCATGCAGTCGGGGTCGAGGTCCTCTCTCGGCAGGGGATCGGCGTCCCAGTGGCCGTAGCGGTCCTCGCCGCGCATCAGGAGCGCCGTCCGCCGCCCGATGGTCGAGCGGCAATGGGCGGGCATGTAGAAATAGGCGACACCCACCCTCGGCCCGTCGGTCTCGTTGGCGAGCGAGCCATGCGCGGTGCGCTCGTGGTGCAGCGAGAACTCGCCCGCCTCGAGCTCCATATAGACCGCGCGCTCGTCTTCCAGCCCGCGGATCGTTTGGCCCCGCGCCAGCAGGTTTTGCGGGTCGTAGGTCTCGTCGTGGTCGAAATCCGGGCCCCTGTGCGAGCCCGGCATCACCCGCATGCAGCCGTTCTTGCGCGTCGCCGGGGTGAGCGCGACCCAGGCGGTGACCTCCTCATGCGGGTCGAGCCCGTAATAGGCCGAGTCCTGGTGCCAGGAGACGAAGCGGGGGTCGTTCCCCTTCTTGGAGAACAGCGAGGTGCCGAACAGCAGGATGTCCTCGCCGATCAGCGATTCGACCGCATCGAGGATCGCCTCGTTGCGCGCGAGATCGACGATCCAGGGCGCCGCCACATGCGCCTTGATCTTGAGATAGGTCTGCGGTTCCACCCCCAGCACGGTCTCGTAATGCTCCAGCAGCAGGCGGCGGCGCTCCGCCTCCCCGGCGTCGATGGCGCGCTTGGGGAACAAATAGCCGTGCTCCTCGAAATGGGCGACTTCCGCCGCGCTCAGGCTTCCGGCCATGCCGCTTTCCTCTGCTTCGCCCGGCGATGGTAGCAGGACGATTCGCCCGCTCCCACCCGCTACTTCAGCTTCGCCACCGCGAGCGGGACCTCGAACTTCTTGCACCAGAGCCAGACCTCGTTGTACCGCGCGGGGTCGATCCGGCCCGGCAGCCGGTAGCGCGTGGCGCCCTTGAGCGACTTGAGCCGGCCGAGCGTGGTGCTCGCGTCGTAGCCGTCATTGCCGAAGGCGATGCGCGGGTCGGGCGCGCGGTCGAGGCGGAAATCCTCGGCAAACCGCATGACCCAGCGCTCGCCGGCCCGCTCGACGGTCACCCCGCCCGAGGCCTCGTGCCCGCTCTTGCCTTCGAAGGTCCCCATCCGCGCCTGCTGCGCGTGCGCCGCGGCGGCGATGGTAAGCGCGGCGAGCGCCGCCGCCAGCGGCTTCGCCACTCTCATTGCACCCATGGCCGTTTCCTCCAACATTCCGGCCTTCAATATGATGCGCGAACGATGACGGTCCAAGGGGGGGACGGCTATGCTCTCGCCGTCCGTCTCGGAGGCCCGCCATGCTCGTCCTCTACGAACACTCGACCTCGGTCTGCGCGATCAAGGTCCGCCTCACTTTGCTTGAGAAGGGGATCGGCTACGAGGGCCGCTTCGTCGACCTCCGCCGCGGCGCGCAGTTCGACCCTGAGTACCGCAAAATTCACCCGGGCGCCGTGGTGCCGGCGCTGGTCCATGACGGGCACACGATCCTCGAATCCTCGGTCATCCAGTACTATCTGGAGGACGTTTTCCCCGAGCCCTCGCTGATGCCCGAAGACCCGCTTGCGCGCTACCGGGTGCGGCTCCTGATGAAGACCATCGACGATCCGGTCCACCCGGCGACCGGGCTGCTGACCCATGCGATCGCCTTCCGCAAGGATTACCGCACGCCCGAGGCGATCGCGGCGCGCATGGCCAGGATCCCCGACCCGCGGCGCCGGGCGCGCCAGCGCGCGGTCTACGAGGAGGGGCTCGGTGCCGCGCTCGCCGTCGACGCGGTGCGCGACATGGAGGCCGCCTTCGCCCGCATGGAGGAGACGCTGGCGCACGGCCCCTGGCTCGGCGGCGGCCTCTACTCCCTTTCGGATGCCGCCGCCACCCCCTACGCCAACCGGATGAACGATCTCGGCCTGTTCGGCATTTGGGCCGAGCGCTATCCGGCGGTGGCCGGCTGGTTCGAACGCATCCGCGCGCGGCCGAGCTACGCGGCCGGCATCGCCGATCTCGTCACCGAGGACGACCGCGACCGCATGGCCCCGGTCGAGGACGACGCGGAGGCGCGGGTGCGGGCGATACTGGCGGGGTGAAGGAGTCCGCGACGAGCCGCTGAGGTTGACAACTGCTTGCGTAGTGACGACTGTATATACACGGATGGTTTCCGCGCTGCGCTTTGAGTGGGACGATGCCAAGAACGCCGAGAACCGGCGTAAGCACGGCATCGCTTTCGAGCAAGCGGCCGAAATCTTTTTCGGCCCGGTCCTGACCCGGATTGACGATCACCCGCACGCTGAAGCGCGGGAAATCAGCTTCGGTTTCCTCGGCACCGGTATGGTGGTCGTGGTGGCCCACACGGACCGAGAGGGCGGCATCCGGATGATCAGCGCGCGGAGGGCCACCGCGCGGGAAAGGAGACTTTTTCATGCCTATCTCGAAGAATCGTTTAGCTGAGGTCGAAGCAATTCCCGATGACGAGATCGACACCTCGGACATCCCGGAGATGGACGAGAAGTTCTTCGCGGCGGCGAAACTGGTCATGCCGCCGGGCGCTTCCAAGAAGGCGGTCTCGATGCGCGTGGACGAGGATGTGTTCGACTGGTTCAAGGCTCAGGGCAAGGGGCATTTGAGCCGAATGAACGCTGTGCTGCGCGCCTATATGCTCGCGCACCGAAGCGAGTAATGCCGCGGGAATGAACCGGGAGCTGATCAAGGCCATCCTCGTCCTGCCCGGGAGCGCGCTAATCTACATTCCCGGGGCGGTACTCTGGCTGACCGCCGGGCTGCCGGGCGGATGGACGCCGGCGGGGGTGGCCGGGCCCAGGTTCTGGATCGGCGCGGCGCTGGGCGCGGCAGGCTTCGCGATGGCGGTCTGGACCGTCCGGCTGTTCGCGACTGCCGGCGAAGGCACGCCCGCGCCGTGGGCGCCACCCCGAAGGCTGGTCGTGCGCGGGCCCTACCGCCATGTCCGCAACCCGATGCTCGCGGCGGTCAACGTCATGCTCGCCGCCGAGGCCCTGCTCTTCGGCTCGTGGTACATCGCGCTCTGGATGGCCGTCTTCTTCGCCCTTAACACCACGTATTTCATGCGCAGTGAGGAACCCGCGCTGGAAGAGCGCTTCGGCGAGAGCTACCGGCTCTACAAGGCCAGCGTGCCGCGATGGGTTCCGAGATGGCGCCCGTGGGACGCGCCCTGATTACCACCGATCCTCCCTGACATACGGCAGCCCGAGCGCCCCCGGCGCCGCCGAGCGGCGCTTGCCGGCGAGGCCGACCCAGACCAGCACGCCGAGCGTGGCCAGGAACGGGGTCATCTGGAGGAAATACTGCGGCACTGGCCAGCCGGCGGCGAAGATGCGGGGGATCAGGGCCTCGATGCCGCCGAACAGGATCGCGCCGAACACCGCGCGGCCCGGCATCCAGCGGGCGAAGATGACCAGCGCAATCGCGATCCAGCCGCGCCCGTGGGTCATCTCGTTGACCCAGATCTTGGCCGCCGCCAGCGCGAGGTAGCCGCCGGCGAGCCCGCACAGCGCGCCGCCCGTCGCCACCGCCCAGAAGCGATAGGCATCGACCGCGATGCCGGCCGCGTCGGCGGCCTGCGGGTTCTCCCCCACCGCGCGGAGGTTGAGCCCGGCGCGGCTGCGAAACAGGAAGTACCAGACCCCGAAGGCGATCGGCACGGTGAGATAGACCATCGCGTCCTGGGCGAACACCACCTTGCCGAAGAACGGGATGTCGGAGAGGAAGCCGAAATCGAGCTTCTGGAACCCGGCGATCGCGGTGTCGTTCCAGCGCAGCCCGATCAGCCCCGTCAGCCCGGCGCCGAAGAAGACGATCGTGATCCCGGTCACCACCTGGTCGGCGCGCAGCACGACGACGACGAAGGCGAACAGGAAGGCGACGAGCAGCCCCGCGAACCCGGCCGCGGTCATGCCGACCGCCGTGCTCTCGCCGAACTCGATATAGCAGGCGACGCCCGCCAGCGCGCCGCAGAGCATCATCCCCTCGGCGCCGAGATTGATCACGCCCGCGCGCTCGTTGACGATCAGCCCCAGCGTCGCCAGCAGCAGGGGCACCGCGAAGACCGGGGTGAAGGCGAGCCAGTTGGCCAGGAACTCGATCATCGCCCGTCCCCGCGTAGCCAGTGAACCCGGTAGCGCACCAGGAAGTCGGACGCGGCCACGCACATCACCACGATCGCCTGGATCAGCGAGACCAGCGCCTGAGGCAGGCTGTAGAACACCTTGACGCTCTGCCCCGCCGCATACAGCCCGCCGATCATGAAGGCGACCACCAGCACGGCGACCGGGTTGTTGCGCGCGAGGAAGGCGATCATGATCCCCGAGAAGCCGTACCCCGCCGCCATGGTGCCGGTGAGCCGGTGCTCCTGCGCCGCCCCCATGACGAAGCCCGCCGCGCCCGACAGCGCCCCCGACAGCCCGACCGCCAGGAAGATCGTCATCGTCACCGGAATGCCGGCGGCGAGCGCCATCTGCGGATTGGCGCCGACGAAGCGCATATAGACGCCGAAGCGGCTCCGCTGCATCAGCCACCAGACGAAGGCGACGGCGGCGAGGCTGATCAGCAGTCCGAGATGCACCTTCTCCCAGCCCAGCAGCGGCAGGCGCTCCGCCGCGTCGAAGGCTTCGGAGTGCGGGAAGCGGTCGCGCGGGTCCTGCCAGGCGCCGTAGATCTGGTTGAGGACGAACAGATAGGCGACATAGTTAAGGAGCAGCGTCGAGATCACCTCGTTGACGCCGAGCTTGATCTTGAAGATCGCCGGCGGGGCGATCCACAGGAACCCGCCGACAAGCGCGAGGATCAGCATCAGCCCGATCCGCGTCGCCGGCGGGCCGACGTCGAAGATGGCGATCACCGTCGCTCCGATGGCGCCCCAGAAGAACTGGCCCTCGATGCCGATGTTCCAGAAATTGACGCGGAACGCGACGGCGGCACTCAGCCCCACCAGGATCAGCGGGCTGCATTCGATCAGCACGCTCGACAGCCCGAGGCGGTCGAAGAACGTGAGCACCACGAACTCGTCGAAGATGTTGGCCGCCTCGACGCCCGCGGTCATCAATATGGCGACCGAGATCGCAAGCCCGACGCCGAGCCCGAAGGCGATGAAGGCGGCGTGCTTGACGCGGCCGATCGACTGGCGGACCTCGAGGTTGAGCCGGCCCAGCCGGCGCGCGCGAAAGCCCCCGGCGGGCGCGGCGGCGGCGTGGTCAGGCATGGCCCACCATCAGCCGCCCGACCGCGTGGCGGTCCGCCGGGCGGGCGAACTCGCCGACGATGCGGCCCCGGTTGAGCACCCCGATGCGGTCCGACAGGTCGAGCACCTCGTCGAGATCCTCGCTGATCAGGAGCACCGCCGCGCCGCGCTCGCGCGCCGCGAGAAGCTGGCTCTGGATCGCCGCGCAGGCGCGGACGTCGAGCCCGCGGGTCGGCGAATGGGCGACCAGGATGCCGGCGCCGCCCGAGAGCTCGCGGGCCAGCACCAGCTTCTGCGCGTTGCCGCCCGAGAGCAGCCGCGATCGGGTCGCCGGCCCGCCGCCCTGGATCTCGAAGTCGGCGATCGCCGCCTCGGTGTCGCCGCGCATCCGCGTCGACGCGACCCACAGCTTTCCGTAGCGCCCGGCGGCGAGTCCGGCGAGGCCGAAATTCTCGGCCACCGTGAGGTCGGCGGTCAGACCGTGGAGATAGCGGTCGGCCGGGATGGTGCCGAGCCCGCCCTTGCGGCGCTCGCCCGGATGGGCCGAGGTGCGGTCCGCGCCGTCGATCGCGACCCGGCCGCCCGCGGCGGCGCGCACCCCCATCAGCACCTCGGCGAGCTCTGTCTGGCCGTTGCCGCCGACCCCGGCGACGCCGTAGATCTCGCCCGACTGCACCGAGAGGGTGACGCTGGCGAGCGCCGTCACCCCGTCGTCGCGGGCCGCCGACAGCCCCTCGATCTCGAGCCGCGCCTCCCCGCCGGCGCTACGGGCGGCCAGCGCGCTGCGCGGCGCGCTGCCCACCATCAGCTCGGTCATGCGTTGGTCGGTAAGCGTCTCCGGGTTCTCGTCGGCGACCGTTCTCCCGGCCCGCATGATCGTCACCCGATCGGCGAAATCCCGCACCTCGCGGAGCTTGTGGGTGATCAGCACGACCGCCGAGCCGCGTCCGGCGAGGCCGCGGACTACGGCAAGCAGGCGGTCCGCCTCCTCGTCGGTCAGCACCGCGGTCGGCTCGTCGAGAATCAGGATGCGGGCGCCCGACATCAGCACCTTGACGATCTCGACCCGTTGCCGTTCGGCGACCGAGATTGAGTCGATGCGGGAGTCGGGGTCGAGCTCGAAGCCGAGCTCGCCGCAATAGCGTTCGATGGACTCCGAGACGCGCTGGATCTGGTCGGTCCAGCGTCCGCCGAGCCGGTTCGCCATCGCCACGTTCTCGGCGACGGTGAACGGGCGCACCAGCTTGAAGTGCTGGTGCACCATGCCGATGCCCAGCCGGCGCGCATGCGCCGGACCGTCGATCGCGACCGGCGCGCCGTCGATGGCGATGCGGCCCCGGTCCGGGAAATAGAGCCCGCAGACCACGTTCATCAGCGAGGACTTGCCGGCCCCGTTCTCGCCGAGCAGCGCGTGGACCCGGCCGTACTCCGCCCGGAACCAGGCCTCGTCCAGCGCCCGGTTGCCGTCGAACTCTTTGCTCACGCCGCTCATCTCGAGCGCGACGGTCATATCCGGCGCTCCAACGGAACGCGCCCCGCCCGCGGGCCCCCGCCCGGGGCGGGGGGGGGGAGGGGTTTGGGGCGGGGGGCGCGGCGGCGCCCCCCCCGGACCCGTTAATAATTACCCCCACAAAGGCGGCCGCCCGCGGCTTTCCG
>JAPPGP010000097.1:94308-94589 GCA_028821395.1 Defluviicoccus sp.
TGGCGGCCTAAGTTTTTCCCCCCCCCGCCAATCCCCCGGGCGCGGGAAATACCCGGCGCCCCACCGCACCGCCCCGGGCGGGGGGCCACGGGGGGGGCGCGGAGGCTGGCGTCGGTTACCGGCTCAGAGCTGGCCGATGACGCCCTTGACCAGGTACTTCATGCCCCAGAGATCGGCGTCCGACGGCGTCTTGCCGGCGGCGACCGCCTCGTTCCCCTTGTTGTCGACGATCGGGCCGGTATAGACGTGCCAGCCGTCGATGATCTTCTGGCGCGCCGCCA
>JAPPGP010000248.1 GCA_028821395.1 Defluviicoccus sp.
GCGCTCGACGGGCCGGTCGAAACGCCGGCGGCCTGGCCCGCCGCGCCGCGCCCGATCCGCCTGCTGGCCCCGCCCGAGCCGATCGAAGCGGTGGCCCCGGTGCCCGACGACCCGCCGGCGATGTTCCGCTGGCGTAGGGTGCGCCGCCGCGTGGTGCGCGCCGAGGGACCGGAGCGCATCGCGCCGGAATGGTGGCTGAGACCGGGCTCCGAGGACGCGTGCGCGCTGCGCGACTACTACCGGGTCGAGGACCAGGACGGGCGCCGCTACTGGCTGTTTCGCGAGGGCCTCTACCGCCCCGGCGCGCCGCCCGCCTGGTTCATCCACGGGCTGTTCGCATGACCCCTTCCTATGCCGAGCTCCAGGTGACGACCAACTTCACCTTCCTCCGCGGCGCCTCGCATCCCGGGGAGCTGGTGCGGGCGGCTTCCGCGCTCGGCCTGCACGCGGTCGCGGTGACCGACCGCAACACGCTGGCCGGCGTGGTCCGCGCCCATGCGGCCGCGCGGGAGACCGGGATCAAGCTGGTCGTCGGCGCCCGGCTCGACCTCGCCGATGCGCCCGCCATGCTCTGCCTGCCGCGCGACCGCGCCGCCTACGGACGGCTCGCGCGGCTGCTGACCGTCGGCCGGCGCCGCGCCCCCAAGGGGGAATGCGAGATCGGGCTCGCCGACCTGCTCGACCACGCGACGGGCCAGATCCTGATCGCGCTGCCGCCCGCGGATGGCGGCGGGCACGGCTTCGAGCGGCATCTGTCGGCGCTGCGCCGCCGCATCGGGAGCTCGGTCTACCTCGCCGCCAACCATCTCTATCGCGGCGACGACCGGGCGCGCATCGACCGGCTCGCCGGGGTCGCCGCCCGCGCCGGAACCCCGCTGGTCGCGACCAACGACGTCCACGCCCATACGCCGGCGCGGCACCGCCTCGCCGACGTGCTGACCTGCATCCGCGAGCACTGCACCGTCGACGAGGCCGGCTACCGCCTCGCCGCCAACGCCGAGCGCCACCTCAAGCCGGCTTCCGAGATGGCGCGGCTGTTCCGCGACCATCCCGACGCGGTCGGCCGCAGCGTTGCCATCGCCGATGCCTGCACCTTCTCGCTCGACGAGCTGCGCTACGAATACCCGGACGACGAAGCCACCCCCGGCGACACCCCGGACGGCGCGCTCGAGCGCCTGACCCGGGAGGGCGCGAAGGCCCGCTACCCCGGCGGCATCCCCGACGCGGTCGCCCGCCAGCTCGCCCACGAGCTCGAGCTGATCGCCGCGCTCGACTACGCCGCCTATTTCCTCACCGTGCACGACATCGTCCGCTTCGCCCGGGACCGCGGCATCCTCTGCCAGGGCCGCGGCTCGGCGGCCAACTCGACGGTCTGCTACTGCCTCGGCATCACCGCCGTCGACCCGAGCCGGATGGATCTCCTGTTCGAGCGCTTCGTCAGCGCCGAGCGCAACGAGCCGCCCGATATCGACATCGATTTCGAGCACGAGCGCCGCGAGGAGGTGATCCAGTACATCTACCGCAAATACGGCCGCGAGCGGGCCGGGCTCGCCGCCACCGTGATCCATTACCGCGCCCGCAGCGCGCTGCGCGAGGTGGGCAAGGCGCTCGGGCTTTCGCTCGACACCGTGGCCGCGCTTTCGGGCACGGTCTGGGGCTGGCGATCGGAGCCGGCGAAGGAGGTCCATATCCGCGAGGCCGGGCTCGACCCGGAAGACGGGCGGCTCGCCCTCACCCTCCAGCTCGCCGGCGAGCTCGCCGGCTTCCCGCGCCATTTGTCCCAGCATGTCGGCGGCTTCGTGATCACCCGAGGACCGCTTTCCGAGATCGTACCCGTCACCAACGCGGCGATGGAGAAGCGCACCGTCATCGAATGGGACAAGGACGATCTCGACGCGCTCGGCATGCTCAAGATCGACGTGCTCGGGCTCGGCATGCTGACCTGCATCCGCAAGGGGCTCGAGCTGCTGCGCGCCCGTTACGGCGTCGACTGCCGGCTCGCCGACATCCCGGCCGAGGACCCGGCGGTCTACGACATGCTGTGCGAGGCCGATTCGATCGGCGTCTTCCAGGTCGAGAGCCGGGCCCAGATGTCGATGCTGCCGAGGCTCCGCCCGCGCTCGTTCTACGATTTGGTGATCGAGGTGGCGATCGTCCGCCCGGGTCCGATCCAGGGCGACATGGTCCACCCCTATCTGCGCCGCCGCAACGGCGAGGAGACGGTCGATTTCCCCTCCGAGGCGCTGCGCGACGTGCTCGGCAAGACGCTCGGCGTGCCGCTGTTCCAGGAGCAGGCGATGAAGATCGCCATCGTCGCCGCCGGCTTCACCCCGTCCGAGGCCGACAGCCTGCGCCGCGCCATGGCGACCTTCCGCCACGTCGGGACCATCGGCAAGTTCCGCGACAAGCTGATCGAGGGCATGGTGCGGAACGGCTACGGGCGCGACTTCGCCGAGCGCTGCTTCCGCCAGATCGAGGGGTTCGGCGATTACGGCTTCCCGGAATCGCACGCAGCATCCTTCGCCCTCCTGGTCTATGTCTCGGCCTGGCTCAAATGCCACTACCCCGAGGCGTTCGCCGCCGCCATCCTCAACAGCCAGCCGATGGGCTTCTACGCCCCCGCCCAGCTGGTGCGCGACGCGCGCGAGCACGGGGTCTCAGTGCTCCCGGCCGACGTCAACCATTCTGACTGGGACTGCACCCTGGAGGCGGCCGAAGGCGGCCCCCGCCCGTATGCGCTGCGCCTCGGCTTCCGCCAGATCAAGGGGATGGCGGAGGCGAGCGCCCGGGCGATCGTCGAGGCCCGCGAACGGCCGGGCCACCGCCTTTTCGCCGATCCGGCGGAGCTGCTGCAACGCAGCGGGGTCGCGGTCCCGGTGCTGGAGACCCTCGCCGGGGCCGATGCCTTCGGCTCGACCGGCCGCACGCGGCGCCAGGCGCTGTGGGCGGTGCGCGCGCTCGGCCCGGCGCCGCTGCCGCTATTCGCCGCGACCGGGGAGGGCCGCGCGGAGCAAGCGGTCGCGCTGCCCGCGATGAGCCGGGGCGAGGAGGTCTCGCAGGACTACGCGACCATCAGGATGTCGCTCAAGGACCATCCGCTGGCGCTGATGCGCGCCAGGCTGGCGGCGGAACGGGTCACCCCGGCCGGCCGCCTCGTCGAGATCGACGACGGCGCGCGGGTGACGGTCGCCGGCCTCGCCCTGGTCCGCCAGCGCCCGGGCACCGCGTCGGGCGTGATCTTCGTTACCCTGGAGGATGAGACCGGCATCGCCAATCTGGTGGTCTGGCCCAAGGTTTTCGAGCGCTACCGCCGCGAGGTCATGGCGGCCCGCCTGCTCAGGGTAAGCGGCGAGCTGCAGCGCGAGGGCATCGTGATCCACGTCGTCGCCCGGCGGCTGGAGGATCTGACCGGGCGCCTGCGCGCGCTTGCCGCCGGCGACGATGCGCTGAAACCGCCGCTCGCCCGCGCCGACGAGATCGCCCGGCCGTCCGGCGAGGACAGGCGGCGCTACCCGTCGCGCGATTTCCACTAGCGCCCCGGTCCCCCCAACGTCATGGCCGGACTTGTTCCGGCCATCAATGACGGCCTGGGGGATCGCGGTTCGCGGCGCCGGCGACGGGATGCTACCCTGCCGGCGAAAGTCGAACGGGGGTGCGGTGGAAATGACGGAATTTGCCGGCGGATGCCTGTGCGGCGCGGTGCGCTATTCGGTGAGCGGAGAGCCGGTCAGGATCGCGCAATGCCACTGCGACGACTGCCGCCGGGTCACCGGGTCGAGCTTCGCGACCAACGTGTTCGTCAGGGAGGAGGATCTGACGATCCTCCAGGGAACGACCAGGAGCTACCGGCATACCGCCGACAGCGGCAACACGATGACCAAGGAGTTCTGCCTTGAATGCGGCTCGCAGCTCTTCGGATCGTCTTCGGGCAGGGCCGGCGTCCAGGCGATCAAGGTGGGCTCGATCGATGACGCGAGCTTCGTCGAGCCGCAGGTCGAGGTTTTCGTTTCCCGGGCGCTGCCCTTCACCCAGCACTCCGAGACGACCGCGAAATTCGAGCGGATGCCCCCGCCGCCGAAATAGGGGCCGCCCTTCGAGACGCCCTGGACTCGATCCGGGCGTATCGAGGGGCGCGGCCGCTACTGCAGCACCGCCTCCATCTCCTCCTCGAAGGTCTCGGGATCGATGCCCTCGCCGGCGACGTCGTAGGCGAGCTCCACCAGCACCCCGTTCGGATCGTGGAAGAAGATCTGGGCGATCGTGCCGCCGCCGACGAGGCGCTTGTTGTAGCCGGTGCCGGTGCGCCTGAGATGGTCGAGCATGTCGTCGAAGCCCTCGGCGTCGAGGCCGATATGGTCGAGCCCGTCGCCCATCGATTCGGCGTGGGTGCGCCGCGGCTCGCCGTCCCGGCTGTAGGACAGATGCACGATCGCGACGTCGCCGGCATAGAGCCAGTAGCCGTGCTCGTCGAAGGGCGGGCGGAAGCCGACTTCGAGGCCGAGCTTCTCGACGTAGAAGTCCTTGGTCTCCTCCATCTTCATGGTGCGGATGTTGATGTGGTTGAGACGGGCGACCTTCATTGCGGTGTCCTCCGGTCGGTGTCCGCGCGGCCTGCTTGCGCGGGCGATTTCGCGCGCCTAGGCTGCTCGCCGCATGATGGCGCAACCCGGCGCGGGGAGGCAAGACGATGAAGGAACCCGTCTGGAACAGGTTTCTCACCGAGCGCGACAAGCAGGTGTTCGGCGCGGCAGGCTACGGCGAGCGGGCCGGGTTCGGCGAACGGCCGGCGATCGTGGTGATCGACGTCAACTACAATTTTACCGGCGACCGGCCGGAACCGATTCTCGATTCGATCAAGACCTGGCCGAACTCCTGCGGCGAGGAGGCCTGGGAGTCGATGCGCTACATAAAGCGCCTGCTGGAAGCCGGGCGAGCCAAGGGCATCCCGATCATCTACACCACCGCCTCGATGCGGAGCGACGGCTGGGACCGCGGGTCCTGGGCGTGGAAGAACAGCCGCACCGGCGAATGGCGCGCGGCCGACGATCCGCGCGCCAATCTCGACGGCAACCAGATCAACCCGGAGATCGCACCCGCGCCGCAGGACATCGTCATCGAGAAGCTCAAGCCGAGCGCCTTCCACGGCACCCCGCTATCGTCCTTCCTGACCAATCTCAAGGCCGATTCGATCCTCATGGTGGGGACGACCACGAGCGGCTGCGTCCGCGCCTCGGTGCTCGATGCGTTCAGCGAGAATTTCCGTACCACCCTTGTCGAAGAGGGGTGTTTCGACCGCTCCGAGGCGAGCCATGCGATCAATCTCTGCGACATGAACGCCAAATACGCCGACATCGTCTCGACCGACGAGGCGGTGGACTATATCGAATCGCTGCCCGACGGCCTGTTCGAGCTGCCGCCCGGCGTGCCGATGTCCGAGCAGGGCGGGTGAAACTCGGCTACAGCACCAGCACGCAGAGCGAGACCGCGACCAGCCCCCACAGGCAGACCTGCCTGAACAAATCCTCGCTCGCCCGGCGGAACAGAATCGAGCCGAGCCAGATGCCGAGCGCCGCCGGGACCGTCAGGAAGGCCGCGAACAGCACCGTTTCGAGCCGATAGGCGCCGGAAGCGGTGAACATGACCAGCGCGGCGAGCCCGGCGGTGGTGCCGAACATCACGAACTGCGCCCGGTTGGTCGCGGCGTCGCCGGAACGCGCCAGCAGATAGAGGAAGGCCGGCGGGCCGCCGAGCGAGACCGAGCCGACCAGGACGCCCGCCACCGATCCGGTGGCGATGGAAGGGCCGATCCGGTGGCCCCCGCGATAGCGCCAGCCGCTGAGCAGCAGCAGCGAGAATGCGAGCGCCGCCGCCGCGATCGCGCGGCGCATCACGTCCTCGTCGACGGTGAACAGGAGCCAGCCGCCGAGCGGCACCGTCAGTATGGGGAAGAAGAAGAGCGGCCAGCCATCCCGCCAATTCACCCTGGGCAGCGTCTGCGGCAAGAGCTGGAGGTTGCCGACCATGTTGAGCAGCATGACGATCGGCACCGCCTCGCGCGGTCCGACCAGCGCGGCGAGTACCGGCGCGGTGAGGAAATTCGCGCCGATCCCGCCGCCGAATCCCCGGACGATGCCGGATGCCGCGAAGGCCGCCGTCGCCAGCGCGATTTCCCAGGCATCGAGGCCGAACGGCGTCATCGGGCGAAGAAGGTCGAAACGCCGACCAGAAACAGGATGGTCAGCGCCACCCGGCGGAACGTCCGTTCGCTCGCCAGATGGAAAAGTCGGAGCCCGGCCCAGGTCCCGACGACGAGCGACGGCGCGACGACCGCGGCGGTGACCACCACCTCCCAGCTCAACAGCCCGCCGAGCAAGTACATGACCAGGGAAACGAGCTGGGTAAAGGCAAAATAGTAGATCAGGCTCGCCCGGGTCTGCGCCGCGCTGCCCGGCCCGGCCAGCAGATAGGCGACCACCGGCGGGCCGCCGAGCGAGGTGGAGCCCGACAGCACCCCGCCGATCCCGCCCATCGCCGCGGCACCGAGGCGGCCCGGCGTACGGGTCGAGCGCCATCCGGCCAACAAGAACAGTGCGAGCAGGACGGTGATCGCCGAGATGGAGCGGCGCATCAGCTCGGGATCGATGTAGATCAGCAACGCCACCCCCGCCGGCACCCCGACGCAGCCGGACAGCGACAGGGCGAGCTGGTCGGACCACCGGACGTGGCGCCAGGTCGGCGCGATGAGCTGCGCCGTGGTGACGAACATCGAGAGCATGATGGCCGGGACCGCGACATGGGCGCCGACGATCAGGCTGACCACCGGCGCCAGCACCAGCGCCGCGCCGAACCCCGAGAACCCGCGCAGGGCACCCGCCACGGCGCCCGACAGCAGCACCGCCGCGGCCTGCCACGCGTCGAGATCGAGACCCGGCATGGGCCGGCCGGCTCGGGTGCCGGAGGTCAGGCGGTCACGGGTTCGAGGTCGATCTCGACCCCGCGCCCGGCCGCCCGGGCGAGCCGGTACGCCAGCCCGGCCAGGGCGAGCTCGGACGCGCCGGTGCCGTTGTTGTTCTTGTGATAGGTGATCTGTCGGGGCGAGGTCCGCCCGGGCACGTTTCCCGCTGCCACGTCGCCGAGGTCGAGAATGTCCTCGGCGCGGATCAGCCCGCGCTCGATGGGCTCGAACAGGTCGCCCTGCTGCTCCGACAGCACGGACTCGCGCAAATTGGCGACGATCACGTCGGCGCGCCGGGCGGTGCGGTCGTCGATCTCGCGGCGCCGGCGCTTGAGGAACCCGCCTTCGACGAGCTGGATGTTGGAGCCGATGATCCCGGTGACGTGCTGGCCGGGCACCAGCCAGTCGCCGTCGAAGACGGGAACGTTGGTGTTGGTCGCAACGAGGATCGCATCGACTCCCTCGACCGCCTCGCGCGGCGCGGCGACGGGCTCGATCTCGACGCCGAACTTCGCGCCGTATTGCTCGGCGAAGCGGCGCCGGTTCTCCGGATCGCGGCTGTAGAGCCTTACCCGCTCGATATCGCGTACCGTCAGCAGGGCGAGGAGCTGGTTGGCCGCTTGCCCCGCCGAGCCGAACAGCCCGGCGATGCGCGCGTCCCCGCGCACCAGGTGGCGGAACCCGACGCCGCTCGCCGCCGCGGTGCGAAACGCCATCAGGCTGGTCGGGCCGAGCGTCCTCTCGTCGATCTCGCCGATCAGTATGGCGAGCAGCCCTCCGGTCGAGGAGTCGCTCAGCACGTGCACCGGCGGGCCGCGGAAGCCGTAGCTCTGGTTGGTCTCGGTCTGGGAGACCAGCTCGGCCCTGGTCTGTGCGCCGATCACGCCGAGCCCGTGCACCCCGCCGGGGAAGTTGCTGACCCGGACGCCGGAGGGCGAATGGACGCGGCGACGGGGCGCGTTGATCACCGGAAAGGCGGCCGCCTCGCGGTAGCCCTGTTCGATGACCTCGATCGCTTCGGCCATCGTGACCAGGCCCTGGAGATCCGCCGGGCGCAGCAGCAGGACGCTCATGACGGCAGCCTTCCGGCGGTTGGAATGGGCGCGGGCGCGATGATCGGGAGCCGTCCGGCGGGTGTCAATCCGCCGCCCGGCGAGCGCGAGCCGGGGAAATCCGCCGGGAGCGTTCCCGCTCAGCTCTTCTTGGGCTCTTCGAGGATGTCCTCGATCCTGGTGGTCAGCCGCTCGCCCTCCCCGGCGGAGAGCTCGTAGACCCAGCCCTTGGCGCGGGCCGTGATCTCCTCGGCCTTCTTCCTGACCTCGTCCGCCTTGTCGCCGCTTGCCTCCTCGGCGGTGGCGGAGAACCGTCCCCACACCACCTTGTCGACCATCGTCATCTCGATGTGGACCCTGAGCCCGTCGAAGGTCTCGTAGACGCTGACATTGGTCTGTTCCGGAAACTGCACCTCGGCGGCCGGCTTCACGTCCTCGAAAGTCAGTCGCCACAGCCCGCCGGCCAGGTTCTTGGCCTCGCTCGAGTCCTTGAGCTTGCGTCCCTCGGGAACGCCCTCGAGCTTGTACTCGCCGCTGTCCGGCTTCTCCTGGGTGACCACGATCTCGGCCCCGCCGGGCTGGCGGATGACCGCGCGGCGGACCTGCTCGGCGGCGATGTCGACGATGTCGCGGACCAGCCAGTCGTTGCGAGTCTTGCCGAGCGTCACCTCGCCGGCGGCGAGCCACGACTGCTCCTCCTTGCCGCGCCGCAGATAGGTGCCGCCGCCGCCATCGCCGAACAGGTTGGGGTTGAGCCTGCCGATGAGGCCCGACGCCATCGACTCGCCGGCGCCATCCTTGAGCTCGAAACGCACCGACTGGGCCTCCTCGGCGTCGGGCTCCTCGACCTCGAGCCGCTTGTAGCGCGCCGGGTCGCTCGTCTTGCTCTCCAGCAGCTTGAGCTCCGAGAGCGAGACCAGGGCTGTCTTCACCTTGTCGAAATGGACAAGATATTTCGCGCGGTCCTTCATCCCCCAGCCGTCGCTGGTCTTGACGATCGAGAACGTCGCTTCGTTGGACCGGACGACCAGCTCGGCGGCTTCGTTCAGGCGCTCGGACAGGCCCTCGAACGCCTTCTCCTCGCCCTTGGTGAGCGTGGTCAAAGCGGGCTGGTCGATCACCGCCAGCACCGCGGCGATCACCGCCAGGACGGTCAGCCCGACGAGCGCCAGGAATGAACGGGGCTTCATCGCAGCATCTCCACAGGCCGCGCCGCGATCATCCGACCGACCCGGCGTAGCGCCGGCGGGTCCGCCGGTTGCGGGCGATCAGCAGGCCGATCGCAAGCAGCGCGATCAGCGCCGGCATGGCGGCAATGTTGAGGATCTTGATCCAGCCATCGAGGGTGTCGATGTCCTCGCGCAGCGCCCGGCGCACATCCCGGAGCTCGCCCCGCACCTTGATGATCTGGCGCCGGAAGTCCTCGATCGCCTGTTGCTGCTTGTCGGTCAGGATCACCGCCGCGCTCTCCTGCTCCTTGGTGGTCAGGTCCTTGAGCTTGCCCTCGACCTCCTTGAGCTCCTCCAGCAGCGCGCGTTCCCGGTCGCGGTATTGCAGCTCGGCCGCCCGCTGGATCTCGATCACCCGGTCGAAGGGACGGTCCGAGAAGCCGCGGCTGCGCAGCCCGATCAGCTCGCTCGAACCGGACAGATTGTCGAGCGCGTTGATCACGAAGTCGGCGTTGTTGGCCGTCGGCACCACCATGCGCTGGCCGAAGAAGTCCTGGATCTGGAGCCAGAACGTGTCGGCCAGGATGTCGCTGTCGGCGACCACGATCAGGTTGACGACGTCCGCGGATTCCGCGAGATGGGGCTTGGCGGGCGCTTTCTCGTCCTCCGCCTCGTCCTTGTTGTCCTTGTCCTCCGGCGGGCCGTCCGGGAAGGCGCTCTTGAGCTTGCCGCTGAGCCGCGCGGCGAGGGTCAGCGACCCCTCTTCCGGGGCGAACTCCTTGAGGATCTCGGCCGGATTGGGCTGGAAACGGAATTTCTGCGCATCCATCGGCGCCGACGCCTCGGTCGAGACGATCAGCGGATCGAAGGCGATGTCGGCGTCCTTCGCCTTGGCGAGGAAGCCCGCGGTGGCGACGTTGATCGCCTGGAGCTGTCCGGTGATCACGTCGTCCGCCTTGAGCCGGTCCGCCGGGAAGGACAGCCAGGAGACGTAGTTGGTGATCACCGGACGGCCCTGCGCGTCGACCTCCGCCTGCACCCGCTGGGCGAGGCCGAGATCGGCGAGCACCCTGTCCTGGACGTAGTCGACGCCCCACGCCTTGAACAGCTTCTCCAGGTTGGAGCCCTGGTCGGGCGGCAGGCGCATCGCCGCGTTGGAGCGCGAGCCTTCCTCGGCATAGGGGTCGACGAACACCATGGTCTTGCCGCCCGCCATCACGAACTGGTCGATGGCATACAGCGTCTTGTCCGACAGGCCGAAGGGGTGGACGATCATCAGCACGTCGATGTCGTCGCTGATCTCGGGCTCGAGCCCGAGGCTCTTGATCTCGAAGAACTGCTTGATCTGCTCGACCACGCGCCATGGCTTGTACTGGTTCGCCGGGTCGGCATCGATGGGAATGCCGGAGACCAGCCCGATGACCTTCTTCTTCGGGTGGGCGAGGTTGTGCACCAGCCGGGTCAGGTCGTATTCGAGGAACGGCTCGCGCTGCGGCTGGAGGAAGCCGATCACGTCCTGGTCGTCGGTGGTGTTGGTGCCGGCGAGCCCGAAATAGCCGAGCTCTCCGGCATCGTTGAGCGGCACCCCCTGCAGCCCGAACCCGACCGCGCGGTCCTCCTCGTTGGAGAACGGCTTGGGATCGACGATCTCGAGGCGGATCTTGCCGCCGGCGGCATCGACGTAGCGTTGCAGAAGCTCGAGCACGCGCTGCGAGTAGGTGCCGAGCCCGGGGCTGAGCTCGATCAGGCTGCGCGACACGAAATAGCGCAGCGTCACCGGCTCCTTCAGGTCGGCGAGCACCTTCTCGGTCCCCGCCGAGACCGAGTACAGGCTTTTCTCGGTCAGATCGGCCTGCAGGTTCCTGATCGCTCCGTTGGCGAAGATGTTGACGGCGAGGAACAGGATCACCGCGAGGACCAGCCCCGCGACGCCCAGCGTGCGCCGGTCCCAGGCGGCCACGGTCAGTCTCCCCTCTTGAGATCGATCACCAGCCGGTTGGCGAACAGGAAGATCACCATCGCGGAGACCAGGTAGATGACGTCGCGGATGTCGAGCACGCCCTTGATGATGCCCTCGAAATGGGTGAGGAAGCTGAGCGAGGCGATCAGATCCACCAGGAAGGCGGGCGCCCAGCCCTTGAAGGCGGCGAGCACCAGCTCCAGCCCGCTCATCATGAAGACGAAGCAGACGGCGGCGGCGATGACGAAGGCGATCACCTGGTTGCGGGTGAGCGCGGACACGAAGCAGCCGATGGAGAGGAACGCGCCGGCCAGCAGCAGGCTCGCGATGTAACCCGCCACGATCACGCCGTTATCCGGCGCGCCGAGATAGTTGACGGTGATCCACATCGGGAAGGTGAGCGCCAGCGCGATGGCGGCGAAGATCCACGAGGCCAGAAACTTGCCGAGCACCGCATGGGTGGTCGAGACCGGCAGAGTCATCAGGAGTTCGATCGTCCCGGTCTTGCGCTCCTCGGCCCAGAGCCGCATCCCGACCGCCGGGATGAGGAACAGATAGAGCCACGGGTGGAAGGAGAAGAAGACCTGGAGATCGGCCTGACCGCGGTCGAAGAAGCCGCCGAAATAGAACGTCACCGCGCCGGTCAGGGCGAGGAAGATGACGATGAACACATAGGCCAGCGGCGTCGAGAAATAGGCGATCAGCTCGCGCTTGCAGATCGCAGTCGTTGCCCGCATCGCGCCCTCCCCGCGCCCTATTCGCCGACCGTGAGGGAGCGGAACACCTCGTCCAGCCGGCCGCGCTCCACCGATATCTCGTAGACGCTCAGCCCGTTCTCATGCAGCGTCTGCGACACCAGCGGCAGGATCACCGCGCCGTTCGCCGGCACCGCGACGAGCTCGGCGCTCTGGCTGTCCCGGGTGCCCGGCTCGACCCGTTCGATCGCCGCGACAGCCTGGAGCGCGGCGGAAACCGCGTCGGCCTGGGCGAGCGCGGTGCGTACGCTCACCGCGTTGCGGTAGCGCGACCGTGCGAGCAGATCGTCGGGCGTGCCGTCGATCACGATTCTGCCGCGCGAGATGATCACCGCGCGGGTGCAGACCGCCTCGACCTCCTCCAGCAGGTGGGTCGAGATGACGATCGCCTTGTCCTCGGCCATCTTGGCGATCAGCTCGCGCACCTCGTGCTTCTGGTTGGGGTCGAGCCCGTCGGTGGGTTCGTCGAGGATCAGCACCTCGGGATCGTGCACGATCGCCTGGGCGAGGCCGACTCGCCGCTTGTAGCCCTTCGACAGCGTGCCGATCGGCTGCAGCATCACCTCGCCGATATGGATCAGCCCGGCCGCCCGCTCGATCGCGGCGGCCCGTTCGGCGGCCGGGATGCCGCGAACCTCGCTGACGAAGTTGAGAAAGGCCGCCGGCGTCATGTCCTCGTAGAGGGGCGCGCCCTCGGGCAGGTAGCCGACCCGGCGCTTGACCTCGATCGGGTCCCGGGTGACGTCGAAACCGCACACCTCGGCGGTCCCCGATGTCGGCGGCAGGAAGCCGGTAACCATTTTCATCGTGGTCGACTTGCCGGCGCCGTTGGGGCCGAGAAAACCGAGCACCTCGCCGCGGTCCGCGGCGAGGCTGATGTCGTCGACGGCGGTCAGCGCGCCGAATCGCTTGGTGAGGTCCCGGATGCGGAGCATTTCGCTCATCGCCCGGGCACCTCAGCGCGATCCGGTCGCGGTAATGTTGCTGGGGCGGAGCGGGGCTTCACCGGGGCCTTCCTGGATGGGTTCGGTCGGGGCAGCGAGAAACTTGTGCGCTCTTGCGGTTTTGTCAAGAAGGGTGCCGGACGGCGCTGCCGCCCGGCCCCCTGCCGGCCCGGAAGGCCGGTCTACGCGGCCTTCTTGGCCTCGATCACCGCCGGTCCGCCGGCCTTGACCTCGATGCTGCGCGGCTTGAGCGCTTCCGGCACCTCGCGCACCAGGTCGATGGCGAGCAGGCCGTTATCGAGCGCGGCGTTGCGCACCTCGACATGCTCGGCGAGCTGGAACCGGCGCTCGAAGGCGCGCTCGGCGATCCCGCGATGGAGATAGCCGGCCTTCTTGTCGCCCTCGGGCTTGGCGCCCCTGACGATCAACAGGCCGTCGCGCATCTCGACGGTCAGGTTGTCGAGCCCGAAGCCGGCCACCGCCAGGGTGACCCGGTAGGCGTCTTCCGCGACCTTCTCGATGTTGTAGGGCGGGTAGGCCCCGACCGAGACGTCGCTGCGCAGCGCCGTGTCAATCAGCGACGGCAGACGGTCGAAACCGATGGCGGAGCGGAACAGGGGGGAGAAATCGAAATCGCGCATGTCGGAATCCTCCTTGGTTGAGCGATTCGTGGGTGTGGCCACCCTTGGGGTCGGCCGGATTCGTCGAACCCGTCAGGCGTTCGACAACCGTCGATGTGGGGATCGAATCGGCGGGTTCAACACCCGCCCGAAAAAATTTCCGCCACCATGTCGGCAAGCGCGAGCGAAGCGGTCAGCCCGGGCGATTCGATGCCGTAGAGATTGACCAGCCCGTCGATGCCGTGCACCGATGGGCCCTGGACGACGAAATCGGCGGCCGGCTCGCCCGGCGCCTGGAGCTTGGGCCGGATCCCGGCATAGCCCGCCTGGATCGCACCGTCGGGCAGGCCGGGCCAGTAGCGCCGGATCGCCGCGTAGAACGCATCCGCCCGGCCCGGATCGACGTCGTAGTCGATCGAGTCGATCCACTCGACATCCGGCCCGAACCGGGCCTGTCCGGCGAGATCGACCGTGACGTGGACGCCGAGCCCGGCCTTCTCGGGCACCGGGTAGACCGGGCGGGTGAAGGGCGACTTCCCGGCCAGCGTGTAGTAGTTGCCCTTGCAGAGATAGTCGCTGGGCACGCTCGCCGGATCGAGCCCGGCGATGGTCCGCGCGACCGCGGGCGCCCATATGCCTGCCGCGTTCACCAGCCGGTCCGCCTTCAGCGCCATCGGCGTCTCGCCGCCGACATCGACCAGGATGCCGTCGTCCTCGACCCGCCCGCCGGCGACCGGCGCGTGGTAGGCGATCATGGCGCCCGACGCCTCGGCCTCGCCCTGGAAGGACAGCATGAGGCCGTGCGAATCGACGATCCCGGTCGAGGGCGAGTGCAGCGCGGCCACGCAATGGACCGCCGGCTCCATCTCCGCCACCTGGGACGGGGTGAGCCAGGCGAGGTCGGCGACGCCGTTCGCCGCCGCGCGTGTCTTGAGCGCGGCGAGATCCTCCACCTGGCCGTCCTCGGTGGCGACGATGAATTTGCCGCAGCGCCGGTGCGCGATGCCGTTCGCCGCGCAATAGTCGTAGAGCGCGTGCTTGCCGGCGACGCAGCTCCGCGCCTTGAGGCTGCCGGTCGGGTAGTAGATGCCGGCATGGACGATCTCGCTGTTTCGCGAGCTCGTCTCGGTGCCGATCATGTCGGCTCGCTCGAGGATCACCACCTCGATGCCGGCCAAGGCGAGGCGGCGCGCGACGGCGAGGCCGATCACCCCGGCCCCGATCACCGCGCATTCGACCCGTTCGGTCACCGGTCCAGCGCCGCCCGGATCACCGCCTCGAAGCCATGCCCGACGACGATCATGCGCGAGATCGGCGGGACGAAGAGATCGATGGCGGCTTCGAGCGCATCCCTCGTCTCCTTCCCCGGCGCTCGCGACCCGGATCGGGTCAGCGGGACGCGCCGCGCCGCTGCCGCCGCGCTCTCCAGGATTGCCGCGGCGCCGGCATCGAGCGCGCCCGAGGCCGCCAGCGCCTCGACCCGGCGGCCGAACGCCGCGAGGACCGGCGGCCAGTTGGCCAGATGGCGCAGCGCGGTCGGCATCAGCGCGCCGTCGGTATCGTTGATGGTCCGCGCGAGCGCGGCCATGCGCGCCCGGGTCTCCGGGTCCACATCGCGGGCGACCGGCGGCAGCGCGGGCAGCCCATCGCCGGCCGGCGATGCCGCAGGGTTGCCCGACCCCGAGGTTTCGCCCGCCAGCACGCGGCGCAGCGAGCAAAGCGCAACCAGGTTGATCGGGTTGGCGCGGTTGTAGAACGCCATCACGGAAGCGGCCCGTTCCAGGGTCGCGCGGTCGAGGCACTCGTCTTCGGCCAGCTTGGGCATGGCGGCGGGCGGCAACTCGGCGGCGACTCCGGCGCCGAGGCTACGGAAGGCGCCGGCCGAAAATCCCGCCTCCAGCGCGTCATAGGCCCATTCGAGCACCCCCGGACGGCTCGCCATGTGCCGCCACACCAGATTCGTCGAGGGCAGCCCCGTGGCCGCCAGGATCGCGCGATAGATCTCCGCGATGCGCCCGGCGGCCTCGGATTCGGGGATCTCGGACAGGCTCATCGCCGCGGCCAGGTTTGATCTGCGCGCCCCGATGGGCGATCCTTCGCCGGGCAGACCGGGAGGCTCGCATGGCCGACATACGTCTCGGCGTGGCGATGAACGGCGTCAGCGGCCGGATGGGCACCAACCAGCACCTCATCCGCTCGATCAAGAAGATCCGCGAGGACGGCGGCGTGGCGCTGAGCGACGGGCGGCGGATCGTGCCCGACCCTCTGTTCGTCGGGCGCAGCGAAGACAAGCTCGCCGCGCTTGCCGCGACGCACGGCTTCGACAAGTGGACGACCGATCTCGACGCGGCCATCCAGGACCCCGACTATCCGCTGTTCTTCGATACCGCGAGCACCGTCCATCGCGCCGGGATCCTGCGCAAAGCCATCGACGCGGGCAAGCACATCTACTGCGAGAAGCCGTCGGCGGTGACGCTGGAGGACGCGCTCGACGTCTGGCGCCGAGCCGAGAAGGCGGGTGTCCGCCACGGCGTGGTGCAGGACAAGATCTTCCTCCCCGGGCTGCTCAAGATGAAGCGGCTGATCGACGACGGCGTGCTCGGCCGGCTGCTCTCGG
>JAPPGP010000074.1 GCA_028821395.1 Defluviicoccus sp.
CCGCGGTTCCGCAGCGGGCCAGCGCCTGCGTCTCGGCATGGGGGCGCCCGCCCGGCGCGGTCCAGCCGCGCCCCGCCGCAACGCGCTCGCGGACGATCACGCAGCCGACCGCGGGGTTGGGCCAGGCATTGCCCAGAGCGCGGCGCCCGAGCGCTATCGCGGCGCGCATGAAGCGCCGGTCACTCGCCGCTCTCGACGACACCGAGATTGCCGATGAAGTCTCCGAAGTCGCGCGCCTCGCGGAAATTCCGATAGACCGACGCGAAACGCACATAGGCCACCTGGTCCAGGGTGGAGAGCGCGTCCATCACCATCTCGCCGATCGTGTCGGAGGCGATCTCCGTCTCCCCGGAGCTCTCGAGCCGCCGGATGATGCTGTTGATGACCAGCTCCACCCGCTCGGCCTCGACCGGCCGCTTGCGCAGCGCGATTCTCATCGAGCGTTCGAGCTTCTCGCGATCGAGCGGCTCGCGCGCGCCGTCCTTCTTGATCACCGTCAGCTCGCGGAGCTGGACCCGTTCGAAGGTGGTGAACCGCTGGCCGCAGGACTGGCAGGACCGCCGCCGGCGAATCGCCGAGCTGTCCTCCGTCGGGCGCGAATCCCTGACCTGGGTGTCGCCGTGACCGCAGAAGGGGCAGCGCATCAGCCCATCCTAACCCCGCCTATTGACGGGGGTATATCGGAAATCGCTTGCACAAGGCGTGCACGCGCTCGCGTACCGACGCCTCGACGCTGCCGTTGTCGTTGCTGTCCGAGGCGAGACCGTCGAGCACTTCGAGGATCAGCGTGCCTACCCGCGCGAACTCGGCGGGGCCGAAGCCGCGCGTGGTCGCTGCGGGCGACCCGAGCCGGACGCCGGACGTCACGGTCGGCTTCTCCGGGTCGAACGGGACCGCGTTCTTGTTGCAGGTGATCCCGGCGCGCTCCAGGCTCTGCTCGGCGATCTTGCCGGTCAGGCCCTTGGGCCGGAGGTCGACCAGCATCAGATGCGTGTCCGTCCCGCCGGACACGATGTCGAGCCCGCCATCGGCCAGGGTCTTCGCCAGGATGTCGGCATTCTCGACCACCGCGGCGGCGTAATCCCGGAAGGACGGCCGCAGGGCCTCGCCCAGCGCGACCGCCTTGGCGGCCACGATGTGCATCAGCGGCCCGCCCTGGGTACCCGGGAAAATCGACGAATTGATCTTCTTGGCGATCGCCTCGTCATCGGTCAGCACCAGACCGCCGCGCGGCCCGCGCAGGGTCTTGTGGGTGGTCGTCGCCACGACATGGGCATGGGGCAGCGGGCTGGGGTGGACCCCGCCCGCGACGAGTCCGGCGAAATGGGCCATGTCGACGAACAGATAGGCGCCGACCTCATCGGCGATCGCCCGGAAGGCGGCGAAGTCGATGATGCGGGGATAGGCCGATCCTCCGGCGACGATGACCTTCGGGCGGCGCTCCTCTGCGAGCCGGGCGACCTCCTCCATGTCGATCCGGCCATCCTGCGGACGCACCCCGTACTGCGCCGCGTCGAACCACTTGCCCGACAGGTTGGGCGCCGCGCCGTGCGTCAGGTGCCCGCCGGCGGCCAGCGACAGGCCAAGTATGGTGTCGCCGGGCCGGCAGAGGGCGAAGTAGACCGCGGCGTTGGCCTGAGCGCCGGAATGCGGCTGCACGTTGGCGAACCCGCAATCGAACAGCGCCTTCGCGCGCTCGATGGCGAGGGCCTCCGCGACATCGACGAATTCGCACCCGCCGTAATAGCGGCGGCCGGGATAGCCTTCGGCGTATTTGTTGGTGAGCACGGAGCCCGCGGCTTCCAGCACCGCGCGCGAGACGATGTTCTCGGACGCGATGAGCTCGATCTGGTCCTGCTGGCGCGCCAGCTCAGCGCGCAGGGCCGCGTCCACCTCGGGGTCGGACTCGCCGACTCCGCGTTCGAAGAACCCGTATTCGGGATCTCGTGTCTCGCCAAGCGTTCCTACCGCCATGTCATCTCCGCCAAGCGCATCCCCTAGGCGATCCCGACCGCGATCTTATCGAGACGTCGGCCGTGCCGCCCGCCTTCGAACGCCGCGGCGAGAAACGCGTCCACGCAAGCCTCCGCCTCGGTCTCCGACATCCGGCGTCCCGGCAGGACCAGGATGTTCGCGTCGTTGTGCCGGCGCGCGAGACGCGCCGCCTCCGCGTCGAACGCGAGCGCGGCGCGGATCCCGCGATGGCGATTCGCGGCGATCGACATGCCGATCCCGCTACCGCAGATCAGCACGCCGCGATCCGCGTCTCCGTTGCGCAGCACACCGACCACCGCCTCGGCGAAATCCGGATAGTCGACCGCATCCTCGCTGTCGGTACCGAGATCCGCCGTGGCGATCCCCCTGCGGGAGAGCCAGCCGACAAGATGCGTCTTCAGCACGAACCCGGCGTGGTCCGCAGCCAAGGCGACGGTCATTCGCTTCATCGCGGTCCGACTGAAATGCCGAGGTCACCGCCTGATAGCACAGCGCCACGCCGGTTGCCAAGAATCGCGCGGAGGCGCGCCGTTCGGCCGGCGAGTCCTCAAGCGACGATACCCGATCCGAAATTCGGTTTCGGCGATTCCGCAGTCTTCGCCAAGAGTCGTGAAGCCCGAATAGGTCTAATTTTCTTGATTTCTTGAACAAAAATCTTTTGTACCAAGCCAAATACATGACCGGTTCACAGCATGCGCTTGGCTATAAGATTTAGTTTTCTGTGGTTTTCTTTCGATTTCCTTTGACAATCGACGGGCATCGTGCCATCAGCAAGTCGTTCAACTCTTACGCGAGGCAGTCGAGGAAGATGGTGGACAATACCGAATATGCCGTGGACCGGTCCGAAATGCTCCGCATGGCGGTCCAAATTGTCTCCGCGTATGTCGGCAAGAATCCGGTAGCCGCCGACGAAGTGCCGGACGTCATCAGCACGGTCTTCAACGCGCTGCGCAGCCTCGATCGGCACGGGGCCGAACAAAGGATCGAGCCGCCCAAGCCAGCCGTCAGCATCCGCCAGTCGATCACGCCGGACTTCATCGTCTGCCTGGAAGACGGCAAGAAGCTCAAGATGCTCAAGCGGCATCTTCGGGCCGTCTATGACATGACGCCCGAAGAGTACCGGACCAAGTGGGGGCTGCCGGCGGACTACCCGATGGTCGCCCCCAACTACGCCGCGAAGCGCTCGGAGTTCGCGAAGCGGATAGGGCTGGGCCGCAAGAAGGGGGAGAGACCTCCCCAGGCGCATCGCGCCACGGCCTGACCGGCTCGTCCGCCAGCGGGATCCCGGTCGGAACGAAGCCCGGCGAGTTCGCTCTATTTCAGGCTACCGTACTGCCCGGCCTGCCGGTGGCGGAACACACGGCCCGGCATCGCATTTGGGCGCGGACGCACAATCCCGTATGGCGTCGCTGAGCGCCCCGTAGTCCTCGACCGCCGCAAAGCCGGGATGGGCTTGCCGGAGCGCGGCCGGAGCGCGGAACAGGATCCCGGCGTCGGCCGCCTTCAGCATGGCGATGTCGTTGTGGGAATCGCCCGCCGCGGTGACATGGAAGTTCAGCGCGCGGAATGCCTCGACGCTGGCGCGCTTGTGGTCCGGATGCCGCAGCCGGTAGTCGACGATGTCGCCGTCCGGCCCGACCACCAGCGAATGGCAGAACAGCGCGGGCAGATCGAGCTGCGCCATCAGCGGGCCCGCGAATTCGCGATAGGTGTCGGAGAGGACGATCACGGGTCCGAGCTCGCGCAGCCAGCGGAGGAATTCGCGCGCGCCCGGCAATGGCGCCATCTTCGCCACCACCGCCTCGACGTCGCGCAGCCCGAGGCGGTGTCGTTCCAGCAGCCGCAGGCGCTGGCGCATCAGGGCGTCGTAGTCGGAGACGTCGCGCGTGGTCGCGCGCAGCGCGTCGATGCCGGTGCGCTCGGCGAGCCCGATCCAGATTTCCGGGATCAGCACGCCTTCGAGGTCGAGACAGAAGAGCCGCACGGGGAACCGCCTCTTCAACCCACCCCGGGTCCGGAATCGGTCACGCTTCCGAGGGAGGCAGGGTTTCGCGGCCGCGAATCAGGTCCGAGGCACGCTCGGCGATCATGATCACCGGCGCGTTGATGTTGCCGCCCACCAGGTCGGGCATGACCGAGGCGTCCACCACGCGCAGCGAATCGATGCCGCGCAGGCGGAGCTCCGGATCGACCACGGCCATGTCGTCGCTTCCCATGCGGCAGGTCCCGGCGGGATGGTGCGCGGTCGCGGCGGTTCGCCGGATATAGGCGTCGATGTCGTCGTCCCCGGTCACCTCCGGCCCGGGTTCGACCTCGACCGCGCCGAACTCCTTCAGCGGCTCCTGCGCGCCGACCTCGCGCACCAGCTTCACCCCGTCGCGGATGGTCCGCACGTCCGCCTGTTCGGAGAGAAAGTTCTGGTGGATCCGGATCTTGTCGCGCGGGTCCGCCGAGGCGAGTCTGAGCTCCCCCCGGCTCTGCGGGCGCAGCAGCACCGGGCGGCAGCCGAAGCCGTCGGCCCAGGCCGGCTTGACCACCGGAAACCACGGCCAGGTGTCGTCCGGCAGGGCGCGGAACAGGAACTGGATGTCGGGCAGGTCGACTTCGGGCCGCGACTTGAGGAAGGCCATGATTCCGCCCGGAAGGTCGGTGGCCGGTCCCGACCCCGCGACATAAGCCCGCGGCATGTCGACGGCGAGCCGGTCCATCCGCATCTGCCGGTGGAACGTGCCGCGGTCCTCGCGGCTGTAGGTGACCATCGCAGACAGGTGGTCCTGCAGGTTCTTGCCGACGCCCTTGAGGTCGTGCACCGCGTCGATCCCGTGCTCGGCAAGCTCGTCGGCCGGCCCGATGCCCGACAGCATCAGGATCTGCGGCGAGTTGATGACGCCGCCCGCGAGCAGGATCTCGCGCTCGCAACGGATCTCGTGACGTTGGCCCCCGCGGGCGAATTCGAGCCCGGCCGCGCGCCCGTTCTCGACGATCAGCCGGGTGACCAGCGCGTCGGTCTCCAGCGTGACGTTGGCGCGCTTGAGCGCCGGCTTCAGATAGGCGACGGCGGCGCTGCACCGGCGTCCGTTGCGGATCGTCTGCTGGATCCAGGTAAAGCCCTCCTGG
Organism: Defluviicoccus sp.; assembly: GCA_028821395.1. Classification (GTDB taxonomy): domain Bacteria; phylum Pseudomonadota; class Alphaproteobacteria; order MPNO01; family MPNO01; genus MPNO01. The sequence continues at coordinate 5,113 of JAPPGP010000074.1, forward strand.
CGTTCGCCGTTGTAGTCCTCGGTGAAGTCGTGGCCGACCGCCTTCCCCGCCTCGATGAAAGCGTGCAGCACGGGGTCGTCGAAGATTCCCGCCCGCACCGACAGCGGACCGTCGCTGCCCCGGTAGTCGTCGCCGCCCCTCTCCCACGACTCGGCACGCTTGAAATAGGGCAGCACGTCGGCGAACGACCACCCCGGGCAGCCCTTCTGGCGCCAACGGTCGTAATCGCCCCGGTGGCCGCGGACATAGGCCATGGCGTTGATCGACGACGAGCCGCCGACCACCCGCCCGCGCGCGCATTCGATCGACCGGTTGTCCAGATTGGGCTCGGGCTCGGTGAAATACATCCAGTCGTGGCGCCGCTCCTCCAGGATCTTTCCCCAGCCGAGCGGGATGTGGATCATCGGGTCGCGGTCCAGGCCGCCGGCCTCGACGACCACCACGCGGACCCCGGCGTCTTCGCTGAGCCGGTTCGCGAGCACGCACCCGGCCGAGCCGGCGCCGACGATCGCGTAATCGTATGTCGCTGCTTCGGCCAAGCTCCCCTCCCCGGTCATCGCCTCGCGGCGCCGAACATAGCAGACGGACCCGGCCGGTCCATCCGGCGCCGTCCTTCGATACGCCCCCTTCCGGGGCCACTCGGGGTGAGGGATTCCTCTCTCTCATCCCGAGTAGCGGCGAAGCCGCGTGGCGAAGGCCGCTACGCCGTAGCGGTTCGATCCGAAACCGACATTCCCTAGTGGGCCGCGGACTGCACCTCCCGATCGACCAGCGAAGCCGGGTCGTCGGTCTCGCGCAGCATCCCCCAGCTCCGGATCCAGGCGGCGGTGCGTTCGAGCTCCCGGTCCGGGATCGGCGCCGGCTCCACGACGACGATCCGGCTCTCGCGCAGGTCGGAGGTGCGCAACGCACCGATTTCCGGGTCGGTGCGGGCGTGGTAGTCGATGAAATAGCGCAGATAGCCGCGCTTGTCGGCGTCGATCCGGCGGACCGCCTCGCAGACCGCGCGGTTGAACCGCGCATAGGTCTCCGCGTCGACCCTGTGCGAGGCGACCTCGGTGCCGTGGTAGAACGCCGCGGTCAGGATGCGGCAGCCCTTCTTCTCGGCCAGCGTGATATAGGGCTCGGTCAGCGTCGTCGCCTCGATCTCGCCCGACATCATCGAGTCCAGGCGAAAGCGCGAGCCCATCGGGGCGCTGCAAACCCTGATCCGCTCGCGCGGCAGGAAACCCTCGAGCATGTGGAGCGCCAGATAGTGGGTGCCGAAATAGAACGGCACCCCGACCAGCCGGTCGGCGAGCTGCTGGACGGTGAACACGTCCGACTCCGGGCGCACCGCGACCGCCGCGTAGGTGACGATCGAGCGCCGGCCGATCTGCCGCCCGCTCTCGATGCCGGAGTCCTGCACCCGGCAGTAGTTTCCCCACTCGCAGGCGTTGTACATGTCCGCCCGGCCTTCCTCGAAGAGCTTGCCGTGGCTCGAATGCGGGTCGAGGCCGTCGGGGCTCAGGATCCCGACATGGGTGCGCCGGTCGACGCCGGACTCGCGGTCGACCCATTCGATCCTCAGCCCCTCATCCGCGAACAGCCCCTCGTCGTCGGCGACCAGCTCGCAAAGCCCCTGGAAGGGGGCGGTGTTCTCCAGCACCAGTGTCCGCATCGGCTCTCTCCCGTTCGCCCCTTCCTATATCGGACGGATGCCCGCGGCGCCAGCGCGAGGCGGGTTGCAATCGCGCCGCATCGGGTTCAGTTTTGCGCCGGGCGCGCATGCTCCAGTCGCCGATAACGGATGGGTGGCCGAGCGGTCGAAGGCACCGGTCTTGAAAACCGGCAGGCGCGCGAGCGTCTCGTGGGTTCGAATCCCACCCCATCCGCCACCGCCGGATCGGCGCAAAAAGAGGCGGAGCCTAGGTCGCGCGAACGAGATAGGCTCCGCAAGTCACGGGGGGAATACAGGGAGGCATCTGGCAGGACAACCCGATTCCCCCGTCGCACAAGGGACTCGCGGAAGGGAGAAACCGCAAATCCAAGAAAAATATTTCACAAATGCACGGCGATTGTCACCGGAATGTGACCACGCGCCGCAAGTCCTGGATCGAAACGAAAGACCAGTTATTTTAATTTCAAAATCAATATGTTACAGATGATTTCTCACAACGCATAGTATCGAGGCCTTGCATCGGAAGCGAATCGCCTCGTCCGGTTCGGAACCGAATCGCACAAATTTGCGAACGCTCGCGAAAGTTGAAGCCCGGGACCCCTATTCGCGCAGATCCAAGAAGCGGGGCGCCTTGACGCTCGCCTCGAACTCGCGCGCCAGCACGCCGGACTCCAGGATCACGATGTCCGGCGAGAGCTCGAACGTCGACTTGGTCTGCCGCGCCAGCTCCTCGCGCAGGGTCTCGACGTCGGCGCCGCGCCGGGGTTCGACCGAGACCCGCAGGCTCTCCAGCCCGGCGGCATCGCCGATCAGCTCGAGCTTGAAGTCGTTCACCGCGCGGTGCGCGAACATCATGTCCTCGAACTCCTGGTGGTTGACGTTGACGCCGCGCAGCTTGAAGAACCCGGCGGTCCTGTGGGCGTGGCGCATCGTCGGAAAGACGGAGAACGCCCCGTCATCGCCCCCGCCCGGGTTCATGACCACGATATCGCCCGATTCCCAGCGCAGGAACGGCGCCCCGTTATTGCCGAACAGCGAGGTGCAGACCAGATGGCCGGGCTCGCCATCGGCGGCCGGCTTGCCGGTATCGGGGTCGAGCACCTCGAATATCGCCAGATCGGTCCAGATCCTGAACCCCCGGCGGGACGGTCCTTCGGCGGCCAGCATGCTGATCTCGGTCATGCCGAAACAGTCGTAGACGGTCGCGCCCCAGTCGCGTTCGAGCTTCTCCCGCTTCGCCGCGGACAGCGCCTCGGCCGAACACAGCATCGTGGAGACCGAGCTCTGGGCGAGGTCGATGCCTTCCGCGTTGGCGAGGTTTGCGAGGTGCAGCCCGTAGCTCGACATGCCCATCCAGACGGTCGGCCCGAGCGACGAGATCAGGGCGAGCTGCTGGACCGACGGCAGCGACGCGCCGGACCCCGCCCAGACCGCTCCCATCCCCATGATCTGCGCCGCGCGCGCCCACATATGCCCCACCGGATGGACGCCGAGCGGCGTCGAGATATGCGTCCGGTGGTTTTGCCCGCCGCGGATCCCGGCGGATGCGAAGGTGCGGGTGAAGCCGACCATGTTGAACAGGATGTCCTCGAACGTCTTCGGGTAGAACAGCGGCTTTCCGGTGCTCCCCCCCGAACGCCAGTACTCGCAGACCGGCTGGCCGCCGATGGTGCAGAAATCCTCGTAGAACCGCTCGGTCGTCATCGCCCGGAGCTCGTCCTTGGTGAGGATCGGGATCTTGGACCATTCCTCCGGGTCGTCGAGCCGGGCGGTGTCGATCCCCGCGAGGCGCGGGCGCCAGAACGCGGACCGCCGGGCGCGTTCGACGGCGATGCGCTTGCGCCTGCGCTGGATGCCCTCGATTTGCTCCGGGCTTTCCGGCATGCAGAGCGGAAGGTCGGCATAGACGCCGGAGCTCCGCCCGGCCAGGGACTCGAGCACGCTCATCCGGCGCCGTTCTCTCCCAGGTAGTCGAGCGCGCCGATCCAGCGCCGCTGGTCCTCGTAAGCGGCCGGCAGATCTCCCGCGGCCTCGGCGCGCACCATGGCGGCGAGGCGTTCGGCCTTGGCCGGCGTCGCTTCCGGGATGTCGTCGAGGCTGTCGCCGATCATGCGCGCAAAGTCCTCGCCCACCGGGCAGACGTCCTGGCAGCGCCGGCAGCCGGTGATGACGCCGGCCCCGCGCAGTATGCTCTGCCAGAGATTGAAGCTGGTCTCCGAGCGGATCATGTCGAGCCTGGCGGCGTCGTCCGGCGCGTCGAGGATGTCTCCGAGATGCTCGGCGAGCTGGGAGAAACCGTGCGGCGACCGGTAGCGGTCGCAGGCCGGCCAGTCGCGGTCCCAATGCTCGACCACATCGCCCGGACAGGCGCTCAGACAGCGCCCGCATTCGGGGCCGAGGCAGAGCGTCGTCTTCAGCCTCTCGTCGGGCTCGCAATCCACCGAGCACAGCACCGCGGTCACGATGACGCGCGGGCCGAACTCCGGCGTTATGAGCTGCTGGTTGAGGCCGAGCGTCCCGAGCCCCGCCTCGACCGCCGCATGGGTCAGCGACAGTATCGTCGCCATGTGCTGGCTCTTGTCCCCGCGATAGAGCCACGGGTCGGCGTGGGTCGGCGGGACGATGATCGCCGGGTAGCCGTTATCCTCCAGCCAAAGGACGAGCTCCAGCGACGTCTCCTCCAGCATCGTGAGCACGAGCTCGTCGTTGTAGTACTTGTGCCGCTCGTCCCAGCGCGCGATCCGCGTGGTGCCGGCGGAATAGCGCTTGGCGAGCACGATCGCCCGGCCGCCGTCATGCTCGGTGAGGTCCTTCGGACGGCGCGGGTGGCGCGGGTCCGGCGGGTAGGCGTCCATCACCGCGCCGTCGGCGATCCCGACGAGATCCGCGCCGAGCGCCCTCGCCTTCTCCTTGATCCCGGCGGAATCGAGCGGGGTCTGGAATACGCCGACCATCTACTTCTCCGCCGCCGCGGTCTCGCGCTCGCGCTGCATGGCCTTGAAGGCTTGTAGCTGGCGCGCGACGATGCCCTGGTAGCCCTCCGGTCCCACCCAGCGGACGTTCCAGTCGTTGCGTCCGGCGATCTCGGCGCCCGACTTTCGGGCCGCCTTGAATGCGTTGGCCTTGTCGACCTTTTCGGGTGTCTTCTCGGGGATGATCTTCTGGAGATCGGCGAGATAGGCGTGGTAGTCGTTGCCGACCGGACAGACCGCGAGGCAGCGCGGGCAGTCGCCGAAGGAACCGACCACCCTCAGCAACCCCTGCCAGAAGCCGTAGACCTCGCGGTCGGCGATCAAGCGCCGTCTGGTCTCGTCGTCGCAAGCGACGAAATGTTCCCAGAACTGGAGTATGGTCCAGAACCCGAACTCCTGCGCCTCGGTCGCGCAGGCGCGCTTGTCGATGCCGAAATGACGCACCGCGTCGGATGGGCAGGAATACAGGCAGCGGCTGCAGCTCTCCCCGATGCAGACCTGCTCGGTCATCGGCGGGTCGGGCTCGAGCTCGCATTCCGTGAGCACGCCGGTGAGGTAGAGCCTGGGCCCGAACTCCGGCGTCAGGATGTTCACCTCGAGCCCGAACGTGCCGAGCCCCGCCTCGGTTCCCAGATGGCGGGTCGACAGCCTGCCGTAGCTCGCGCGCTTGTAGCTCCACTCGGTCTCCTGGCCCGCGGTGACGAAGCTCGGATGGCCGGCGCGTTCGAGCGCGTCCACCAGACGGTAGGCGATCCTGTCCATCCGTCTCAGGATCAGCATGTCCATGTATTGGACGGGCACGGTGGTCTTGCACCTGAAGGCGCCGACGGGGATATGCTGGACGATCACGACCACGCTCTTGACCCGCGGCGAGATCCGGTTCGGCGTCTGCGGGTAGAGCGGGTCGGGGGGGAACGCGTTGAGGACCGTGGCGTCGGCGATCCCCACAAGATCCGCACCCAAGTCCCTGGCCAAGTTCTTTACTTCCTGCGCGTCCATCGCCGCCCCGCCGGGTCGCCAGCGGCGCCAAACTGGCACAGGGGGCGGACGCGGGCAAGGCGGGGCCCGCGTTGCCCGGGCGCCATGCAGGGCGTATGTAGGAACCATGAGTTCGGCGCCCGCAGAACACCCGCCCGGGCTGGCGATACCGGGGTTCGAGACCGGCGGCACCGCAGCGGTCGACCGCGCCGCGGGCGATCTTCGCCGCGGTCTCCCGGTGGTGCTGGCCGAGCCCGGAGAGGCCGGCGGCATCGTCGCCTTCGCCGCCGAATTCGTCTCGGCGTCCCGGCTCGATGCGCTGCGCCGGCTCGGCGGAGAGCCGGATCTCGCGATCACCCATAACCGGGCGGCGACGCTCAAGATCCGGCTCTACACGCCGGACGTGGTCCGCATTCCGGTGCCGGGCTGGCTGTCGATGGAAGCGCTGGCGAGCCTCGCCGATCCGGCGACCGACCTCGCCCTGCCGCTGCGCGGTCCGTTCGAGGCGAGGCGCGATCCGGTCCCGCCCGGGTTCGTGGCCGCCATCCGGCTCGCCAAGATCGCGCGCCTCCTGCCGGCCGCGGTGGCCGTCGAGGCGGCCGACCTCGCCGCCGCGCTCGGCGCGGAGAAGGCGGATCTGCTCCGCGTCGGCCCGTCGGCGGTCATGTCCTACGACGTCGCCGCCGCGCAGCGCCTCGAGCGGGTGACCGGCGCGTCGGTGCCGCTCGACGGCGCGGAAGCCACGCGTATCTTCGCGTTCCGCCCGCGCGACGGCGGAACCGAGCATTTCGCGATCCAGATCGGCCAGCCCGAGCCGCCCGGCCCGGTCCTCGCCCGGCTCCATTCGGAGTGCTTCACCGGCGACCTGCTGGGCTCGCTCAAATGCGATTGCGGGCAACAGCTGCGCGGCGCGATCGCGCAGATCTCCGCCGAAGGGGAAGGCATCCTGCTCTATCTCGCCCAGGAGGGGCGCGGCATCGGGCTGATCAACAAGCTCCGCGCCTACGCCTTGCAGGACCTCGGCTTCGACACCGTCGAAGCCAACGAACGGCTCGGCTTCGAGGCGGACGAGCGGGTGTTCCTCCCCGCCGCCGAGATGCTGCGCCGGCTGGGCTATTCGTCGGTGCGGCTGATGACCAACAACCCGGACAAGGTGGAGGCGCTCGCCCGCTTCGGCATCGAGATCGCCGAGCGGGTGCCGCACAGCTTCCCCTCGAACGACCACAACGCGTTCTACCTCTCGACCAAGGCGGAGAAGAGCGGGCATTTGCTGTAGCGTCGTGTCTCAACGCATGGCGTGCCGCTCTCTCCGCCCCTCGATTCCCTGAAGCCGTCATGCCCGGACTCGCTCCACCGCTGTCCGGTTTGGCCTTCGAGGCGGGCCGCGGCGGGGCGATAGCGAGAAATGCAGGACAGGGATCTTGACGCAGCCTAAAATGTGTACCAAGTAGGACACATGACGCAATTCGGTCCCGCGATCCGCGAACGGCGCGAGCATCTGAGGCGCGACGACCGCCGCTACTCGGTGCGCCAGGTCGCCAGGCGCATCGGCATCGAGCCGGCCTATCTGAGCAAGATCGAGCGCGGCGAGGTGGCGCCGCCGTCGGAGGCCACCACGGTCCGCCTGGCCAGGGAGTTGGGCCAGGATCCGGACGTCCTGCTGGCGATGGCCGGCAAGGTCTCCGGCGACCTGCAGGAGATCATCCGCAAGCGGCCCAGGCTGTTCGCCGAGTTGATCCGGCAGCTGAGAGAAGCGCCCGACCACGCGGTCCTCCGCGTGGTCCGCGAAGTCCGGGACGGAGACTGGTAGGGAGACGACGCATGATAATCCTCGAACGGGACTGCCTGGAATTCCGTTTCCCGGACATTCACCGGAACGCGTCCTGCTCGATCGAGTTCCAGCGCACGCTCCGCATCCCGGACGACGGCCGGGAGTATCCATTGCCGCCCGGGCTCGGCCGGTTTCCGCTGCGTCATCTCGACGATCATGCGGCGCATCTCCCGCAGGCCTGGCGCCGGCGCGGCGGCGTGATCGCGCCGATGCACCAGGCGGAGGCGCTGTGGATCAACTTCGACGCCCGCTACCCGTTCGCCGTCAAGGTGGCGACCGGCAAGGTCTGCGCGATCACCGGCGGCGCCTGGACCGACCATCTGAACCGCGACCCGCAGGACTACGCCGCGCTGCCCGAGCAGCCCTGGCTCGACGGGTACTGCGTAGAGAAAGGCGTGATCCGACAGTTCGTCGCGATGCCGCTGGGAGCCGGCTATACGGTGGAAGAGCAGCTTTGCGGCGCGGCCGAGCACGGCGGCTTGCAGATCGTCGCCTATCCGATGAAGCGGGAGCGCTACGAGGCGCTCGCCGCCCGGCACGCGTCCATCGAGGACGTATCGGAAGACTTCGTCATGCTGCAAAGCCCCGGGATGGGCCTCGCGCCCGGCGGTCGGATGAAGCAGGACATCTATGCCGATCCGCACGACTTCGACGCCTGGGACCAGCGGCGCGCCAGCCGCTGCTTCGTGACCGTGGTCAACGCGCTGCAATGGCTGGCGATCACCGGCGATCGCCCGCCGACCCGGCCGCCCTCGGCCAGGACCTATGCCGAGACCGGCCTGCCGTGGTTCGACCACTACGCCGGCGACGCCGAAGCCCTGGCCGGCGCCGGCCGGTTCAAGGAGGTGGCGAGCGTGGCACAGCTTGCGAAACAAAGGGGCGAAGCGCCGCTGCCGGAGAACGAGACCGCCGAGACTGCCAATGTCGTTGTGGTCGGGCAGGACGGCACGCGGCTGGTGCGGGAGAGCTGGGGGACGGCGTAGCCGCTCTGTCTACCTTCCCTTGAAGGCGGGCAAGCGCTTCTCCATGAAGGCGGTGCGGCCTTCGACATAGTCTGCGCTCGCGAAGCAGGCATCGACCAGCGCCTGGCAGCGCGCGAGGTCGCGTTCGCCCTCGGGCTTGAGCACCTCGTTGACGATAAGCTTCATCCCCTTGACGGTGAGCGGCGCGTTGGCGGCGACGGTCCTGGCGTAGTCGGTCACCGCGTCGGCCAGCGCATCCTCCGCCACGACGCGCTGGACGAGGCCCATCGCATACGCCTCCCCGGCCGGGATCATGCGGGCGGAGAACACGATGTCGCGCGCCGCCCCCGGCCCGACGGTGTCGACCAGGCGCTTCAGCCCGCCGAACCCGTAGCCGAGCCCGAGCCTGGCGGCCGGCAGCGCGAAGCGGGACTTTTCCGAGCAGAAGCGGAGGTCGCAGCAGAGCGCCAGCCCCAGCCCGCCGCCGACGCAGTAGCCGTCGATCGCGGCGATGGTCGGCTTGGGCAGCGTCTCGACCATCGCATTGGCGGCGGAGACCTTGGCGTTGTAGTGCCGGATCGCCTCTTCCGAGGACCGCTCGGACTCGAATTTCGAGATGTCGGCACCGGAAACGAAGGCCTTGCCGCCCGCCCCGCTCAGCACCACGACCCGCACCTCGGGGTTCTCGGCGAAGCCGCGCAGGATCGCCTCGGCCGCTTCCCACATCTCGAGCGAGACCGCGTTGCGGCGCTCGGGGTTGTTGAAGATCATCCGGCCGATCCCGGCGTCGATCTCGGACAGCATCTTGTCGGTGGCCATTCCGGTCATCCTTCGCTGGGGACTATTGTCCTGGATCCGAGATTCGTGCGCTTTCGCGCGCAGCCCCCATCGCGTCATGGCCGGACTTGTTCCGGCCACCCACGCCGCCCGCAAGGCAAGCGGTCGCGAGAGACGCCCGGAACGATTCCGGGCATGACGGGTAAGGGGTTTCGGATTCGCAGGGCATGGAGCTTCGAAGCCGCGTCACTAGATCACGCCGCGGGCACGGAGGTGGTCGATTTCCTCGGCGTCGAGCCCGATCGAGGCGAGGATCTCATCGGCGTGCTCGCCGGCGCCCGGCGCCGGCGCGGCGATTCGGCTCGGGGTCCGGCTCAGCCGCATCGGCTGGCGCACCATCCGGGTCTTGCCGAACGGGACGGTCTCGACCTCCTGGGTGATCTCGAGGCGTTCGAACTGGGGTTCATCGAACATCTCGCGGATGTCGTTGATCCGGCCGGCCGGCACCCCGGCCTCGTTGAACAGCGCGATCCAGCTCTCGGCGGTTCCGGTGCGCGTCACCTCGGCGATCGACGCGTTGAGCTCTCTCCGATTGTCCGAGCGCTTGCGCGCGGTATCGAAGCGGGGGTCGTGGAACCAGTCTCCGCGCCCGACCGCGGTGCAGAAGCGCTGCCAGATCCTTTGCCCGGCGACGCCGATATTGATGTAGCCGTCGGCGGTCGGGTAGACGCCGGTGGGCATCGAGGTCGGGTGATCGTTCCCCGCCTGCCCCGGCAACTCGCCGGCGATCAGGTATCGTGCGGCCTGGAAGTCGAGCATGAAGGCCTGCGCCTCGATCAGCGAGGTGGTGACCCATTGACCCTCGCCGGACCGCTCGCGCTCCAACAGGGCGACCAGGATGCCGAGCGCGCAGAACAGCCCGGCCGTCAGGTCGGCGACCGGAATGCCCGCCCGCATCGGCCCCCTGCCCGGCTCGCCGGTGATCGACATCAGCCCGGCCATGCCCTGGGCGATCTGGTCGAAGCCGGGGCGGCCCGCATCGGGCCCGTCCTGGCCGAAGCCGGAGATGCTGCCGAGCACGATCCGCGGATTGACCGCGCTCAGCGTCTCGTAGCCGATGCCCAGCCGGTCCTTCACGGCGGGGCGGAAGTTCTCCACCACGACGTCCGCCCGCTCGACCAGCCTGAGGAACAGGTCGCGCCCGTCGGCCGCCTTCAGGTCGAGGGTGAGCGAGCGCTTGTTGCGGTTGAGGTTCTGGAAATCCGCGCTGTCCCGCGCCGCGCCGACCGCGCCGTCGTCGCCGAAGGCCGCCGGGGTCTCGACGCGGATCACGTCGGCCCCCCAGTCCGCGAGCTGGCGGACGCAGGTCGGTCCGGAGCGGACCCGGGTGAGATCGAGCACGGATATGCGCTTCAAGGCGTCCGAAGCGGGGCGATGCGGCATGAACGGCGGTCTCGCGAATCGGTCAGCGGCAGTCTAGCCCGCGGCTCTCACCCCTGTCATGGCCTGCGCGGTGCTGTCCAGGACCATTTTTTAGTCGTGGCTGAGGGCTCGGGATGACGGGGATCGCACAGG
>JAPPGP010000127.1 GCA_028821395.1 Defluviicoccus sp.
TCTGCGCCCACAGCGAGTCCTGCGCGCCGTCCCAGCCGAACCAGCGGTTGAAGCGGAGGTTGAACAGGCTGGGCGCGTTGCGGTCGACGATCCGCTGCCCGCGGCTGCGCGGCAGGCCGTCGGTCCAGGCGCGGTCCGGCTGGTGGCAGGTCGCGCAGGAGACCGCGCCGGAGAGCGACAGGCGCGGATCGAAGAACAGCGCCCGGCCGAAGGCGATGGCGGCCGGCTTGCCGGAGACCCGGTTGCTCGGATCGGGCAGCAGAGCCGGCGGCCACGGCCCGTGGCGCAGGATGCGGCGCCTTTCCTCGGGCGTGAAGTCGAGCGCCGGCGCCGGCGCGGCGAGGCCGGAGAACGCGCAGAATGCGATCGAAAGCCCCGCGACCCCGACGGCCAGCCGGGGCGTCACTCAGGCACCGTTTCCGCGACGAGCTTGTCGCTTCCCGCCGCGCCGCGGACGTCCAGAATCAGCTGCCAGCGCCCCGGCATGTGGAACATCAGGCCTTCGGCCGTGCCGGACAGGCCGTCCAGGGTCACCGCCGGCCGGTAGTTCATGCCGTGCCGGTGGTCCGGCATCCAGCCGCGCACCCCGACCCGGCCGACCGGCGGCCCGCAGAGATGGAAACGGATGGAGAAATGCTCGCCGACTGGGATGGGGGCGGGCTCCGATCGCCACCATGCCGTCCATAGCGTTCCGTCAATTCTCGCGCCGCCGGTCCAGCCCTCCGGACGGGGGCAGGCCGCCGCCTGGCCGGCCGCGAGCACCAATGCGACCGCCAACGCCGGTCCGCCAAGGTGCCGCCTGGCCACGGCTATTTTCGGAGGTTTCCGAGATGCGGCCGGATCATCGCCTCGCCGTTGCGCCAGGCGATCTTCTCGGCGAGGTCGGGCGGCAGGTCGGCCAGCCATCGCCGGGTCCACTCGGCGTGCTCGACGACATAGTGCCAGCGCTCCGGCGTGAAGGTGTCGGTGCCGACCATGACGCGGTCCGGGAAGGCGGCGAACAGCCCGCGCCAGTCGTCGTCGACCCGCCCGCCATGTGCGTGTTCGCTGCGGAAGGCGAGATCGGTCCACAAATTCGCGTGCTTCCCGAGCATCGGGCCGACGATATCCGGATCGACGAAGCCGGCATGGGCCCACAGCACCCGCGCTTCCGGCCATTGGGCGAAGATCGCATCCACCGCGCCGGCGTCCGAATGCGCGTGCAGCAGTAGATCGTGCTGCCGCGCCAGCTCGACCATGCGGCGCGGCACCGCCTTGTCGGTCTGCCGGGCGAAGAGGTGGAATTCGCCGACCGCGACCCACTTGAAGCGCATCAGACGGTCTTCGAGGAAGTCGATCACCGAGGGGTCGTCGACCCAGCGGTCGATCTCGCCGCGCCGGCGGTAGGGGCGCAGGCTGGGCAGGACGAGGTCCGGCGCGGCGGCGTGGAGCGCGCGGGTGCCGGCGTCGCCCGAGCTCGACACCAGCGCCCGCTTCAGCCCCGCCTGCTCCAAGATGGCGACGGCGTCGCCGGCGGAGAACCGCTCGGCCGCGTCGTGGCTGAAATGGATATGGGCGTCGAAGATCGGCAGCGGCGCGCCGGCGGCGCGGGCGGCCGAGGGAACGAGCGCAGCGGCGGTGGAGGTCGCGAGAAAGCGACGGCGCGAAATCAGGGCAGGGCTCCTTCCTGCTGACGGCCCGGAATCCTGTCACCCCGGGCCGCTGCAAGGCAAGCCGCTTTCCCGACCGGGTTGCCAGTGTCCCGAGCGAAGTACACATGGTCTCGCGCCGCTACCCTTTGTGTCATGGCCGGACTCGTTCCGGGCGGCCACGGGCGATGCAGGGAGAGCCGGGCGCGGCCCGTCCCATCTCCATGCCTGCCACCCCGTCATGCCCGGACTCGATCCGGGCATCCATTGGCGGTCCATGAAGAGCCTTGTGCGGCCCGGCGCATCACCCTCCTTTCAGACGGACCGCCCTGCGCGCGGGGAGGCCATATGGATGGCCGGATCGAGTCCGGCCATGACGGGGTGGGGACCGGGCATGACTTGGTGGGGGCCGGGCGGGAGAGACCGCACATCCAAACCGAAATCTCGCGAACTTCGGAACCGGGACGCTATAGAAAATCCCGCTCGTGCACGATCGCCGTGAGATAGGCCGCCGCCAGCAGCCGACGGGTATCGTTCATCTCCAGCGGCTGTTCCCGGCGCCAGGCGTCGAGGACGTCTTCGGCCCGGTTCGCGACGGCGCTTCGGACCCTGGCGTCGTAGACTTCCATCCGGGCATCGTCCCCGGCGGCGTCGGCCCGGCCCGACAGCACGCGGGCGATCTCGGCGACCTCCCCGTTGTTCGGCCCGAACGCCCGCTCGCGTTCGGCGAGCGCGGTTTCGAGCAGGCGGTCGGCGGTGTCGTCCCGGTCCAGGAAAAGCCCGGCGATGGCGAGGTTGAAGCGGGTCAGCGCGGCCGCGCCGCTCAGAAAGTCGCGGTGCCTCGCGCGCCGGACGTCGGCGTAGGTCTCGACATGGCGCTGCTCCAGGCGCTGGTGAAAGAGCGAGCTGCGGGCGACGGCCGCAACCGACATGCCGCGCGTCCACTCGAGCGCCCCGTCCCACGACGCGAGCGCCGACGACAGCGCTCGGGCGGCGTCGTCGTGATCGTGGTCGATCAGCAGAGCGATCGCGCGGTTGTTCTCGCTGGCCGCGCGTCGCGGGTCGCCGGCGGGGAAATCCTGCGCGAGCGCGCCCGCGCGCCGCCACAGATGCACCGCTTCCTCGCGCCGCGCCGCGCGATAGGCCTCCAGCGCGGCGGCCGAGAGGGCATCCCACTCCCATTCCGCCGGCGCAGCACCCATGGTCGGGGAAGGGCTCGGCTATTCTTGCCGGAGATAGCTCTCCATCGAATCGTCCATCTCCTCGACCCAGGAGGTATGGTGGACCGGGGCGGCGGTGCCGGTCATGGCCGAGCGATGGCCGTGGTCGCGGTACGACATGATCCCCTGCTTCTTGAACTTCTTCCACTCGAAGAACGCCTCGTCGGTGCGGTCGACGTCGAAGCTGGGGTAGTCGGTGTCCGCGATCAGCTCGCGGATGTAGTCGCCCTGGTAGCGGATCGCGGCATAGTCGTCCTCGATGGCGTCCTCCCGAGCCTCCCGGTCGGCGACGTCGGCGGCGCGGGCCGCACGATCGGGCACCGCGATCCGGCCGAGCACGATGTCGCGGACAAACCAGGCCTGGGCGTCGAACATGCTGAAGGTGTACCACTGGTCCTGCATGCCGAGATAGAACAGTTGCGGATTGTCGACCCATACCACGCCCTTGTAGAGATCCGCGGTCGCCAGCCGGTTGGCCGTCTTGAGGCACAGCTCCGGCGCCATGAAGGGAAAGTGGTGCAGATAGCCGGTGCACAGGATGATGGCGTCGACATCGGCCGTTGAGCCGTCCTTGAAGGTGCAGGTGTTGCCCGCGACCGTCTGCAGCAGCGGCACCTCCTTCCAGTTGTCCGGCCAGTCATAGCCCATCGGCGCGGTGCGGTGGCTGGCGGTGACCGACTTGCAGCCGTATTTCCAGCACTGCGAGCCGATATCTTCGGCCGAGTAGCTGGTGCCGATGATCAGGATGTCCTTGTCCTTGAACTCGACGGCGTCGCGAAAATCGTGGGCGTGCATGACCCGGCCGTTGAACTCGTCGAGACCGTCGAAATGCGGCACGTTGGGGGTCGAGAAATGACCCGTCGCGACGATGACATGGTCGAAATCCTCGCCGTATTCCTCATCTTTCGCGAGGTCGTGAGCGATGACCCGGAATTGGCCGGACGCGGAATCGTGGGAGACCCGGCGGACCGGGGTGAGGAAGCGGATCCAGTCGCGCACGCCCGCCTGCCTGGCCCGGCCGGCGATGTAGTCGAACAGGACCTCGCGCGGCGGGTAGGAGGCGATCTGCCTGCCGAAATGCTCCTCGAAGGAATAATCGGCGAACTCGAGCCCTTCCTTGGGGCCGTTCGACCACAGATACCGGTACATCGAGCAATGGACCGGCTCGCCGTATTCGTCGAGCCCCGTCCGCCACGTATAGTTCCACAGCCCGCCCCAATCGGCCTGTTTCTCGTAGCAGACGACCTCCGGAATATCCGCCCCGCCGGCCTCCGCCGACTGGAACGCCCGCAGCTGGGCCAAGCCCGACGGCCCCGCGCCGATCACCGCAACCCGTTTGGCCATTTTCTCGCTCCCCGTCCTGGCCGGCGGTCGACATCGCTCCGAATCGCCGGCATGGTCTTGCAATTCCCCTCGGCGGGCGAATCCAATCTACACCAATCTGCACCACCAGATACCACTATATCCCAACCCGGTTTGGATTTCCATCGGTCGTCCGGCCCCGCCGGGCCGTACGAAATTCGGTCGGATGGCGCCAATAACGCATATTTTCCTTGCATCTTGCCCCCGGTTTGACATGCTGTAGGGGTTCGACCGCAATCGCGCCAATTGAGAATCTCGGTCGCGCGAATTGGTCCGAATTGGTTTTGGTGCTCATGGGTCGACCTCCGGTTCCGGCTGCGCGAGCCTGCCGCCGTGCTCCCGGGCCGGCGTTCGGTCCCTCGGAAACGCCGCCGGGCGACGGACGCCGGCGGTTCAATTGGGGGAGGCACGGATGTCGCGCAAGTCACTCGACGGAAAGATCAGCAGGCGGAAATTCCTCGGCACCTCGGCGGCTTCCGGGGCGGCGCTGGCGGCGATGGGGGCGGGCTTTCCCCGCGTGTCCTTCGCCGCGGATGCGACCATCAAGATCGGATTCCTCGCGCCGCTCACCGGGCCGGTGGCGGCATGGGGCAAGCCCGGCCTCGACGGATGCCTGATCTGGGCCGACTGGGTAAACGCCAAGGGCGGTGTCAAGATCGGCGACAAGTCCCACAAGATCGAATTCGTCGGCTACGACAACGAGTACGACCCCGCCAAGGCGCGTACCGGCGCCACCAAGCTGATCAAGGAGGACGGCGTCAAGTTCGTTATGATGCTGGGGGGGGATACCTGGCCGGGCGTGCAGAAGATCGCCGAACGCGAAGGCATGCTGTTCTCGACGCTGCTGCCGAGCGACCTGTCGCCGGAGACCAAGACCCTTCTCGCGCCCTGCGAGGTGCATCCGATCTACAACGTGACCGGCGTCGAATGGCTGGCGGAGAACAAGAAGGACCTGAAGACCGCGGCGATCTGCGCGCAGGACGATGCCCTCGGCAAGCCTTCGGTGGCGACCTATCTGGCGGCGTTCGAGGCGGCCGGGATCGAGATGGTCGACAAGCCGGAGTTCTTCGATCCGGCCACCACCGATTTCGCGCCGGTCATGACCAAGCTGCTGGCCAAGAAGCCGGATATCCTGTGCTTGGACACCTGCTACGCCGACTATGTCCACCCGCTTTGCGAACAGGCGTTCCAGCAGGGCTACAAGGGGCAGATCATCTCCTGCACCGCCGACTTCTACCAGAAGATCATCGAGAAGACGTCCAAGGAGTTCATGGAAGGCTTCATATTCCAGTTCCCCGATTTCGACGACCCGGCGCTGAACAGCAAGGACGTGAATTTCGTCAAGCCGAACGAGTTCTACGCCGAATACGCCAAGCGCTTCGGGGCCGCGGAATGGAGCGCCGTCTCCTGGGAATACGCCTCGATCATGGATCTGTGGGCCGATGCCGCCGCGAAGGCGGGCAGCGCCGAACCGGGGCCGGTCCTGAAGGCGATGAAGGCCGGCGGCACCGGCAAGCATGCCTTTGGCGATGCCAAGTGGTGGGGCAAGGAGCTGTTCGGCATCGACAACGCGCTGGTCGGCAACTGGCCGGTCGTCGTCATCGAGGACGGCAAGGCCCGGATCAAGGCCTTCAAGTCCATCCCGGCTTGGTGGGCTAAGCACAGCAAGCTGATGATCAAGCACATGACCGCGCTGGGCCAGATGTGGAACCAGCGCTGATCCGGCGACGCAATCCGCGCGGCATCGCTGCCGCGCCTGGATCGGCTGCCGGGGCCGGGCTCTGCCCGGCCCCGGTTCCGTTTCTCCGCCGCGGCGTTTGAGGCTGCTTGATGGATCTGCTGTGGCAGACCGCCATCAACGCCATGTACGCGGCCAGCTACATGTCGCTGATCGCGGTCGGGCTGGTCATGATCTTCGGCGTCATGGGTGTGATCAACTTCGCCCATGGCGAGCTCTACATGCTGGGCGCCTATTGCGTGGTGTATCTCTACGCCCAGGAGAGCTTCCCCTTTCTGCCGGCGGTCGCCGCGGGGCTGGTGTTCGTCGGTCTCGTCGGCCTGTTCATGGAACGAGCGATGTTCCGGCCGCTGCGGGACAATCCGCTGAGCGGGTTGATCGCATCGATCGGCTTCCTGCTGATCCTGCAAACCCTGGTGGTGCTGGGCTTCGGCCGGCGGATGGGCCATGTCCCGCCGCCGACCCAGGAGAAGCTCGAGATTTTCGGCGCGGTCCTGACCTATCAGCGGCTGCTCGTCATTGCCGCCGCCGTTCTGCTGCTGGTCGCGCTGTGGGCCTTCCTGAAGCGCACCAAGTTCGGCTGGGCGTTGCGCGCCTGCGCCCAGGATTCGGAGGCCGCCGCGCTCCAGGGCATCTCGATGACCCAGACCGCGCGCATCGCCATGTTCATCGGCGCCGCGCTGGCCGGCGTCGCCGGCGCGCTCACCGCGCCGCTGGTCAGCCCCACCCCCTATATCGGCCATTCGGTCATCGTCACCGCCTTCATAATCATCATCGTCGGCGGCATCGGCAGCCTCGAAGGCGCGGTGATCGCAGCGGTGCTCTACGCCTTCGTGCACACCTTCGTGACAACCTTCTTCGACGGGGTGATCGCCAACATCGTCGGCCTCGCGCTGATGCTTGCCGTGCTGGTGGTGCGGCCGACCGGCCTGTTCGGGGCGAAGGAACGTGCCTGAGCGGGCGGGAGCGGCGGGCGACAAGGTGTGGCGCATCGCGGTAAGGCTGCGGCTGATCTTGCTGTTTGCGGCGCTCGCCGCGCTGCCCTATCTGCTGAGCTATTCGCAGCAGGAGATCGCCGTCCTGCTGGTGATCAACGTCCTGCTGGTGTGCAGCTACCGCCTGCTCACGCTCACCGGCGAATGGTCGCTCGGCCATGTCGTCATGATGGGGGTCGGCGCCTATGCCAGCGCGCTGCTGACCAAGCGGCTCGGCGTGCCGGTGCCGGTATCCATGCTGGCGGGCGGCATGATCGCAGCGGCCGGCGCGGCGATGCTGAGCTTCCCGCTGTTCCGCATGAAGGGCTTTTACTTCCTGATCGGATCGTTTGCGGCCGGCGAGATCATCCGTCTGATCTGGAAGCGCTTCACCGACCCGTTCGGCGGCCCCAAAGGGCTGAAGCGGATCGACGCCTTTCCCGACATCGATATCGGGTTCCTGGAGATCGATTTCTACGAGCCGGTCAACTACTACTTCCTGGCGCTGATCGTGGTCTCGGCATCGCTCTACGTGCTGTACCGGATCGAGCGGTCGCGCGTCGGGCTCACCTTCCACGCCATTCACTGGCAGGACAGGCTCGCCGAGTCGGTCGGCGTCGATACCTTCCGCTACCGGACGCTCGCCTTCGTCATCGCCTCCTTCTTTGCCGGGATCGCCGGCGGCCTCTACGGCCACTATGTCGGGGCGGTGAACCCCACGCGGTTCGGCGTCGACCAGATGGTCTATGTCCTGGTCTGGGCGATCGTCGGCGGCACCGCGACCCTGCACGGCCCGATCCTCGGCGTCGTGGTGCTGACCGTGATCAACGAGATCGTGCTGCGCGGGCTCGGCATGGACACGGTCCGGCCGCTGATCTACGGCGCCATCCTGATCCTGTCGGTGCTCTATTTGCCGGACGGGCTGGAAAGCCTGGGACCCAGACTGCGCGCGCGGCTGCGGCGCCGCGAGCGGGACCCTGCGGCGGCCGGGGGCGGGGCGGCATGAGCGGTCCGGGCGAGCAGCCGATCCTGGAAGCGCGCGGGCTGATCCGCCGGTTCGGCGGCCTCGTGGCGGTCGACAATTTCAGCTTCGCCGTCAGCGAGGGGGCGATCCACGGGCTGATCGGGCCGAACGGCGCGGGCAAGACGACGACGTTCAACGTGATCAGCGGCTTCTACGCGCCGAACGGCGGCCAGGTCCTCTATTGCGGCCGCAACATCTCCGGCCGCAAGACCAGCGCGCTGGCCGCGATGGGCCTGGTGCGGACCTTCCAGGGCTCGACCCTGTTTCAGGAGCTTTCGGTTCTCGACAATGTCCGGGTCGGCCGCCACCTCACCGCCCGTGCCGGGTTCGCGAGCCGCCTGCTCGGCACCGACCGGCCGTCGGAGCGCGTCGCCGACGCCAGGGCGCGGGAAACGCTTGCCTTCTTCGGCCTCGAAGACCTGGCCGGAGAGCCGGCATCCAACCTGTCGCACGGGCACCAGCGCATGCTCGGCATGGCGGTCGCCCTGGCGGCGGAGCCGAAGGTGCTGCTGCTGGACGAGCCGTTCACCGGCATGAACCCGCAGGAGACCCGGCGCATGATGTCGCTGGTCCGGCGCATCCGCGACGGCGGCGTCACCGTAATGCTGGTCGAGCACGACATGCAGGCGGTCATGAATCTGTGCGACACCATAACGGTGATGAATTTCGGCGCTCTTCTGGTCGAAGGCGCGCCGGAGGAGGTGCGCAACGACCCGGCGGTGATCGAAGCCTATCTCGGCGCGGCCGCCGATAGCGGGGCGGGCCATGCTGCTTGAACTCCGCGATATCGAGGTGCGCTACCAGAAAGTCGCGGCGCTCAAGGGCGTTTCGATGGCGGTTCCGGCCGGCGGCATCGTGACCATCATCGGCGCCAACGGCGCCGGCAAGACGACGACGCTGCGCGCCATTTCCGGGCTCGAACCGCTGGCCCGGGGCGAGATCCGGTTCGACGATGCGCGGATCGACGGGCTTGCGCCGGAAGAGATCGTGCGCCGCGGCATCGCCCACGTGCCGGAAGGCCGTCGGGTGTTTCCCGATCTGACCGTGGAGGAGAACCTGCGCACCGGCGCCTTCCTGCGCCGGGACAAGGCGGCGGTCGGGGCGTCGCTCGCCAATGTGTTCGACCGCTTTCCGCGCCTCGCCCAGCGCCGGCGGCAGTGGGCGCGCTCCATGTCCGGCGGCGAGCAGCAGATGCTGGCGATCGGCCGGGCGCTGATGAGCGCTCCCCGGGTGCTGCTGCTGGACGAGCCGTCGATGGGGCTGTCGCCGGTCATGGTGCAGGAGATCGCGCGCATCGTCACCGACATCTCGGGCCGGGGCATCCCGGTCGTGCTGGTCGAACAGAATGCCGAGATGGCGCTGCGGCTGGCGCAATATGCCTATGTGCTGGAAACCGGATCCGTGGCGCTGGAAGGCCCGGCGAACGATCTGCACGAGGACGATCACGTCCGCCGCGCCTATCTCGGAGGCTAGCGCCGGCAAGGTCACGCCGGTAGGGTAGTTTGGACAAGCCGGGGAGCATTGCCATGCCTGACGGCCGCAATTCGGAACCGCCGCTCTCGCTGCAACCCTCTCGGGCCGGTGCCGTCCTGGTCCCCGGCGTGCCGACGCTGGGCCTCGGGGTCGAGCGCTACGTTGCCGAAGGCGGCGCGGCGACCGTCTTCTCGCTGGAGCCGGGCGACGGCCTCACGGTGCGCGACCGGGAAGGCCGGCAGCCCGCCCAGATCGCCGCCTTCGCGCCCGACGGTTCGCCGGATACCGAAGCGCTGGGTGTCGCCGCGAACGGGTCCGCCGAGGGCCTCAAGTCGGTCCTGGGCGCCGGCGACGAACGGTCGCGGTCGCTGTCGGGAAGCCTGCAGCGGCGCGGCCTCGACATCGCGGGTGCGCGCTCCGTCGACGTGCTGGGCGGCGAGTCGCGCGCGGGCGACGAGGCGAGCTTCACCGCCGAACGGCCGCTGGTCTGCTTCGTCGCCGCGCCGGGCGGACCGATGCGCGTCGATCGGCAGGACCCGCCGACGCCGGTCGAGATCTTCGTCGCCCGCGCAAACCCGGTCGTGCCCGACGAACACCCGGTGCCCGAACCCCTGGCCGACCCGCGCATCGACCGGCGGATCGCCGCCCGCACGGCCGAAGCCTATGAGGTGAAGGCGGGCGAGTTCATCCAGATCATCGACGTGCAGGGCCGGGAATGCTCGGACTTCCAGGCGTTCACCGTCGCCGGCCTCGACGCGGGGCAGGAGTTCTGCCTGGACGCGACGGCGACCCGTACGCTGATGGGCAGCGCCTACCCGGCGCCCGGCCTGCTGTCGAAGTGCTACGACGTCAACTTGCAGCCGATGGTCGAGGTCATCCGCGACACCTGCGGCCGGCACGACAGCTTCCTCTACGCCTGCACGGCCAAGTATTACGACGACATGGGCTATCCCGGCCACGTCAACTGCACCGACAACTTCAACGGCGCTCTAGCGCCCTTCGGAATCGCGCCGCGCCGCGGCTGGATGGCGCTCAACTTCTTCTTCAACACCGGCTTCGAGGCCGACCAGGCGGTGTTCGACAATCCCTGGTCGCGGCCCGGCGACTACGTGCTGATGCAGGCATTGACCGACCTCGTCTGCGTCTCGTCCGCCTGCCCCGACGACATCGACGCGGCAAACGGCTGGAACCCGACCGATATCCACGTGCGGGTCTATCCCCGCGAGAACGTGTTTTCCAAAGCGGTGGCCTATCGCATGACTCCCGACGCCGATCCCAAGCTGACCCGGGAAACCGGCTTCCACGGCCGGTTCGCCGAGCACACGAGAAACTTCATCGAATACAACGGCTACTGGCTGGCCAGCGATTTCACCAACCGCGGGGCGCTGGACGAGTACTGGGCCTGCCGCGAGCGGGCGGCGATCATGGACCTGTCGCCGCTGCGCAAGTTCGAGGTGCTCGGGCCCGACGCCGAACGGCTGTTGCAATGGGTGCTGACCCGCAACATCCGGCGCCTGGCGACCGGGCAGGTGGTCTATTCCGCCATGTGCTACGAGACCGGCGGCATGATCGACGACGGCACCGCCTTCCGGCTGGGCGACGACAATTTCCGCTGGGTGGGCGGCTGCGATTACGGCGGCGAGTGGATGCGCGAGCAAGCCGCGAAGCTCGGGCTGAACGTCTGGGTCCGCTCGTCCACCGATCAGCTCCACAACGTTGCCGTCCAGGGGCCCGGCAGCCGGGATATCCTCAAGCAGGTGGTGTGGACGCCGCCGGTCCAGCCGTCCATCGAGGAGCTGGGCTGGTTCCGCTTCGCCATCGGCCGGATCGGCGACCCCGACGGCATCCCGATCGTGGTGTCCCGCACCGGCTATACCGGCGAGCTGGGCTTCGAGGTGTGGTGCCATCCGCGCCACGCCACCGGGGTATGGGACGCCATCTGGCAGGCGGGCGAGCCCGAGGGCCTGTCGCCCTTCGGCCTGGAAGCGCTGGACATGGTCCGCATCGAGGCCGGGCTGATCTTCGCCGGCTACGAGTTCGACGACCAGACCGATCCGTTCGAGGCCGGCATCGGCTTTACCGTGCCGCTCAAATCGAAAGAAGACGATTTCGTCGGCCGGGAGGCGCTGATCCGGCGCAAGGACGCGCCGCAGCGCAAGCTGGTCGGGCTCGAGCTGGAGGGACAGGAGGCGGCGGCGCACGGCGATTGCGTCCATGTCGGCCGCGCCCAGGTTGGCGTCGTCACCAGCGGCATGCGCTCGCCGATCCTGCGCAAGAATATCGCGCTCTGCCGGATGGACACGACGGCATCGGCGGAGGGGACGGCGGTCGAGGTGGGCAAGCTCGACGGCCACCAAAAGCGCATCCCGGCGAAGGTCGTGCCCTTCCCGTTCTACGACCCGACCAAGTCGCGGGTGAAGGCCTGAGCCAACGGCCGGCGCGGCGCCCGCGGGAGCAAGGGATGTCGAAGAAGTTCGTCGCGGCGTGTATCCAGAACAACGCGACCCCGGATGTCGACTTCAACATCGAGGTG
The DNA here is from genome assembly GCA_028821395.1 of Defluviicoccus sp. Taxonomy (GTDB): domain Bacteria; phylum Pseudomonadota; class Alphaproteobacteria; order MPNO01; family MPNO01; genus MPNO01. Next base: position 11,953 of record JAPPGP010000127.1, read on the forward strand.
TCGCTCCGGCTCGCGCGAGACGCGGCGGACGCGGGCGCCGAGCTGATCTGCACGCCCGAGTATTTCTCCGGACTGCGCACCGAGGACGGGCTGTTTCTCCCGACCGCGTTTCCCGAAGCCGAGCATCCGGTGCTGCCGGCCTTCGCCCGGGCGGCCCGGGACCGGAAGGTCTGGTTCCTGCTCGGCTCGCTCGGCGTGGTGAACTCCGACGGGCGCATCTCCAACCGGGCCTATGTCATCGACAGCGATGGCGGGATCGTCGCCCGCTACGACAAGATCCACCTGTTCGACGCGGTGCTCGCGTCCGGTCCCGTCGCCGAATCCGCGACGATAGCGCCCGGCGACCGCTCGGTCGTCGCGCTGACGCCGTGGGGCGGGCTCGGCCTGTCGATCTGCTACGACCTGCGCTTTGCGCCGCTGTACCGCCAGCTCGCCCGGAACGGGGCGATCTTGCTGGCGGCACCGGCCGCCTTCACCCGGGAGACCGGCAAGGCGCACTGGCATGTGCTGAACCGCGCCAGGGCGATCGAGCACGGCTGCTACATGATCTCGCCATGCCAATACGGCGACGTCGAGGGGGGCGGCGCCTGCTTCGCCCATTCGCTGATCGTGGACCCCTGGGGTGCGGTGCTCGCCGACGGCGGCGAGGGCGAGGGCATCGTGCTGGCGGAGATCGACCCCTCGAAAGCGGCCGAGGCGCGGAGAAAGATACCGGCGCTCGACCATGACCGACCGATTTCGCCGATGACGCCGCTGGATACCGCGGCGGAGTGAGGGCGTCCCGGCAACGAGGCGCTCCGATGGGCAAGCCCGGGCGGGGCATCGGCTGGACACCCCGGGAACCGGGTGTTAGCCTCGAATGGCGTCAACTTCGAGTTCGAGCGGGCCGCCAATGCGCGGCGGTCCTTGTGGATCGTAGGAGCCGACCTGAGCTTCGGCCGGTGATCTCCCGGGGTCGGCGTTTGGTGGGAAGATATGATGCCTGCCGAGGCGGGTGCCCGGACGCGCGCTTGCTTGCCGCCAAGGCGAACGCGGTCGAATTCGGCGATGACGATACCGGCTCCGGACCCTGGTCACCGCTTGTGTCTCCGCATGTGAGCAACCGACTTCACGGGTGGAGGCGGACACTCAACCTATAATCGCGAGGAACGGATCGATGTTGGGAAAGCTGGAGAGCATTTGGCGCTATCCCGTCAAGAGCATGCGCGGAGAGGAGGTCGATGAAATATTCGTCGCCTTCACCGGCTTGATGGGCGACCGGGTCTATGCGGTGTCTTCGACCGCGGCAGACAAGGCCTTTCCCTGGCACACGGCCCGCGAGCAGGAAGACTATGTGCTCTACCAGGCCCGCTTCAAGCGGCGCGACGGGACCCTGAAGCCGGACAACATGGAAGAGGCCATGGGGCATCCCGCCAACATCCATGCGCCGTTCCCGACCGACCCGGGCGCCTTCGGGGTCGAGGTCGAGATCCCCGACGGCACGGTGGTGGATATCGAGGACCCGGCCTTCCTCGAAGGCCTGAAGGACAAGTCCGAGGGCGAGCTCGCGCTGCACCACACCCAGCGCAACATCGTCGACTGCCGGCCGGTGACGCTGTTCTCGCTGCAGACCGTCGATCAGCTCAGCCAGGAGACCGGCACCGACATCCACAAGCTGCAGTTCCGCGCCAACTTCTATGTCGACTGGAACGAGCAGGGCGGCTTCTACGAGGACGAGCTCGTCGGCAGGACGGTGAAGGTCGGCGACACGGTCGAGGTCATGGTGGTGGAGCGCGACCCGCGCTGCAAGTTCATCACCATCCATCCGGAGACCGCCGAGACGGATCCCGCATTGCTGCGGCACGTGACCCGGGCGCATGAGGGGTTCGCCGGCGTCTATGCCGCGGTCATCAAGGAAGGCCCGGTCCGCAAGGGGGACGCGATCGCTCTGGCCGATTGACCATCGTCGAAGCCGGACGGGCAATAAAACCGACAGAGGAGGCCGAAGATGACGAAGGTTCTTTACATTGAAGTCTCTCCCCGCAAGGAGCGGTCGCACTCGATCGCCGTGGCGGAAGCGTTCCTGGAGGCCTACAGCGCAGCCAATCCCGATCACGAGATCGACAAGATGGATCTCTGGGATACCGAGCTGCCCGAGCTCAACATTGCCATGATCGACGCGAAATACAGGTTGCTGGACCTCGGCGAGCTCGACCAGCGGGAAGCCGATGCCTGGCGGGTCGTGGTGCAGACCTTCAACCGGTTCAATTCGGCCGACAAGATCGTGCTCAGCACGCCAATGTGGAACTTCAACGTTCCCTACAAGCTGAAGCATCTGATCGACATCATCGTCCAGCCCGACCTCGCCTTCGCCGTGGTGGAAGGCGGCTACGAGGGCCTGGTCAAGGGGAAGCCCGCGATGGTGATCGTCGCGCGCGGCGCCGCCTACATGCCCCCCTCCGATTTCTTCGAGGTCGACTTCCAGAAGCGGTATCTGGACTTCCTGTTCAGCTTCATCGGCTTCGAGGATGTCCGTTCTCTGGTCGTCGAGCCGATGCTGACATCGCCGGAGGAACAGGCGGCGACGCGGGCCAAGATGATCGAGGAGGCGAGGGAAGCCGCCGCCGCGTTCTAGCCGGCAGGCGCGGGCGCTCCCGTGGCCTCGCCCCTAGCGATGCACCGGTGAAGTTCTATCCGCTCACGATAGGCGGGATCGTCGACGAGACGCCGCTGGCGCGGTCGTTCCGGCTCAGCCCGGAAGCCGAACACGCGCCGCTGTTCGGCTACAGGGCCGGGCAGTTCCTGACCTTCCGGATTCCCTCGGCAGGCGGCCCCGTCGAGCGCTGCTACTCGCTCTCCAGCGCGCCGGCCTGCGACGACGAGATGCAGGTCACGGTTAAGCGCGTCCGGGGCGGGCCCGGCTCCAACTGGTTCAACGACGTGCCGCGGCCGGGCGACGTCATCCAGGCCGCGCCCCCCAGCGGGCGCTTCGTCATGCGCCGGCCCGACCGGCCCATGGTCTTGTTCGCCGGCGGCAGCGGCATCACGCCGGTGATTTCGTTGATCAAGCAGGCGCTCCACGAGACCGCGCTGTCGCCGCGGCTGTTCTACGCCAACACGGAGTACGACCAGATCATCTTCCGGCGCGAGCTCGACGAGCTCGGCGCGCGGTTTCCCGGCCGGCTCGACTGCCGCCACCATCTCGACGCGGAGGCCGGGCTGGCCGACGCCGGGCGCATCGCGCGGTTCGCGGGCGAGTCGACGGATTGTCACTTCTTCGTCTGCGGGCCGGCGCCTTTCATGGATCTCACGGTGGATGTGCTGGCGGAGCTGGGCGCCGACGACCGCGACGTGTTCATCGAGCGTTTCACCATGCCCGACGACGACGCCGAGGCCGAAGACCCGGCGGACAGGGTTGCCGGAGCCGGCGGCGTCGCGAGCTTCCGCGCCACCATCGACGGCGAAGACCACGAGGTGCCCTACTCGGCCGGAGAAACCCTGCTCGATTGCATGCTGGCCCAGGGACTCGATCCGGTGCATTCCTGCAAGGACGCCCATTGCGGCTCCTGCATGGTGATCAGGAAATCCGGCGAGGTCGCCATGCACAAGAGCACCATCCTGTCGAAGCGCGACAAGGAGAGGGGCTACATCCTGCTGTGCCAGGCGGTGCCGCAATCGGCCGACGTCTGGGTCGATTGCGACGCCTGAAAAGCGATCTTGGCTAGCCGCATCTATTCGCCGGCTGTCCATTAAATCGGTCGGATTTCGAGCGCGCA
>JAPPGP010000086.1 GCA_028821395.1 Defluviicoccus sp.
GGGGGGGGTCGGGGCCCCCGCGCCGGGCCGCCGGGGGGCGCCCGGGGGGGGGGTCGCCAGCCGCACCGGCCGGTTGTCGCGCTCCGCCCGGTCGAGCAGCGCGTTCCAGGCCGCCACCCGGTCCTGCCAGTCGCGCGCGGAGGCCCAGCCGTTGTCGACGATGAGGATCAGCGGGCCGGAGCCGTGCAGCCCCGCGGTCGGGTTCAGCACCGGCCCGGCCAGCGCCAGGATGATCAGCGCGGCGATGAGACAGCGCAGCACGATCAGCCAGAGCGGCGTGCGGGCCGGCGATTCCTCGGGCGAGCGCAGGCCGAGGACGAGGCGGATCGGCGGGAAGGCGACCAGCCTCGGCGCCGGCGGGGTGACGCGCAGCAGCCACCAGATCAGCGGCAGGACCAGCCCGGCGAGCAGGAACCAGGGGGCGGCGAAGCCGAGCGCGCTGAGGCCGGCCACCGGGTCACCCCTCGGGCGGCGCGAGCGCCGCGTGCAAGGCGAGCAGCGCGGTCTGCGGCGGCTGGTCGGTGACATGCGAGGCGACGGTCCAGCCGAGCGATCGCACGATCGCGCCGAGACCTTCGCGGTGCCGCGCCATCGCCCCGGCGTAATCCTCGCGGATGTTGCCGACCCGGCCGATCACCACCCCGCCTTCGTCCTCCAGCCCTTCGAAGCGGACCCTTCCATTATAGGGGAGCGACAGCTCCGCCGGGTCGATCACCCGCAGCAGATGGCCCGCGACGCCCATCGCGGCGAAGTCGCGGATTGTGCGCTCGATCTCGGCGAGCGGCGAGAGCAGGTCGCCCAAAATCACCAGCCGGGCGTGGCGTGGCAGGGGCTCGACCCGGGGCAGGCTCGACTCCTCCGCCAGCGCGCGGACCACGCACTCGGTGAAGCGTTCCAGCGCGCCGCGGCCCTGGTCCGGGGCGAGGCCCGAGCCGAGCAGCGCGATCCGCTCGCCGCCGCGCACCAGGAGGATCGCCACCGCGAGCGCCAGCACCGCCGCGCGCTGCTGCTTGTCGGGCCATCCCGGGTCCGAGCGGAAGCGCATCGAGGGCGAGGCGTCGCACCAGATCCAGACGCTCTGCGCCGCCTCCCATTCGGTCTCGCGGACATAGGCGAAGCGCGACTTCGCGGTCTGGCGCCAGTCGATCGACTGCGCGCTGTCGCCGGGTTGGTACTGGCGGAACTGCCAGAACGTGTCGCCCCGCCCGACCCGTCGCCTGCCGTGAATGCCGGCGATCACCGAGGATGCGATGCGGTCGGCCTCGACCATGAGTTCGGGGATCCGGGCGGCCGCCTCCTCGGCGCCGCGGCGCAGCGCCGGGCCGGCGCGGTCGGGGGAGACGCCGAACCGGTCTATGCGAGGGGTGCGCACAATCTTGCGATGATGTCGTCGACCGAGATTCCGTCCGCCCGCGCCGCGAAGGTGACCGCCATGCGGTGGCGCAGCACCGGCCCGGCCAGCGCCAGCACGTCGTCGAGCGAGGGCGCGAGCCGCCCGTCGAGCAGGGCGCGGGCGCGGCTCGCCAGCATCAGCGCCTGGCTCGCCCGCGGACCCGGCCCCCACGCCACCTGGCCGGGGAGCTCCGGGATGTCGGTGGTGTCGGGACGCCCGCGCCGCACCAGGTCGAGTATGCCGTTCACCACCGACTCGCCGACCGGGATGGCGCGGACCAGCCGCTGGGCGGCGCGCAGCTCCTCGCCGGTCAGCACCTGTTCCGCCGGCGCCTCCTCCGCGCCGGTGGTGGCGATCAGCATCTCGCGCTCGGCGTCGAGCTCGGGATAGACGATGTCGATCTGCAACAGGAAGCGGTCGAGCTGAGCCTCGGGCAGCGGGTAGGTGCCTTCCTGTTCGAGCGGATTCTGCGTCGCCAGCACGTGGAAGGGAAGGGGCAGCGGGTGGTAGCGGCCGGCGACCGACACCCGCTGCTCCTGCATCGCCTGGAGCAGCGCCGACTGGGTGCGCGGGCTGGCGCGGTTGATCTCGTCGGCCATCAGGAGCTGGGCGAAGACCGGACCCTGGATGAAGCGGAAGCCGCGCCGCCCGGACTCGCTCTCCTCCATGACCTCGGAGCCCAGGATGTCGGCCGGCATCAGGTCGGGGGTGAATTGGACCCGCTTGTCGTCGAGACCCAGCACCCCGCCCAGGGTTTCCACCAGCCGGGTCTTGCCGAGACCGGGAAATCCGATGAGCAGGGCGTGACCGCCGGCGAGAAGGGTGATAAGGGTCTCTTCGACAACCTGTTCCTGGCCGAAAATCACCCGGCCGATGCGGTCGCGCACCATCGCCATGCGGTGGCCGAGCGCCTCGATCTCGCTCGCCCGGGGCGGCGTCTCGCCGGCGGTCTGGATGTCGGTTGGCAGGTTGGACACGGGCACCTCACGGAGGGCAGACGCACACGATGTCCGAATCCGATCTCCGCCGCGTCTCGCGCGCCTTGCGACCGCGGCCGGCGGCCGATATCGGCACCGCTTCCGCCCAGCAGTTCTGCGGCGATATCGACATGCGAATCGCGCGCGACGGGACGTGGTTCTACCACGGCTCGCCGATCGGTCGCAAACCTCTCGTCAAGCTCTTCGCCAGCGTGCTCAAGCGCGATTCGGCCGGCGATTACTGGCTGGAGACGCCGTTCGAGAAGTGCCGCATCGCGGTCGACGACGCGCCCTTCACCGCAGTCGAGATGTTCGTCGAGGGCGCCGGCGCGGGGCGCGTCATCCGCTTCCGCACCAATATCGACGAGATGGTGAGCGCCGGTCCCGAGCACCCGATCCGCGTCGAGACCGACGCCGGTAGCGGCGAGCCCGCGCCCTATGTCGGCGTGCGCGACGGGCTGGACGCGCTCATCCTGCGTTCGGTGTTCTACGACCTGGCCGAGCTCGGCGAGGAGGCCGACGGCCCCGGCGGCGCGACCGTCCGCGTGCGGAGCGGCGGCGCGTTCTTCACCCTCGGCCCGGCGGCGTAGGCTCGGTCGCGTGATCCACACGAGCAGCGCCAGCATAAGGGCGGCCTTCGACGGCCCCGGCATCTCCGGCGCGGCTGGAGATGGCCCCGACTGGCTCGCGGCCAACGGCGGGGCCGGCGACGGAAGGGAGCTGACGCCGGCCGCGGTTCTGGTCCCCATCGTCCGCCGGGACGACGCGCCGACCGTCTTGTTCACCCGCCGGACCGACCACCTGAAATCCCATTCCGGGCAGATCTCCTTCCCCGGCGGGCGCATCGAGGAGCGCGACGAGTCGCCCGAGGCGGCGGCGCTTCGCGAGACCGGCGAGGAGATCGGCCTCGCCGCCGGCGAGGTGGAGCTGCTCGGGCGGCTCGACATGCGCGAGACCGGCACCGGCTACCGCGTGTTTCCCGTGGTCGGCATGGTGGTCCCGCCGCTCGCGCTGGTGCCCGACGCGCACGAGGTGGCGGAGATATTCGAGGTGCCGCTCGCCTTCCTGGTCGACCCCGCCAATCACCGCTTCGAGACCCGGGTGAGCGGCAATGTGGAGCGCCAGTTCTACGCCATTCCTTACGGCTCCTATTTCATCTGGGGGCTGACCGCGCGAATCCTGGTCAATCTGGGGGAGGTGCTGCGACGGCCATGACGCGGATCCTGCTCACCTACATCCTGCCTTTGGTTCTGCCAGCCCTGGTCTGGTACCTGTGGCACCAGTTCCGCCCGCAGCGGCCCGGCGAGGAGAAGAAGAAGGGCTGGCAGGCGGCGCCCGTTCCCCAGCTCGCCGTCGCCGGGCTGATCCTGCTCGTCGCCACGCTCGGCGCCTTTGCAGTGCTGGTCGGCGGCGATCCGGGCGAGGTCTACCAGCCCGCCCGGCTGATCGATGGGGAAGTCGTGCCCGGGCAGCATTCCGACGCCCCGGGCCGCAACTGAACGGCGTCCCCTTGCGACCGGCGGGACGCATCGAACCCCGGGAGTGGATGACTGCGCCGGCCGCGCGCACCCTGCTCGCCGCGCTGGCGGGCGGCGGGGCCACGGCGCGCTTCGTCGGCGGCTGCGTGCGCGACACCCTGGCCGGCCGTCCGGTGCACGACATCGACATAGCCACCGAGGCGACCCCGGACCGGGTGGCGGCGCTGCTCCGGACGCACGGCATTCGCACGATCCCGACCGGGCTCGCCCACGGCACGCTGACCGCGCTCGTCGAGGGCGAGCTGTTCGAGGTCACCACGCTGCGCCGCGACGTGGAGACCGACGGGCGCCGGGCGGTGGTCGCCTTCACGAAGGACTGGCTGGCCGACGCCGCGCGCCGCGATTTTACCTTCAACGCGCTCTATCTCGACGCCGACGGCACGCTCTACGACCCGACCGGCGGGCGCGCCGACCTCGAGGCCGGGCGGGTGCGCTTTGTCGGCGAGGCGCGCGAGCGGCTGGCCGAGGACGTGCTGCGGCTGCTGCGCTTCTTCCGCTTCCACGCAAGCTACGGAAGAGGCGCGCCGGACCCGGGCGCGATGGCCGCCTGCCGAGACTTCTCGCCCAGGCTCTCCGGCTTGTCGGGCGAGCGGGTCTGGGCCGAGCTCGGCAGGATCCTGTGCACGCCCGATCCGGGCGGGACGCTACGCCTGATGGGCGGGGCGGGCGCGCTTGCCCCCATCGTCCCCGGCGCGACCGCCTTCGCCCGGCTCGACGGCGTTGTCGGGATCGAGGCGGCGCTCGGCCTCGGCGCCTCGGCGATCCGCCGCCTCGCCGCCGTGCTCGAAGCGAAGGATGCGGAGACCGGCCGCCTCGCCCGGCGGCTCCGCATGTCGCGCGCAGAGGCGGCGCGTCTGAAGAAGGCGGTGGCGGCTTCCGGCGCGCTGATCGGAGACCCCGATCCCGCCGCCTCCGGCTGCCGGCTCTACCGCTGGGGCGAGGAGGCGTTCGCCGACGCGCTCGCCATCGCCTGGGCCGGGCGCCGCGCGGGCGGCGGCGACGAGGCCGCGTTCGAATCTGCCGCCCGCGCTCTGGCCGCGTGGCGGCGCCCGGTCTTCCCTCTCGGCGGAAGAGACGCGATCGCGCTAGGCGCGCCGCCCGGGCCGGCGGTTGGAAGCGTGCTGCGCGAGGTCGAGGCGTGGTGGATCGCCGAGGGCTTCGCGCCCGGCCGCGACGCCTGCCTCGCCCGCCTCGCCGCCGCGGCGGCAAGCTGAAGGAGCGCCATGCAGACCGCGTTCGACCTCGTCTGGCTGTCCGCCGAGCGGACCCCGGACCGTATCGCCATCGTCGACGACCTCACGGGGCGCTCGCTCACCTATTCTGAGACGATCGCCGAGATCGAGAGCGTCGCCGCCGGCCTTGCCGCGCGCGGGGTCAGTGCCGGCGAACGGGTGGCGACGGTGCTTCCCGGCAGCTTCGACCACGCCATCGTCCTGCTCGCCTTGCAGCGCTTGGCCGCGGTGCCGATGCTGCTGAACCACCGGCTCGGCCCGGCCGACATCGCGGCGCTCGCCGCCCACGGCGAGGCGCGGGCTGCGGTCGTCGGGCCCGACGCGGCGCTTGCCGCCGCCGTCGCGGATGCGCTCCCCGACGGCGCGCCGATACTTGCCCCGGCAGACCTGGCCGCCTGCCGGGGCGATCCGGCGCGGCTGGGCAAGCCGCCGCGCCCCGGCCGCGAGGACCCCGCCTTCGTGTTCTACACCTCGGGCACCACCGGCCTGCCCAAGGGCGTGGTGCTCGCCCAGCGCACCACCGAGCACCGCGTCCTCTGGCTCTCCACCCAGGCCGGGCTGCGCCATGGCGGGCACAACCGGACGCTCGGCTTCATGCCGCTCAGCCACGCCATCGGCTTCTACGGCGTGTTCCTGGTGACGCTCGCCTTCGGCGGCACCTATTTCGCGATGACGAGCTTCGATCCGGCGGCGGCGGTCGAGATGACCGAGCGCCACGCGATCACCTACATGTTCGCGGTGCCGACGCTCTATCACGCGATGACCCGGGCGCCGGGCTACGCACCGGAACGGATGCGCTCGCTCGAGCTGGTGCTGTTCGGCGGCGGGGTCATCGAGCCCGATCTCATCCGCCACATCGACCGGCACTGGCCGGCGGCGATCCGCCACATCTACGGCACCACGGAGACCATGTGCTCGCTCTACAACCCCGACCCGGTCGAGCGCCCCGCCTCGCTCCGCCCGGGCTTCTACTCGCGCACCAGGGCGGTCCGCCTCGGCGGCGGCCCCGACGACGCGGTGGGTCCGGGGGAGGAGGGCGAGCTGATCATCGACGCGAGCGCGGATGCGACGTTCTCGGGCTATCTCAACCGGCCCGAGGCGACGGCCGAGAAGCTGCGCGGCGGCTGGTACTATTCGGGCGACATCGTCGAGGTCGAGACCGACGGCGATCTCAGGCTGCGCGGGCGGGTCGACGACGTGATCCGCTCGGGCGGCGAGAACATCCACCCCGAGGAGGTCGAGGCCGCGCTCGCCGCCCATCCCGGCGTCGCCGATTGCTGCGCCATCGGCCTGCCCGATGCGCGCTGGGGCGAGGCGGTGCTCGCCTGCGTCGTCGCCGCCGGCGAGGCGCCCGGGGCGGCCGAGCTCGACGCCCATTGCCGGGCGGGCGGCCTCGCCGGGTTCAAGCGGCCCAAGGGGTATCTCTTCGTCGACGCGCTGCCGCGCAACGCGGCCAACAAGGTGCTGCGCCGCAAGCTCCGCCAGACCGCCAAGGCGGGCGCGGGCACGATCCGGCGGCCGGGCTGAAGCGGCCGCTACGCCAGCGCGCGGACGATGGTGGCGACCACGCTCGCGGTCATGCCGAGCGCGGCCACGCCCAGCGTGCCGACCAGCCAGCGCAGCATCCTGGTCTCGCGCTCGGCGATCAGCGCCTTGACCTCGGCGACCAGCGCCTTGACCGCGCCGATGTCTTCCTTGGTGGCGAGACAGTCGATGCGGGCTTCGAGGGCTCTGACCCGACTACCCAGCTCGTGCACCCCGCCCGTTGCCGCCTGCGCCATGAAGCCTCTCCCGCACCAACTGCAACCTACTATAGAAGGTTGTCGAAAGACATTCCACGGAGAGCGGAAATCCGTTCCGCCCGCGTCACCCCGCCCGCACCCCTATTGCCGGTTAACATTCCCCCCGTTTCGGCCTATGGTTGCGGCGAGCCCATGAGCAGGGATGACGACGATGGCAGCGCCCAGGAGAGCCAATCCGGATCGGGTGATCGATGCGGCGCTCGCGCTGGCGGCGGAGCGGCCGTGGCGGCGGGTCACGCTGTCCGAGATCGCCAAGGAGGCCGAGATGCGGCTCGACCAGCTGCACTCCCTGTTCCGCAGCAAGGCAGCGATCCTCGACGCGTTCACCGCGCGGATCGACGCTCAGGTGATGCGCGGCACCGACGAGGAGGCCGCCGCCGAGCCGGTGCGCGACCGCTTGTTCGACGTGCTGGCCCGGCGCTTCGAGGCGCTCCAGCCCCACCGCGCGGCGCTCGCCTCGATCGTCTGCGAGGGGCTGACGGTGCCGCGCGAGGGGTATTGCGGCACCAGGCGGCTGCTGCGCTCGATGACCTGGTCGCTGGAGACCGCGGGCGTCGGCGGCTCCGGCCCGTTCGGCGAGCTCAGGGTGCGCGGGCTGGCCGCGCTGTTCATGTCCAGCCTGTTCGTCTTCCTGCGCGACGACTCGCCCGATTTGGCCAGGACGATGGCGCATCTCGACCGCAACCTGAGCCGCGCCGACCGGCTGATGGGGCGCCTGAACCCGAGACGGGCTCAGGCGGCGACCCCCTAGACCGGCATGCGCAGCCGGGCGCGGACGCCGCCGCCCGGCGCGGTCTCGATCCTGATGTCCCCGCCATGGCCGCGCATCACGTCGCGCGCGATGGTCAGCCCCAGCCCGGTGCCCCCGGTCGCCGGGTTGCGGGAGCCGTCGATCCGGTAGAACGGCTTGAACACGTCCTCGCGGGCGTCTTCCGGAATGCCCGGCCCGTCGTCGTCGACGACGATCTCGATCGTGTCCCGGCTGCGGCTCGCCCGCACGGAGACGCGCTCGGCGTGGCGCACCGCGTTGGAGACCACGTTGGCGAGGCAGCGCCGGAAGGCGTTGGGGCGGATCGGCACGACCAGCTCGGAAGGCGCGCGGAACTCGACCGCCACCCCGTCGCGCCGCGCACCGGCGACCACCTCGTCGAGGATCGGCGCCACGTTGGCGGCGACCACCGCCTCGGTGCCCTCGCCGGCGGCAAAGGCGAGATATTCCTCGACCAGCGACTCCATCTCGGCAACGTCGGATTTGAGGTCGTCGACCCGCCCGCCCTCGCCGAGCAGGGCGATCTGCAGCTTGATCCGGGTCAGCGGCGTGCGCAGATCGTGCGACACCCCGGCCAGCATCTCGGTGCGCTGCGCGATCGCCCGCCCGATCCGCGCGCGCATCAGGTTGAAGGCGGTGGTCAGGCTGCGGATCTCGGCGGCGCCGGACGGGCTGATGTCGGGCACCTCGCGGCCCTTGCCGAACTCGTCCACTGCGACGGCGAGCCGGCGGATCGGCCGCACCTGGTTGCGCATGAAGAGAACCGCGATGGCGATCATCACCAGCGAGGTTCCGATCAGCCAGGCGAGGAACAGATAGGTCGTCTCCTCGAACAGCCGCCGCTTCTCGACGAACACGTCGAGCACGCCGTCGGCGAGCTGCACCTTGACGCGGATCCAGTCGCCGTAGCCCGCGGTCTCCATGTGGTAGGGCCGGCCAAGCTGGTAGTCGAGCGCCTGCGACAGGCGGCGGTCGCGGATGCCCTCGCCGATCCTGGGCCCCGGACCGGCCAGCGCGGCGCCCCGGGCGAAGCTCGCGCGCAGCCCCGCGGTGCGCGCACCGCGCAGCACGGTGTCGCGGTTCGCCTCGCCCGGAAAGGCCTGCATCCCCTCGATCACCAGCGCGATGTCGCCCGCCACCGTGGCGACCAGGCGCTTGGTCACGATGTCCCAGTGGCGGTCGTAGAACGCCCAGGTCGCCACCGCCTGAACGACGATCATCGGCACGACCAGGATGGTCACCGACCGTCCGATCAGGGTTCTCGGCGCGAAGCGCTTGAGGAAGCCCCGCATGGCGGTCAGTCGGGCTGCAGCACGTAGCCCTCGCCGCGCACCGTCTGCAGATAGCGCGGGTGGCGCGGATCGGGCTCGATCTTGCGGCGCAGCCTCGTGACCTGGACGTCGACCGTGCGCGCGCCGCCGGCGATCCCGCTCTCGGCGATCAGCAGGCGGCGCGAGAGCGTCACCCCGGGCCGCCGCGCCAGCGTCCGCAGCAGCCTCGCCTCGACCGGCGAAAGGTGAACCGCGAGGTCGTTCCTGGTGAGCGCGGAACGCTCGACGTGGAAGCTGTGCTCGCCGAGGCGCACCACCGGATCCGGCACCGCCTGCGGCGCGCGGCGCAGCAGGCTGGACAGGCGGAGCACGAGCTCGCGCGGCTCGAACGGCTTGACCAGGTAGTCGTCCGCGCCGCGTTCGAGCCCGGCGATCCGGTCCTCCGGCTCGCCGCGCGCGGTCAGCAGCAGGATCGGCGTGTCCGAGACCTCCCGCAGCCAGGCGGTGAGCGAGAACCCGTCCTCGCCCGGCATCATCACGTCGAGCACGACGAGGTCGAACGCCATCGAGCGCATCCGGTCGCGCGCTTCGACGGCATCGGCGGAAGCGGTCACCCGGTAGCCGTTTGCGCCGAGATACTGGCTCAGCAGGTCGCGCAGCCTGTCGTCGTCGTCGACGACCAGCACGTGGGGGGCGTATTCCGTCATGCCGCCGCCCGGCTCGGCGCCGCGCCGCCGGAACTCAGGGGCCCAGCGCCGCCGCGTCCGCCGCCATCCCGCCGAACAGCGCGAGCATGCGCCCGCGCCATTCGAGCACCGGGTCGTCGGGCGCGATGATCGCATACGGGCTGACGATGCGGATCCACTGGCAGGCGCCCATCAGGATGTAGTCGGCGTAGCCCGCCTCGTCGCCGGCGAGAAAGGGCTGGTCCGCGAGCACCGCTCGGGCCGGGGCGAGCGCGGCCCGCGCCGCCGGCAGGCGGTCCTCGCGCGCCGCGTGCAGCGCGTCCAGCGTCGTCCCGAACCGCTTCTCTCGGGTTTCCAGGAAATAGGCGCGGTCGCGCTCGTCGATGTTGTCGTAGACGTCCCTGACCACCAGCAGGATGAGTTTCGGATTGACCTCGCGGTCGGCCCATTCGTTGATCAGCCGCGCCATCGCCCGCTCGGTGCGGCTCGCGAACAGCGGCGGCCGGTCGGGATAGGCCTCGTCGAGATAGCACGCGATGGCCCAGGAATCGGCCACCGCCCGGTCGCCGTCGCGCAGCACCGGCACCCGTTCCTGGCCGCTGAAGGCGATCGCCCGCTTGTCGGCGAAACGCACCGGCACGGTGTCGAAGTCGAGCTCCTTGTGGGCCAGCGCGAAGCGGGTGCGCCAGCAATAGGGGCTGAACCTGAGATCGTTCCGTCCGACCAGTTCGTAGAGCGTGATCGCCATCTTCCCTCCCAATCGCCCGGCGCGGCTACCATGCCACAAGCGGGTGTGATGGCAAGCCCCGGGGCGGGTCCATCGATACGCCCGCCCGCGGCGGCGCGGGCATTCTGGCCGCCATCGGCGAGAACACCGGGCTGCCGGCCTCGTCGCCGGCTTCCGCCGCGGTCACCTACGGCGACAGGCCCAGCAGCCCATAGCGTCCCGGAGCTCGGAGTCGTGGGCCGCGGCCCTTCGCAGATCGTCCGCGCCGAAGCGTTCTCGCAGCGCGGCGGCGGGCATGGGCTTGTCGTAGTCGGGCCACAGCGCCCGCAGGCGGCTATCGGCATCGTCCGCGGCCGGAAAATGTGCCTCGCGGCCGGGGCGAAGCCGGACCAGCAGGCCTTCGAGCTTCGGCCTGAGATAGACCGGCCGAAAATCCCCGAGGCCGGGCACGGTTTCCGGGTCGCGTCCGGCGGCGCGGTCCGCCGCGCGTCGGTCGGCGTCGAGGAAAACCAGCGCCCCGCTGTCCCGTATCCGCGACTCGTTGCGCCGCCGCCGCGCGACGGATCTGCGCCGCCGCACGGGTCAGCCGAGCGAGGGCGGCCCGCCCAGCGCGCCGCCGCGATAGAGCTTTCGGAGATCGGCGTCCCGGCGCAGCCCCGCCACGTCACGCACGCCATAGGCCTGGGTGGCGCCTTATCATCGATCCGTGCTTGCCGATCTCGCCGGGCCCGGCCTCGATGGCGGGCGGGATCATCGGCACCGGGCCGGCTTCCGGCCCGCCGCTACTGCTTGTCGGCGAACCAGCTCCCCAAGAACACGCCCTGGCTGCCGTCGGCCTCGGTCCATTCGGCGCCGGCGGTGCCGGCGGCCAGGCGCGGGTCGCCCGCGGCGTCGGCGACGGTGGAGAAGCGCCCGCCCCAGGCGCCGCTGCTGTCGGCGATGTCGCGCCCCGCGATTTCCACCGCCACGCCGTCGTCGAGGAACGTGCCGTCCGAGCCGATCGGGGCGGGGCTCAGCACGATGTTGGCGGGGATCGTCTCGGGCTCGATCGCGACCTCGTCCTCCGACGCGGCGTCGTCCGCCAGGACCATTATGCCGCCCGTACAGCCGATGCAGCCCGCGACGGTGCCGGCGCCGAAATCCGCGGTGAGCCGCGCCATGGCCGAGAACAGCCCGGCCTCGCCGGAGCCGGCCGGCCCGTCGCCTTGGACATAGGCGTAGAGACCGCTCGCCCCACCCTCGTAGGTCGCCGTGCCGCCGCTTGGGAGCGTCGGCATTCCCCGCAGCTCGGGACCGTCCACGAAGGTGCCGATCCCCGCCAACGCCAGGCCGGAAAGCTCCTCCGCGTCGGGATCGAATTCGAGGGAAGCCCAGAAGCCCCAAGCCAGGAAATCGGCGGGATCGCCGTCCTTCCAGCGCGTCTGCACGTACGCGACGGCGATGCCCGGGTTGGCGGCGTCGTCCTCGTCCGGCGGGTCCACGAGCACGTCGAACCGCTGCGCGTACCCGCCAGCGGCGGGGGCGATGTCGGGAGGTCCGCTCTCCTCCGCCGCCGAGTCCAGGATCAGGCTGCTGCGTCCCGGGCGGCCCACCGTCACCAGGATGTCGTGGCCGTCGAAAGACGCCGATGCGCTGTCTTCGGTGACGCGGACCTGACCGTCGAGCGTGACGTTGGACGATTGCGTGACGCTGCCGAAATTGGGGAGCGCCGTCGCGGCCATCGCGGCCTCGTCCCGCTGTCCGCCCGGATCGCCGGAGAGTGCGCCGGCAGTCGACGGCGGCGGCGACTCCGGCATGGGGGCGATGCCGCCGACATCGCCGTCGCCGCCCCCGCAGGCGGGCAGGAGCAGCAGGGAGGCGAGGGCGGCCAGCGCCGCCGGCGATCTCGCGGAGTACATGGCGTTCCCCTCTCTCGGCGGTCCGGTCGCGACCGGACCCACTATCACGCATCGCTCGCAAGATACAGTGAGCAAGAACGAATCGATATGGAAACTCTACAAGAAATGTCTTGCGGCTGTCCTTCGATACGGCTCTCCGGACCTGCTCAGGATCAGGGTGGGGCAGGGCCGCCAAGAACTTCCCTTTCCTCAGTAGCTCGCCGCGGGCGGGCGTATCGAAGGACGGCCTTGCCCTCCGCCCGCCCCGCGCATACATAGGGGCCGCCCAGGCGACCGCCGCGGGGGAGGGGGGGCAGGGTGCCGACGCTGATCCTGGTGCGCCACGGCCAGAGCGACTGGAACCTGCAGAACCGGTTCACCGGCTGGGTCGATGTCGACCTCGCGCCGGCGGGCGTCGCCGAGGCGCGGGCGGCCGGGCGCGCGCTCTCGGGCGAGGGGATCGGCATCGACCGCGCCTTCACCTCGGTGCTCAAGCGGGCGATCCGCACGCTCTGGCTGATGCTCGACGAGATGGACCAGATGTGGGTGCCGGTCGAGCGCTCGTGGCGGCTGAACGAGCGCCATTACGGCGCGCTGCAGGGGCTCGACAAGGCCGAGACCGCGGCCCGGCATGGCGCCGGGCAGGTGAAGATCTGGCGGCGCAGCTTCGCCACCCCGCCGCCGGCGCTGGATGCGGCCGACCCGGGCCATCCGCGCTTCGAGCGGCGCTATGACGGGCTTGCGCAATCCGAGCTGCCGTCCGGCGAGAGCCTGGAGATGACGCTCGCCCGCGTGCTGCCCTGCTGGCGCGGGGCGATCGCGCCCGCGCTGGCGGAGGGCGAGACCGTGCTGGTCGCCGCCCACGGCAACAGCCTGCGCGCGCTGGTGATGTATCTCGACGGGTTGAGCGAGTCCGAAGTGCTCGAGCTCAACATCCCGACCGGGCTGCCGCTGGTCTACGATCTCGCGGAAGATCTCGCGCCGCGCTCCAGCCGCTACCTCGCCGACCCGGCGGCGGTCGCGGCGGCGGCGCGGGCGGTCGCCGACCAGGCCGGGGGGTAGAGGCGTTCCTCGAAACGGCGCCGGCGCGCGGTCTCGCCCGCCGAACCTTTGCCACCCGGCTCCCCCGGTTCCCCCTTCGTCATGCCCGGAATTGATCCGGGCATCCATGGGCGCCGCCATCCTTCCCGACCGACCGTGGTGCGGGCGGAGAGTCCGCGTGGATGGCTGGAACGAGTCCGGCCATGACGTGGTTGGGGAGCCGGACGCGCCTTGCGGGCGGAAGCGTCCGAACCTACCCCGGAGGCCGGCCCTGGATCATGCGGAACAGCGGCAGGGTCACCAGCGTGATCAGCACGATCCGGGCGATGTGGTAGGCAGTCACCAGCGGGACGCCGAGGCCGAGGATCTCGGCGGTGATGCTCATCTCGGCGAGCCCGCCGGGGCAGGTCGCGGCCACCAGCGTGGCGAGCGGCACGCCGGACGCGGCGCCGATCGCCCAGGCCAGCGCGACGCTGGCGGCCAGCAATATCGCCGTCGACAGCGCGGCGCCGACGATGACCCGCGGTGCGCGGCGCATCGGCTCGCGGTCGAAGCGCTCGCCGAGCGCGGCGCCGACCAGGAGCTGGCCCAGCACCAGGAGGACGTCCGGCATGCCGGACAGCTCGACCTCGCCCACCGTCAGCCCGGCGGCGAGGAAGCAGGCGCCGAGCATCCAGGCGTTGGTCACCCCGAGCCGGGCGAGCAGGAAGGACGCGCCGGCACAGCCGCCAATAAGCAGCGGCAGCAGCGACCAGTCGACCGGGATCTGCCTGAGCCCGAGGAAGGACTCGCCCGTGGCGCCGAGCCAGGCGAGCCCGACCGGCACGGTGACCACGACGATGCCGACCCGCACCGTCTGCGACAGCGCGGTGGCCACCGGCTCGGCCCTGAACCGGTCGCCGATGACGATCATCTCCGCCATGCCGCCGGGCACGCTGCCGAAATAGGCGGTCGCGGCGTCGAGGCGGGCCACGCGCATCTGGATCAGCGCGCCCACCCCGCCGAGCAGTACCGCGGCGATCGCGGCGAGCGCCATCCAGTGGAGCTGGCCCGCCACCACCGAGGCGACCTCGGGCGTGAAGCGGAGCCCGATCGCGGTGCCGATGACGATCTGGCCGAGCTGGCGGGTGCCGTTCGGGCAGGCGATGCGGAAGCCCGCGAGGTTGATCCCCGCGACGAAGGCGAGCGGTCCCAGCAGCCAGGGGATCGGCGTGCCGAGCGCCTGGAAGACGAAGCCGCCCAGCGCCGCCGCGCCGAGCGCGGCAGAGTTGAGGGCGAGCGGGCGGAGCGCGGGAACCATGCGGGGCCGGTCTTGTCGGGCGGCGGCGGCGGGCGGAAAATAGCCGCATCGCGGGACGGGCGCGACCCGCCCGCCGCCGCGGCGAGGAATCGACCCAGAAAAGACTAGAGGAAATAATATATTATGGCCAAAATCTCACTTGAAGGACGAATTGCGATGGTGACCGGCGCGGGCGGTGGCATGGGGCGCAGCCATGCGGTTGAACTGGCCCGGCGCGGGGCCGACGTGATCGTCCACGACATTATCGACGGGATCGCGGAGACGGCGGCCGAGGTGCGCGCGGAGGGCTGCCGGGCGCATGAGCTCAGGCTCGACATCCGCGACGTGGCCGCGCTCAAATCGGGCATCGCGCAAGCCGAGGCGGCGTTCGGCCCGGTCGACATCCTGGTCAACAACGCCGGCGTCAGCGGCAGGCGGCTCGAGTTCGAAGACATCGACGCCGAGACCTTCGACCGCATGTTCGAGGTCCATGTCCGCGGCACCTTCTTCGCGACGCAGGCCGTGGTCCCGGGCATGGCGGCGCGGCGCTACGGGCGGATCGTCAACATCTCCTCGATCTACGCCATGGGCGGCAGCCCGTGGGCGTCGCACTACGCGTCCGCCAAGGCGGCGATCTCGGGCCTCACCAAGTGCTGGGCGCGCGAGCTCGCGCCGCGGCGGATCACCGTCAACGCGGTGGCGCCGGGCTTCGTGGTGACCGGCATGACGCGGGGCTCCAACACCGAGGCGCAGATCGCCGAACGCGAGAAGGGGATGCCGCTCGGCCGTCTCACCCGGCCCGAGGACATCTCCTATGCCGTCGCCTGGCTCGCCTCCGACGAGGCCGAGATGGTCACCGGCCAGGTGGTGAGCCCGAACAGCGGCGAGACCATCGTCGGGATCTAGGGGTCCCATGGATGGCCGGAACAAGTCCGGGCATTACGTGTGGGGGGTCGTTGGCGGGGACCCTTCCAACCGTCATGGCCGGACCTGTTCCGGCCATCCAC
>JAPPGP010000134.1 GCA_028821395.1 Defluviicoccus sp.
CCCCCCCCCCCCCCCCCCCCCCCCCCCCCGCCCCCCCCCCCCCCCCCCGGGGGGGCGGCATGGCGAAGGGGGCCGGCCGCACCCGGCTCGCCACGCTCCGCCCATGGATGCCCGGATCGCCCCCGGACTCGATCCGGGGGACGGGCATGACGAGTTGTGGGACGGGCGTAGCGAAGGTCTGGCCGGAGAGACCGCGCAGTGGCCCGACCTCAAGCGGAAGAGCTCGCGAAACACGCCTAGCCCTTCGGCGGCCGGGGCCGCGACAGGTCGTAGCCCGGCAGCACGGCGTAGGGGCGGAGGCCGAAATTCATCCATCGGAGCCCGTCGCGGATCGCCGGCTTGAGCTGGTGGATGTCGCGCACCACGCGGTAGTTGATCCGCGTCGCCTGCAACAGCGGCTCGGTCATGTCGCCGCAATCGCCGAAGAACTCGGTCTCGCCCCCGTCGCCGCGGTACTCGGTCATCAGCAGCGTTGGAATCCCGAACGTGTAGTGGCCGCGCAGGAGCTGGTAGGTCGCGGCGAAGACGCCGAAATTCTCGATCACCGCGGCCGGCGTCTTGCCGCCGAGCCAGGCGCCGGCGCAGATGCCGATCCCGGTGCCCTCGTTGGCGACGGCGACGTAGTGCATCGACTGGTCGTCCATGCAGCGCTGGAGCGTGTGGGCGAAGCCGCTGCACGGCAGGCCGATCACGAAATCGACGAGGTTCTCGCGCAGCCCGTCGAACAGCACCTCGCCGAACGCATCGTCGTCCCCCACCGGGCTGAACTCGGGGTCGGGCCTCGGCGGCTCGCCGTGCTCGCGCGCCGACGGCTTGAGGATCGCCTTCCCCTCCAGCGCCTCGACATGGCGGACGAAGCTGTACTTGTTCTCCTTGCCGTCGGACGGCGAGGTGCCGACGAAGGCCTGCTCGGCGCTGGTCTTGGCGACGATCACCGTCGGCCCGTCCTCGCGCGCGAGCCCGGAAGCGACCGCCGCGTCGAACGCCTCGACCGTCGCCACCTCGGAGACATTGGCAAGCCCCGAGGCGCGCGCGACTCCGGCGATGTCGACCGGCCCGGCCGACAGCGAGGCGACCGACTGCCACTTGCCGGTCGAGACGTAGCCCTCGTTGTCGAGCACCACGACGCAGAGATTCTTCGGCGCCGACTGGGCGAGCGTCCCCAGCACGCTCATCTCGAACAGGATGCCGCCGTCGCCGTCGAAGGCGAGCACGCGGCGATGCGGCAGGGCGAGCGCGAGCCCGAGCGCGTAGGGCGTCACCATGCCCATGCCGACGAAGTAGAGATTGCCGTCATGCGGGCGCAGCGTGCGCCACTCGGTCGCCGTGTTGGCGAGGTTGGTCACCACCAGGGCGTCGCCCACCCTGGGCGCGATCGCCTCCAGCGCGTCATAGCGGCGCATGGCTCACCCTCCCCTCCGCATCGACCCGTCCCGGCCATCAAGCCGCGACTTCGCGGGCCTTGGCAAGCCTTCGAGGACGTGCGGCAGGTGCCCGGTGCCGGTCGGCACGCTGCGCGCGGTCCGAATCGTCTCGTCCGACCAGATCCGCCCGGCCGTCTCCAGCCGTTCGCGAGCGATCCTGGCGGACAGGTCCTGGGTGCGCTCGGTGTGCGGCCTCTCCCGCGCCTCCCACAGCGCGAGCGCGTCGGCGATGCCGGGGACCTCGTCGAGCGCGACGGCGAGGCCGAGCGCGTTGGCCATCGCGAGCCCCGCCCCCTGGCCCAGCGAGGGCACCATGGCGTGTGCGGAATCGCCCACGATCGCCACCCTTCCCTGGGACCAGCGCGTGAGCTTGCCGGTCTCGTAAGCGTCGTAGCGCCCCTCGGCCGAGATCCGGCGGATCGCCGGCTCGAGCCGGGGGAAGGCGGGCACCCAGATATCGGCGCGCACCGGAATTGCGGTCGCCTCCTCGTCCTCGACCGGCGCCATCATCGCGAGATAGAGGTCGTCGGCGTTGCACGGCACGTAGAGGATGCGGAGCGAGCGGTGCGGCAGGTTCCAGAAATCGATCACCCGGTCCCAGCGCCCGGGGCCGAGCGCGTCGAGGCAGCGCGGGGCGAGCACGCGGACCAGGCCGAGCGTGCCGGTGTCGCGCTCCTTCCGCAAACCCAGCGAGTCCCGCACCCGCGAGTGCACGCCGTCGGCGCCGACCACGAGATCGGCCGCATGGCGCGCGCCATCGGCGGTCAGCAGCACGCCCGCGGGCTCGGCGCCGACCGCCTCGGAGCGGGTCAGGATCTCGATGCCGCGGCGCTCGGCCTGGCCGAGGATCGCGGCGTAGAGGGTCTGGCGGGTCATGGTGAGCATGCGGCTGCCCATGGCGAGGTTGAACGCGGTCTCCGCCACCACACGGTCGCGGTCGCGCACCTCGTACACCTCGCCGTCATGCGAGCCGGCGAGCACGTCGTCACAGGCGCCGATCGCCTTCAGCACCCGGAGCCCGTTCTCCCAGATGAAGATGCCGGCGCCAAAGGCGCGGAGCGCCTCGGCGCGCTCATGCACCCGGACCGTCCAGCCCCGGTCGGCGAGCGCGATGGCGGCGACCAGCCCGGCGAATCCGGCGCCCGCGATCTCGGCATGGCGGCGCGAAGTCATCCGCCGAGATAGTCCTTCATCCAGCCCCGGTAGTCGTCGTCGCGGGTGACGGTCCGCATCAGCTCGGGCGAGGCAACCCCTTCGAGCTCGGCGGGCGGCGTGCCCTCGCGCAGCGCCTTCAGCGACTCGTGCACCGCCCGGACGGCGGCCATGAAGGGCTGGTGCCCCTGGAGGCAGATGCGCACGCCGTTGGCCGCCAGATAGTCGAGGTCCTGGATCTCCGGCCCCGCGGCGCCGAGGATCACCGGGATGTCCACGGTCGCGGCGATGGCCTCCACCTGGTCCCTGGTCCTGATGCCGGTGAGAAACACCGCGTCGACCCCGGCCGCCTCGTAGGCGGCGATGCGGCCGAGCGCCTCGTCCATGCCGGCGATGGTGGCGGCGCTGGTCCGCCCGGCGATCGCCAGGCGCGTGTCGCCGCGGGCGGCGAGCGCGGCCTTCATCTTGCCCACCCCCTCCTCGAGGGTGAGCAGACGAGGGCCGTCGGAAGCGTAGGGCGCGGGGAGCTCGGTGTCCTCGATGGTGAACGCGGCGACGCCGGCGGCCTCCAGCTCCTCGACCGTGCGCATCACGCTGAGCGCGTTGCCGTAGCCGTGATCGGCATCGCACATCAGCGCCAGATCGCCGGCGCGGCAGATGCGGTAGGCCTGGCCGGCGAACTCGCTCAGCGTCATGACGATCAGGTCGGGCGCGCCGAGCACCGTCATCGAGGCGATGGAGCCGGCGAACATGCCGATCTCGAAGCCGAGATCCTCGGCGATGCGGGCCGAGATCGGGTCGTAGACCGAGCCCGGGTGGACGCACGCCCCGCCCTCGATCACCGCCCGGTAGCGCTCGCGCCGCCTCGTCCAGTCCATCGCCGCCGCCCCCCTGTCGAAAGGCCGGCAAGCTAGCGCATTTCGCCCGCCAGGCGAACCGGGGCGGGGCGGATCGGTGCGCGGTGGCTCCGGCCAAGCCCTTTCGACACCCCGTCATGGCCGGCCCCCGGAACGAGTCCGGGGGTGATCCGGCCATCCACGCGGCCTCTCCGCCCGCACGACGGTTCGACGGATTGGGTGGGGGCGCCCTAGCCGAGTATGGCGCCGAGGCGGGCGAGCACGTCGTCGATGACGTGTTCGGGCACGGTGTCGACACGCCACCCCTTCCTGGCGGCGATGTCGAGGGCGCGAGGCTGGTCGCAGCGGATCACGCCCTTCGTTCGCGTCCCCGCGCCCTCCAGGGAAACCGCGAAGCCTCGCCTGCGCGCGAAGTTCCCGCCGGTGGTGATGGGCAGCACGATCGGTGTCCCCGTGAGATCGTTGAACGCGGCGGGGGATACGATCAGTACCGGGCGGGTACCCTGTTGCTCGTGGCCAGCGGTCGGATCGAGGGTGACAACCCAGATTTCGCCCCGTTGCACTACAACAGCTCGTTGCCGACCGGATTCGCATCCATCCAGGCCCGGTCTTCGGCGGAAGGGGCGCCCTCCTCGCACTGCGCCAGAAGCTCGTCGAGCGAGTAGCTGGGGCGCGTCCTGGGCTCCACGATCAGGCGACCGTTCTCCACGCCGATGTCCACCCTGGCACCAACCCCGATCCGGAGCAGGTCGAGCAGCGCCGGGGGCACCGCGAGCATGACGGAGCCGCCGACCTTGCGCAGGTTTGTCGTATGCATGTGCGCCTCCCGGTTATACAAATATATAATCCAACCCGTCCAGCAAGGCAAATCCTTCCGGCTATTCCCACACTTCGTCATGCCCGGAACAGGCCCACTGCTGTCCGGTTCCGGTGAGTTGAACGGGATGCAAAGCCTTGGTGCGCGCGCATTGCCGGTCCATCGGCCGGATCGGGACACGGATCGCGGCACGCCCGCACCTGCCGGCCATATCCCCTCTTGTCACCCCGGACTTGTTCCGGGGCCCAGGCTCGCCCCGGACGCCGATCCGGGGGAAGCCGGGCGACGACGATGCCTGTGGCCCTGGACCCCGGATCAAGTCCGGGATGACAAGAGGGGGGACAGGGACGGCGGGGCCAGAGCCGGGCGAGCGCCCCGGCTACTCCCGCGGCAGCTCGTAGTTGATCATCCAGCCGACGCCGAAGCGATCGGTCCAGTTGCCGAAATAGGCGCCCCAGAAGGTCTCCTGCATCTGCATCCTGACCTCGCCGCCCTGCGACAGCCGGGCGAACACGGCGTCGCAATGCTCCCGG
Organism: Defluviicoccus sp.; assembly: GCA_028821395.1. GTDB lineage: Bacteria > Pseudomonadota > Alphaproteobacteria > MPNO01 > MPNO01 > MPNO01. Next base: position 4,784 of record JAPPGP010000134.1, read on the forward strand.
CTCTCGCCGGCGATGGAGATCGCGAAGCCGGTGCCGCGGACCGGCGGCGGGCCGAAGGCCGAGCAGTGGTCGCTTCCCATCAGCACGTCCGATCCGACCGCGAGGGAGACGTGCATGATGCGGTCCTTCTCCGCGTCCGGCACGCCCAAATCCGGCGGCCCGTCGGCGAAGGTCTGCAACACCTGGAACTCGCCGCCGAACACCGAGCGGTAGAGCTCGAAGGCTTCGCGGCAATCGCCGTCGAAGAACAGATAGGCGCTGAACGGCATCGGCCATCCCCCCAAAAATGCGGCCCGGCCGATCGCCGGCCGGGCCGCGGACTCTAGGCCCTTAACGCACTCGCCCGCGGGATCAGGCGAGGTCGAAGCGGTCGAGGTTCATGACCTTGCCCCACGCGGCGGCGAAGTCGTTGACGAACTTCTCCTCGGCGTCGCTGCTGCCGTAGACCTCGGCGAGCGCCCTGAGCTCGGAGTTCGACCCGAAGACCAGGTCGACCCGGCTGGCGGTCCACCTGCGTTCGCCGGTGGCGCGGTCGCAACCCTCGAACTCCTCGCCGCCGTCGGAGGTCGGCGTCCACTCGGTCCGCATGTCGAGCAGGTTGACGAAGAAGTCGTTGCTCAGCGTCCCGGGCCGGTCGGTGAGGACCCCCAGCCCGTTCTGCCCGGCATTGGCGCCAAGCGCGCGCATGCCGCCGACCAGCGCCGTCATCTCGGGGGCGGACAGCCTCAGCATGAACGCCTTTTCCACCAGCAGGTGCTCCGAGGCGACCGCATGGCCGTTCTGCAAATAGTTGCGGAACCCGTCGGCGGTCGGCTCGAGCACGTCGAACGACTCGGCGTCGGTCATCTCCGCCGTGGCGTCGGCGCGCCCCGGCGCGAACGGGATCTCGACGTCGTGCCCGGCCTCCCCGGCGGCCGCCTCGACGGCGGCGCAGCCGCCCAGCACGATCAGGTCGGCGAGCGAGACGCCCTTGCCGTTGGCCTGCGCGGCGTTGAACTCCCGCTGGATCCCCTCCAGGGTCGCCAGCACCTCAGAGACGCCCGATGTCACGTTCACGTCCCACCCGGCCTGCGGCGCGAGGCGGATGCGCGCCCCGTTGGCGCCGCCGCGCTTGTCGGTGTCGCGGTAGGTCGAGGCCGACGCCCAGGCGGTCGAGACCAGCTGGGAGACGGAGAGGCCGGAGCCCAGGATCTTGGCCTTGAGCGCGGCGATGTCGGCGTCGTCGAGCGGATCGTGCGTGACCGCCGGCAGCGGGTCCTGGAAGGGCAGCTGTTCGTCCGGCACCCACGGGCCGAGATAGCGCGCGGCCGGTCCCATGTCGCGGTGCAGCAGCTTGAACCACGCCTTGGCGAAGGCGTCGGCGAGCTGGTCCGGGTTCTCGTAGAAGCGCCTGGAGATCTCCTTGTAGGCGGGATCGGCGATCAGCGCGAGATCGGTGGTCAGCATCATCGGCGCGTGCCGCGTGGACGGGTCGTGCGCGTCCGGCACGGTGCCCTGCGCCTCGGCGTTCTTCGGGGTCCACTGGTTCGCACCGGCGGGGCTCTTGGTCAGCTCCCACTCGTACTCGAAAAGGTTCTCGAAATAGCCGTTGTCCCAGGCGATGGGGTTCTTGGTCCAGGCGCCCTCGAGCCCGCTGCCGATCTGGTCGCCGGCCTTGCCGCTGCCGTGGCTGCTGGTCCAGCCGAGGCCCTGGTCCTCGAGGGCGGCGCCCTCGGGCTCGGGACCCTTGAACTTCTCCTCGGCGGCGCCATGCGCCTTGCCGAAGGTGTGCCCGCCGGCGATCAGCGCGACCGTCTCCTCGTCGTTCATCGCCATGCGGCGGAAGGTCTCGCGGATGTCGCGGGCCGCCGCCACCGGGTCCGGGTTGCCGTTCGGCCCCTCCGGGTTGACGTAGATCAGCCCCATCTGGACGGCGCCGAGCGGAACCGCCAGATCCCGGTCGCCGCTATAGCGCTCGTCGTCGAGCCATCCCTGCTCGGGGCCCCAGTAGATGTCCTCGTCGGCGGCCCAGATATCCGGGCGGCCGCCGCCGAAGCCGTAGGTCTTGAAGCCCATCGTCTCCAGCGCCCGGTTGCCGGCGAAGATCAGCAGATCGGCCCAGGAGATCTTGCGGCCGTATTTCTGCTTGACCGGCCAGAGCAGCCGGCGCGCCTTGTCGAGGTTCACATTGTCGGGCCAGCTGTTGAGGGGGGCGAAGCGCTGGTCGCCGCAGCCGCCGCCGCCGCGCCCGTCGTCGATGCGGTAGGTGCCCGCGGCGTGCCAGGTCATGCGGATGAAGAGCGGCCCGTAATGGCCGTAATCGGCCGGCCACCAGTCCTGCGAGTCGGTCATCACCGCGTCGACGTCCTTCGCCAGGGCGTCGAAGTCGAGGCTGTTGAACGCCGCGGCGTAGTCGAAATCCTCGCCGTTGGGATCGGCCTGGGGATGGTTCTGGCGGAGCACCCTGAGGTTCAACTTGTTCGGCCACCAATGCTGGTTCGCCGTCTCGCCGACCGCCTGGTGGGTGCCGCCCATCACCGGGCACTTGCTTGCGCTGTCCATAATCCCTCCGATTGTGTCCTGGATAGTTCCGTTCGGCCCGGCTCCCCCGGGCGCGGGCATGCGTCTCCGCCCCTGGGCCCGTTTATATGAACTCGGCGGGCGCCGGTCAACAGGTTGGAACTGTTCTAATTCTGCGGGGTCGCCGTGGGCGGCGCCCGGTCAGTCCGGCCGGCCGGCCAGCCGGATCACCAGATCGACCCTGGCGATCGTCGTGCCGGCGGGCGGGTCGGGCAGGTCGCCGATATGCACTTCGGCGGCCTCGATGTCCTCGAGGCGGCCGGTGTCCTGGAAGTACAGATGATGATGATCGGTCGTGTTGGTGTCGAAATAGGACCGGTCGGGATCGACGATCACCTCGCGCAGCAGGCCCGCGGCGGTGAACTGGTTCAGCGTGTTGTAGACGGTCGCCAGCGAGACGCTCGCCCCGGCGCCGAGCGCCTCCTCGTGCAGGCGCTCGGCGCTGACATGGCGGTTGGCGCCGGTGAACAGCAGCCTGGCCAAAGCGAGGCGCTGGCGGGTCGGGCGCAGGCCGTGGCGCCTCAGCGTCTCGATCAGCGGCGTATAGGAGCGTTGCATCGCCGGAACTCGCCTGCCGGGCCGGTCATTGCACTGCTATTACAATAGAGACCGGCGCAGTTTGGAACAAGTCGAACGAATGAGGCGCGGCTCAGTCGCCGGTCAGCAGGCGGTCGACAAGCTGCCGCACGGTGGGGACGAAGCCGTTGGAATAGAACGGGTCGTCGCGGAACCGGTAGGCGTTGTGGCCGGCGAACATCAGCTGCTCGTCGACCTTCCCGCCATGGGCGATGTCCTGCAGCGTCTTCTGGATGCAGTACGACCTGGGGTCGGCCTTGCGCCCGGTGGTGCCGGCCTCGTTCTGCGACCAGTTGGAGAAGAAGCAGGCCGACAGGCAGCCCATGCAGTCGGCCTGGTCGGTGCGGATCTCGCGCGCCTTCTCGGGGGTGGTGAAGATGATCGTCGAGTCGGGGGTCCGGAGACCCTCGGTGTGGCCCTCGCGCATCCACGCCTCGGCGCAGGCCTTGTCGTTCGCGGTGACGTAGATGCGCCGCGCGCGGGGCCCGACCAGCAGCTCGCAGTCGAGCGCCCCGATCGGCTCGCTGGCGAAGCTGATCTGGCGCTCCGAGCGCTCGCGGAGCTCGTCGAGGAAGGTATTGAACACCGCCGAGGAGTAGAACCCGGTGGGGCTGAACTTGTTGAGCGAGACGTCGCCTTCCCTGAGCTCGAGCAGCCGGCGTTTCCATTGCGGCGAGATCGGGCTCTCCCGGGTGAGCAGGGGGCGGGTGCCGAACTGGAAGGCGACGGGGCCGATCTCCGGGTTGTCGAACCAGTCGCCCCATTCGCGCAGATACCAGACCCCGCCGGCCATGAAGATCGGCGTCGCGTCGAGCCCCATCTGCGACATGGTCCGGCGCAGCTCGCTGACCCGCGGCAAGGGCTCCTGCGGCTCGTTCGGGTCCTCGCTGTTGGACAGCCCGTTATGCCCCCCGGCCCGCCAGGGGTCCTCGTAGACCACCCCGCCGAGCCACTGCGAGAACTTGTGATAGGCGCGCTTCCACAGCGCCCGGAAGGCCCTGGCGGAGGAGACGATCGGATAGTAATAGACCTTGTGCTCGGCGGCGATCTCGGCGATCCGGTAGGGCATGCCGGCGCCGCAGGTGACGCCGTGGATCAGCCCCCTGGCGCCGGTCAGCACGCCGCGCAGCACGCGCTCCGCGCCGGCCATCTCCCACAGCACGTTCATGTGGATGCGCCCCTGGCCGCCCGCCATCTCGTGGGCGATGCGCGCCTGGGAGATGCCGCCCTGTATGGCGTAGGCCAGCAGCTCCTCGTGGCGTTCGCGCCGCGTGCGCCCGCCATAGCGGACCGGGATCAGCGCGCCGTCGGCATCGAAGGCATCGGCGTTGACGCCGGAGAAGGTGCCGACCCCGCCCGCCGAAGCCCAGGCGCCGCAGCTCTCGCCATTGGAGACTGCGATGCCCTTGCCGCCTTCCACCAGCGGCGGAACCTCCTTGCCGGAGATCGTCACGGGCCTGAGGTCTCTCAGCTCCAGCCTCCTCGGGATCCGGAAGCGCCGCGTCAAGCCAATATATGAACGGAATCCCGGACGGCCAGCACAAACCGCGCCGCGCCAATTGCCGCAGGCGCGGCGTCCGGTCCGGGATCGGGCGGCGGCGGGCGCCCTCAGGCGCCGCCGGGCACCGCCTCCTTGGGCTGGGCGCGCTTGTCGGAGATGTCCTCGCCGGTCTCCTGGTCGACGACCTTCATCGACAGGCGCACCTTGCCCCGGTCGTCGATACCCAGCACCTTGACCTTCACCTCGTCGCCCTCGTTGACCACGTCGGTCACCTTGCCGACGCGGCGCGGCGCGAGCTCGCTGATATGGACCAGCCCGTCGCGCGCGCCGAGGAAGTTCACAAAGGCGCCGAAATCGACCACCTTGACCACCTTGCCGCCATAGATCACGCCGACCTCGGGCTCGGCGACGATGCCCCGGATCCACTCGATCGCCTTCTCCGCGGCCCCGGAATCGACCGCCGCGACCTTGACCGTGCCGTCGTCCTCGATGTCGATCTTGGCCCCGGTCACCTCGCAGATCTCGCGGATCACCTTGCCGCCGGTGCCGATGACCTCGCGGATCTTGTCGCGCGGGATGCTCAGCGCGGTGATCCGCGGCGCGTGCTCGCTGATCCCCTCGCGCGCGCTCGACAGCGCCCGGCCCATGTTGTCGAGGATGTGGAGCCGGCCGTCGCGCGCCTGCTCCAGCGCGCTGCGCATGATCTCCTCGGTGATCCCGGTGATCTTGATGTCCATCTGCAGCGCCGTGACCCCGTCGCGGGTGCCGGCGACCTTGAAGTCCATGTCGCCCAGATGGTCCTCGTCGCCGAGGATGTCGGACAGAACGGCGAAGCGCTCGCCCTCCTTGATCAGCCCCATGGCGATCCCGGCCACCGGCGCCCTGATCGGGACGCCCGCGTCCATCATCGCCAGCGAGGCGCCGCAGACGGTGGCCATCGACGAGGAGCCGTTGGATTCGGTGATCTCCGAGACCACGCGGACGGTGTAGGGGAAGTCGTCCTTCGACGGCATCATCGCCCGCACCGCGCGCCAGGCGAGCTTGCCGTGGCCGATCTCGCGCCGCCCGGGGGCGCGCAGGAAGCTCGCCTCGCCGACCGAATAGGGCGGGAAGTTGTAGTGCAGCATGAAATGCTCGCGGTACTCGCCTTCGAGAGCGTCGATGATCTGCTCGTCCTGGCCGGTACCCAGCGTCGCCACCACCAGCGCCTGCGTCTCGCCGCGGGTGAACAGGGCGCTGCCGTGCAGCCTGGGCAGGATGCCGACCTCCGCCTCGATCGGCCTGACGGTCCTCGTATCCCGTCCGTCGATCCGCTCGCCGGTATCGAGGATCGCGTTGCGCACGATGTCCTTCTCGACCGTCTTGAGAGCGCCGGCGACGGCATCGGACGGGTGGGATTCGGCGAGCGCCTCGAGCGCCGCCGCCTTGGCCCGGGCGATCTTGTCCACCCGCGACTGCTTGATCCGCTCGGCATAGGCCTCGCGCAGCGGCGCCTCGGCGAGCGTCCGCACCTGCTCCTCGATCCCGGCCTCGGCCGGATCGGCCGGCTCCAGGTCCCAGGGCTCCTTGGCGCAGTCCTCGGCGAGCGAGATGATCGCCTCGACGACCGGGAGGCTCTCCCTCTGGGCGAACATCACCGCGCCCAGCATCTCCTCCTCGGACAGCGACTGCGCTTCCGACTCGACCATCAGCACCGCATCCGCGGTACCGGCGACCACCATGTCGAGGGTCGAGCTCTCCAGCTCGTCGATGCGCGGGTTGAGCACATACTCGCCGGCGACATAGCCGACCCGGGCGCCGAAGATCGGCCCGAGGAAGGGTATCCCGGAGATGGTCAGCGCGGCCGAGGTCCCGACCAGGGCCGGGATGTCGGGGTCGTTCTCGAGATCGTGGCTGAGCACCGTGCAGATGACCTGCGTCTCGTTGCGGAAGCCGCTGGCGAACAGCGGGCGGACCGGCCGGTCGATCAGCCGCGAGGTCAGGGTTTCCTTCTCCGACGGGCGGCCTTCGCGCTTGAAGAAGCCGCCCGGGATGCGCCCGGCCGCAAAGGCCTTTTCCTGGTAGTTGACCGTGAGCGGAAAGAAATCGATGCCTGGGCGGGGCTGGTTCTCAGCCACCGCGGTGCAGAGCACGGTGGTCTCGCCATAGGTCACGAGCACGGCACCGTCCGCCTGGCGGGCGAGCCGGCCGGTCTCGATGACCAGCGGGCGGCCGCCCCAGGTCAGTTCCTTCCGGTGAATCGTAAACATTCTTTCATCCTTCCTGACGGCGCGCCGCCCTGTGCGACGCGCCATGCATGCGTGTTCAAATTGAAGCCGTCCCGCGTTCCGGGCGAGCGCGCGGCTCCGCGGCGGCTCCGCGCCGCAGCCTCCATGCGCCCGTCGTCACCGTCTCGGGGCCGCCCGCGCGCGCGCCTAACGGCGCAGTCCCAGACGCCCGATCAGCGTGGTGTAGCGGGACTGGTCCTTGCGCTTGAGATAGTCGAGCAGACGGCGCCTTTGACCCACCATCATCAGCAGGCCGCGGCGCGAGTGGTAGTCCTTCTTGTGTTCCTTGAGATGTTCGGTGAGGTTGAAGATCCGTTCGGACAGGATCGCGACCTGTACCTCGGGCGAGCCCGTATCGGCCGGCTCGGCACCGTATTCGCTGACGAGCTCGGCCTTGCGAGCGGACGTGATCGACATCATGGACTCCAGGTTACGGGTTGATCACGCGCGTCGGGCGGATCGCCCCGTCCTCGACGCGCGCGAGCGCGACCACCCCACCCTCGCCCATCGCAACCACGGTGTCGCCCTCGGCAACACGTTCGGCCACGACAGCGCACCGCTCGCGAGCGGATATGCGGACGGGTTGGCCGTGCCTCAGCAAGGAAGCCTGCGACTCCGATACGGGCACGGCCGGGATGTCGTCCAGCGCGGCCTCGATCGGCAGCAAGTAATCTTGCGCCGGTGCAGTATGCACCAGCCTCTCCAGCTTATCCAGCGGAATCGAGTCCGCCTCCGCGAACGGCCCGACCGCGAGGCGGCGGATCTCCTCGGCATGGCCGACGGTGCCGAGCGCAAGCGCGAGGTCGCGCGCGAGGCTGCGGACATAGGTGCCCTTGCCGCAGCGCATTTGGAAGACCGCGCGGTCGGCGTCCGGCGTGTCGAGCAGAACCAGCGCCTCTATCGTGACGACTCGTTCCGGCAGGTCGAAATCGACCGCCGCGCGGGCGAGGTCGTAGGAGCGCCGCCCGTCCAGCTTGAGGGCGGAGTAGCGCGGCGGGCGCTGCGCGATGTCGCCGGTGAAGCGATCCAGTGCCGCCTGCACCTCGGCCTCGGCGGGGCGCGCCTCGCTGGTCCCGATCACCGCGCCCTCGCTGTCGTCGGTGTCGCGGCTTTCGCCCCAGCGCAGGGTGAACCGGTAGGTCTTGTCGCCGGCCATCGCCCAGGCCGTCGTCTTGGTCGCCTCGCCGAGCGCGATCGGCAGGACCCCGGTTGCCAGCGGGTCCAGCGTGCCGCCATGGCCCGCCTTGGCCGCGCCGGCGACACGGCGGACCCGGGCGACGGCATGGGCGGACGACATGCCCTTCGGCTTGTCGACAACGATCCAGCCGTGGATCGGCCGGCCCTTGCGTTTACGGCTCATCGCCGGCGCCGCGGGCCCGATCCAGCAGCGCCTCGATCCGCCCCGCCCGGTCGAAGCGGGTGTCGGCGACGAATCTGAGATCGGGCAGGAACTTGAGCGAGACCATGGGCGCCAGCATGCGCCGGAGCGCCGGCCCGATCCGGTTGAGCGCCGCCACCGCCGCCTCCCTCTCCGCCTCGCCGGCGCCAAGCGGAAGCACGTAGGCGGTGGCCACCCTGAGATCCGGGCTCATCGTCACCTCGGAGATGGTGATCGACACGCCGGCGAGCTCCGGGTCCCTGATCGCGCCGCGCTCGAACAGGCGGCTGAGGGCGTGGCGCACGGCCTCGCCCACCCTGAGCTGTCGTTGCGATGGACCGCGAGCCGAGTGCCGCCGCCGTGCCATGGGTCCCGTCCGCTGCGGGGCGGCGCCCGGAGCCGGTGTTACAGCGTCCGGGCGACCTCCTCGACGTCGAAGCACTCGATGACGTCGCGTTCCTTGAGATCCTGATAGTTCTCGAACGCCATGCCGCATTCGAACCCATCGCGGACCTCGCGCACCTCGTCCTTGAACCGCCTGAGACTCGACAGCGTTCCTTCATGGACCACCACGTTGTCGCGCAGCAGCCGCACCCGCGAGCCCCGCCGGACGAGCCCCTCGGAAACCCTGCAGCCGGCGACGCGGCCGAGCTTGGAGATGTTGAACACCTGCAGAATCTCGGCATTGCCGAGGAAATGCTCGCGCGCGATCGGCGCCAGCATGCCGGTCAGCACCGCCTTGATGTCGTCGAGCACGTCGTAGATCACCGAGTAGTAGCGGATTTCGACGCTATCCTGGGTGGCGAGCTGGCGCGCCTGGGGTCCGGCGCGGACGTTGAACCCGATGATCACGGCGTCGGACGCCGAGGCCAGGGTCACGTCGGATTCGTTGATCCCGCCGACGCCGGCATGGAGCACGCGGACCCCGACCTCGTCGGTGGAGAAGCTCTCCGCATTGGCCTGGATCGCCTCGACCGAGCCCTGCACATCGGCCTTGATGACCAGAGCGAACTCCTTCTTCTGCTCGCGTCCGATATTGGAGAACATCTGTTCGACGGAGCCGCGCGCGGCCATCGCGGCGCGCGCATCGCGCTCGCGGCGGACGCGGAATTCGGTGATCTCGCGAGCCCGCATCTCGTTCTCGACCACCGAGAACTCGTCGCCCGCCGCGGGAGTTCCGTTGAGGCCGAGGATTTCCACCGGCACCGACGGGCCGGCCGAAGTCGCCTGCTCGCCGCCGTCGTCGAAGATCGCCCGGACGCGGCCCCATTCGCTGCCCGCGACCACGATGTCCCCGGTCCTCAGCGTGCCGCGCTGGATCAGGAGCGTGGCCACCGAGCCGCGGCCCCGCTCGAGCTTGGATTCGATCACCACGCCATCGGCGGAACGCTCGGGGTTCGCCCTGAGCTCGAGCACCTCGGCCTGGAGAACCACGGTCTCCAGCAGCTTGTCGAGATTGGTGCCCTCGACCGCCGACACATCGACCGAGAGCACGTCGCCGCCGAACTCTTCGACCACCAGCTCGTGCTGCAACAGCTCGTTGCGCACCCGGGTGGGATCGGCGTCGGGCCGGTCGATCTTGTTGACCGCGACGATGATTGGCACCTCGGCGGCGCGCGCGTGATCGATGGCCTCGACGGTTTGCGGCATCACCCCGTCATCGGCGGCGACCACCAGGATCACGATATCGGTGACGTTGGCGCCGCGGGCGCGCATCGCGGTGAACGCGGCATGGCCCGGGGTGTCGATGAAGGTAATCCTCTGATCGCCGGCGGCGAGGGTCGCCTGATAGGCGCCGATATGCTGCGTGATGCCGCCGGCCTCTCCGGCGGCCACGTCGGACTTGCGCAGCGCGTCGAGCAGCGAGGTCTTGCCGTGATCGACGTGACCCATCACCGTGACCACCGGCGGTCGCGGCACCAGCTCCGTGTCGGTGTCGTCCTCGCCCCTGATGCCGATCTCGACATCGGCGTCGCTGACACGCTTCACCTTGTGGCCGTACTCGCCGACCACCAGCTCGGCCGTGTCGGCGTCCAGAGACTGGTTGATGGTGGCCATGATTCCCATGCCCATAAGTGTCTTGATGACATCCGGCGCGCGCTGCGCCATGCGGCTCGCCAGCTCCTGCACGGTGATGGTCTCAGGCACGACGACGTCGCGGACCACCTTGGCGATCGGCTCGTCCGACCGCCGCTGCGCGCGCTTCTCGCGCTCCCGAAGCCGGCGCAGCGACGCCAGGCTGCGTTGGCGCTCCTCGTCGTCGAGCGCCTGTGCGATGGTCAGACGGCCGGCGCGCCGGCGCGGCTCTCCCCGCTTGGGGGCGAGCCGCCGCTGGTCCTGACGGCCGGATTTTCGTCCGCGCGGCCGTTCGGTCTCGGCCTCTTCGGCCTGGGTATCGGCCGCCTTGGCGGCCGGACGCGCGGGCGACTCGGGCTCCGGCTTCGCCTGGGTCGCGGCCTTCGCCGCGGCCTCCGCCGCCGCCGCGCGCTCGGCTTCGAGG
>JAPPGP010000021.1 GCA_028821395.1 Defluviicoccus sp.
TCGGTGATGCCGCTGTTCATCCTGATGGGCGTGGTGTCGGGCCATTCGGGCATGTCGCGCGAGCTGTTCGATGCCGCCAATGCGCTGTTCTCCGGCCGCCGCGGCGCGCTCGCGATGGCGACCATCGGGGCCTGCGCCGGGTTCGGCTGCATCTGCGGCTCCTCGCTGGCGACGGCGGCGACGATGGGCCGCATCGCGGTTCCCGAGATGCAGCGCCTCGGCTACGACGACCGGCTGTCGACCGGCGCCGTCGCCATGGGCGGGACCCTCGGCATCCTGATCCCGCCCTCGGTCATGCTGGTGCTCTATGCCATCGTCGCCGAGCAGTCGGTGCCGCAGCTCTTCGCGGCCGGGCTGATCCCGGGGATCGTGCTTGCCGGGCTGCAGATCGTCGTGGTCTGGGTGATCTCGCGCGTGCTGCCCGGGTGGACGCCCGACAGCGTCGCGGTGCCGTGGTCGCGCCGGCTCCGCCAGCTCACCGGGATGTGGAAGCTCCTGATCCTCTTCTTTCTCGCCGTCGGCGGCATCTATGCCGGCATCTTCAGCCCGACGGAGGCCGCCGCGGTCGCCGCCTTCGGCGCCATCGCGATCGCCGCGCTCACCCGCAGCATCACCTGGCAGGTGCTTCTCGACAGCATGGTGGAGACCGTGCGCACCGCATCGATGCTGTTCTTCATCCTGATCACGGCGTTCCTGTTCTCCTACTTCCTGGTGCGGACCCAGGTGCCCGCGGGGCTGGTGGAGTGGGTCAAGGGGACCGGGCTGCCGCCCTGGCTGGTCATGGTGACGCTGGTGGCGTTCTACGTCCTGCTCGGCTGCGTGCTCGAATCGATCGCGATGATGCTGATCACCGTGCCGGTGTTCCTGCCGCTCCTGCTCGAGCTCGGCTACGATCCGGTGTGGTTCGGCGTGCTGCTCGTCGTGGTGATCGAGATCGGCCTGGTCACGCCCCCGGTCGGGCTCAACATATTCGTCATCCGCTCGCAGGTGCCGGAGATCCCGCTGTCGTCGATCTATGCCGGCATCATGCCCTTCCTCGCGGCCGCCTTCCTGCTGGTGGTGTTGATGCTGGCGGTGCCCGAGCTGGCGCTCTGGCTGCCGGGCGTGCTCTATTGACCCGGGCGGACGATCAGCGCGGCAGCTCGGAGGGGCGGCCGGTGAGGTACGCATCGACCGCGTTGGCGCATTGGCGGCCCTCGCGGATCGCCCAGACGACCAGCGACTGACCCCGGCGCATGTCGCCCGCGACGAAGACCTTGTCGCGCGAGGTCCGGTAGCTCTCGGTGTCGGCCTGCACGTTGCCGCGCGCATCGAGCGCGACGCCCAGATCCTCGATCATGCCGTGCCGCACCGGTCCGGCGAAGCCCATGGCGAGCAGCACCAGGTCCGCCTCGATCTCGCCTTCCGAGCCGGGTACCGGCACGAAGCCCTCGCCGGGCCGGAAGCGCACCTGGCGGGTGGCGAGCGCGCGCACCCTTCCGGCCCCGTCGCCCAGGAAGGCCGTGGTCTCGATCTCGTAAAGCTGCTCCGAGCCTTCCTGCTGCGACGACGAGATGCGCAGCCGGCGCGGCCAGTAGGGCCACACCAGGTCGAGGTTCGGCTCCTCTTCCGGCTCGTCGAAGATCTCGAGCTGCACGATGCGCCGGGCACCCTGGCGGGTCGAGGTCCCGATACAGTCCGAGCCGGTGTCGCCGCCGCCGATCACGACGAGCTTGCGGCCCGCGGCGTCGATCCGGTCCGCCGGGGCGGGGTCGCCGGCATTGATGCGGTTCTGCTGCGGCAGGAACTCCATCGCGAAATGGATGCCGTCGAGCTCCCGGCCGGGCGTGCCGGTCAGATCGCGCGGCGCCTCGGCGCCGCCCGCCAGCACCACCGCGTCGTGGGTCGCCACCAGCTCCTCGGCATCGACGTTGACGCCGACATGCGCGCCGGTGCGGAAGACGACGCCCTCCGCCGCCATCTGCGCCATGCGCCGGTCGATGAGATGCTTCTCCATCTTGAAGTCGGGAATGCCGTAGCGGAGCAGGCCGCCGATGCGGTCCTCCTTCTCCATCAGCACGACATGGTGGCCGGCGCGGGCGAGCTGCTGCGCGGCCGCCATGCCGGCCGGCCCCGAGCCCACGACGGCGACGCGCTTGCCGGTCCGCACCGCCGTCGGCCGCGGCCGGACCCAGCCCTCCTCGAAGCCCCGGTCGACGATCGCGCATTCGATGGTCTTGATGGTGACCGGATCGTCATTGATGTTCAGCACGCAGGCTTCCTCGCAGGGGGCCGGGCAGATGCGGCCGGTGAACTCGGGGAAGTTGTTGGTCGAGTGCAGGTTCTCCAGCGCCTCCCGCCAGTCGTTGCGATAGACCAGGTCGTTCCAGTCCGGGATCTGGTTGTTGACCGGACAGCCGTCGTGACAGAACGGGATGCCGCAATCCATGCAGCGCGCCGCCTGCTTGCGGGTGGCCCGGTCGCCGAGCGGCTCGACGAATTCCCGCCAGTGCCCGACCCGTTCCTCGACCGGGCGGTAGGGGCGCTCGCTGCGCCCGTATTCCAGGAAGCCGGTGACCTTACCCATGCGCCCCGGCCTCGTGGGCGGCGGCGGCGAGCTCGGAGAGCGCACGGCGGTACTCCACCGGCATGACCTTGACGAACCGGTCGCGCGCGGCTTCCCAGTCCGCGAGCAGCGCGGCGGCGACGGCGCTCCCGGTATAGTGGCGGTGGCGCTCGACCATGCCGTGGAGCCGCGCCTCGTCATGCCGCGTCATGTCCTGCAGGTCACGGGCTTGCCTGCCGGTGGCGGCGACCGCCTCCAGCGCCACCCCCGCCAGGTTGCAGCGCTCCTGGAACGTTCCGCCGGGATCGTAGACATAGGCGATGCCGCCGCTCATGCCCGCGGCGAAGTTCCGCCCGGTGGAGCCCAGCACGGCGACACAGCCGCCGGTCATGTACTCGCAGCCGTGATCCCCCACCCCCTCGACCACCGCCCAGGCGCCCGAGTTGCGCACCGCGAAACGCTCCCCGGCAACGCCGGAGAAGTAGCATTCGCCCTCGATCGCCCCGTAGAGGACCGTATTGCCGACGACGATGTTCTCGCTCGGCACGTAGGGCGACGCGGCGGGCGGGTAGATGACCAGCCGGCCGCCGGAGAGGCCCTTCCCGACATAGTCGTTGGCGACGCCCTCGAGATGGATCGCCATGCCGCGCGTGGCCCAGGCGCCGAAGCTCTGCCCGCCGACCCCCTTCGCCTCGATGACGATGCTGTCCTCGGCGAGCCCCGCATGGCCGCGCCGCCTGGCGACCTCGCCCGCCAGCATGGCGCCGACCGTGCGGTTCACATTGCGCACCTCTACGCGGAGCTTCACCGGACGGCCCTGTTGCAGCGCCGGCGCGGCTTCGGCGATCAGGCGGTTGTCGAGCGCGCGGTCGAGACCGTGGTCCTGCGCCTCTGAGTTGTGGATATCGACGCCGGGCCCGATCTCCGGCTTGAACAGCAGCCGCTTGAGATCCACGCCATGCGCCTTCCAGTGGTCTTCCGCGCGGCGCATGTCGAGCCGGTCGGAGCGGCCGATCATCTCGTCGAAGCGCCGGAAGCCGAGCCGCGCCATGATCCGCCGCACCTCCTCCGCCACCAGGAAGAAGTAGTTGATCACATGCTCCGGCGTGCCGGCGAAGCGCCGCCGGAGCCCCTCGTCCTGGGTGGCGATGCCGACCGGGCAGGTGTTCAGGTGGCACTTGCGCATCATGATGCAGCCGATGGCGACCAGGGGCGCGGTGGAGAAGCCGAACTCGTCCGCGCCGAGCAGCGCGCCGATGGCGACGTCGCGCCCGGTGCGCAGCCCGCCATCCACCTGAACGGCGATGCGGGTACGCAAATCGTTGAGCACGAGGGTCTGGTGCGTCTCGGAGAGGCCGATCTCCCAGGGCGAGCCGGCATGGGTGAGCGAGGTGACCGGCGAGGCTCCGGTGCCGCCCTCGAACCCCGAGATCGTGACGTGGTCGGCCTTCGCCTTGGAGACGCCGGCGGCGACCGTGCCGACGCCGACCTCCGAGACCAGCTTCACGCTGATCCGCGCCGCCGGGTTCACGTTCTTCAGGTCGTGGATCAGCTGGGCCAGGTCCTCGATCGAATAGATGTCATGATGCGGCGGCGGCGAGATCAGGCCGACGCCCGGCGTCGAGTGCCGCACCCGCGCGATGTTGCGGTCCACCTTGTGGCCGGGAAGCTGGCCGCCCTCGCCGGGCTTGGCGCCCTGCGCCATCTTGATCTGGATGTCGTCGGAGTTGACGAGGTACTCGGTCGTCACCCCGAAGCGCCCGGAGGCGACCTGCTTGATCGCCGAGCGCATGTTGTCGCCATTGGCCGTCGGCGCGAAGCGGTCGGACTCCTCGCCGCCTTCGCCGGTGTTGGACTTGCCGCCGATGCGGTTCATGGCGATCGCCAGCGTGGTATGCGCCTCGCGCGAGATCGAGCCGAAGGACATCGCGCCGGTCGCGAAGCGCTTGACGATCTCCGAGGCGGGCTCGACCTCCTCCAGCTTCACCCCGTTTCCGTCCTCGCGGAGCTCGAACAGGCCGCGCAGCGTCATCAGCCTGCGGCTCTGCTCGTTGAGGATGGCGGCGTATTCCTCGTAGCTCGCCGCGTCGTTGGCGCGCGAGGCGTGCTGGAGCTTGGCGACCGTGTCCGGCTCCCACTGGTGGCGTTCGCCGCGCAGCCGATAGGTGTATTCGCCGCCGACATCGAGCATGTCGCGGTAGATCGGCGCGTCGCCCCAGGCGGCGCGGTGGCGGGCCACCGTCTCGGCCGCGATCTCGGCGAGCGAAGCGCCTTCCACGGTGGTGGCGGTGCCGGTGAAATAGCGCTCGACGAGCTCGCTCGAGAGGCCGACCGCATCGAAGATCTGCGCGCCGCAATAGGATTGGTAGGTCGAGATGCCCATCTTGGACATGACCTTGAGCAAGCCCTTGCTGACCGCCCTTATGTAGCCCCGATGGACCTGCTCGCTTGTCTCGTCCGCGGGGAAGGCGCCGTCCTCGTGCAGCGCATCCAGCGTCTCGAAGGCGAGATAGGGGTTGACCGCCTCCGCCCCGTAGCCCGCGAGCACGCAGAAGTGATGCACCTCGCGGGCCTCGCCGGTCTCCAGCACCAGGCCGACCTCGGTGCGCGAGCCCTCGCGGATCAGGCGGTGATGCACCGCCGAGCAGGCCAGCAACGCCGGCAGGGCGATCCGGTCCGGCCCGATCCCGCGGTCCGAAAGGATGAGGATGTTAAAGCCCTGCTCGACCGCCCGGCTCGCTTCGTCGCACAGCCGCTCGACGGCGCGACCCATGCCATCCGCGCCCTCGGCGGCCTCCCATGTGGCGTCCAGCGTCTCGGTGACGAACGCCCCGCCGACCAGCTCGGCGACGTGGCGGATCTTGTGCAGGTCGCCGTCGGTCAGGATCGGTTGCGACACTTCGAGCCGGCGATGCGTGCCGCCGCTGTCGAGGTCGAGCAGGTTGGGCCGCGGTCCCACCATCGAGACCAGCGACATCACCAGCTCCTCCCGGATCGAGTCGATCGGCGGGTTGGTCACCTGGGCGAACAGCTGCTTGAAATAGGTGTAGAGCAGCTTCGGGCGTTCGGAGAGGACGGAGAGCGGCGTGTCGGTGCCCATCGACCCGACGGGGTCGTCGCCGTGCTCCCCCATCGGCCGCAGGAAGACCTCGAGATCCTCCTTGGTGTACCCGAAGGCCTGCTGGCGGTCGAGCAGCTCGCCCGCCTGGGGCCGGTTGCTCGCCGCCGGGGGCGGCGCTTCCAGCTCGTCGAGCCGGAATGCGGTGCTGGCGAGCCACCGGCCATAGGGGTGCGAGCGCGCGAGCTCGGTCTTGAGCTCGCCGTCGTCGACGATGCGGCGCTCTTCCAGGTCGATCAGGAACATCTTGCCGGGCTGCAACCGCCATTGCCGGGCGATTCGCTCCGGCGGGATGTCGAGCACGCCCACCTCGGAGGCCATCACCACGAGATCGTCGGTGGTCACCAGGTAGCGCGCCGGGCGCAGGCCGTTGCGGTCGAGCGTGGCGCCGATCTGCCGGCCGTCGGTGAAGGCCACCGCCGCCGGCCCGTCCCACGGCTCCATCAGGGCCGCGTGATACTCGTAGAAGGCGCGCCGTTCCGGGTCCATCAGAGGATTGCCGGCCCACGCCTCGGGGATCAGCAGCATCATCGCGTGGGCGAGCGAGTAGCCGCCCCGGACGAGCAGCTCCAGCGCGTTGTCGAAGCAGGCGGTGTCCGACTGTCCGGGCGGGATCAGCGGCCAGAGCTTCTCCAGATCCTCGCCGAACAGCTTCGAGCTGGTCGCGTGGCGGCGCGCCGCCATCCAGTTGTAATTGCCGCGCACCGTGTTGATCTCGCCGTTGTGGCAGATCATCCGGTAGGGATGCGCCAGCCGCCAGGAGGGGAAGGTGTTGGTCGAGAACCGCTGGTGCACGAGCGCCAGCGCGGACGCCATCCGTTCGTCCCGAAGGTCGAGGTAGTAGTCGCCCAGCTGCGGCGCGAGCAGCATGCCCTTGTAGACGACGGTACGGCAGGAGAGCGAGGCGATGTAGAAATCGTCGAGGCCGGGCGTGTGCTCGGCCGCCGCCCCGTTCTCGATCCGCTTGCGGATGACGAAGAGCTTGCGCTCGAAGTCGTCGCCCGCTTCGGTGCCGCTGCCGCGTCCAACGAAGATCTGGCGCACCGCCGGCTCCGTGCTCGCCACCGTCGGCCCCAGGATCGCGCTCGCGACCGGGACCGTGCGCCAGCCGGCGACATGCTGGCCTTCCTCGCGCACGATGCGCTCGACCAGCGACTCGCAGGCGAGGCGCGCCCGTTCGGACCGCGGCAGGAAGACCGAGCCGACCGCATAGTCGGGCTCGTCCGGCAGGTCGATGCCGGCCTCCGGCGCGACGGCGCGGAACAGCGCATCGGGCTTTTGCAGCAGGATGCCGGAGCCGTCCCCGGCCAGCGGATCGGCGCCGACCGCGCCCCGGTGGTCCAGGTTGAGCAGGATTTCGAGGCCCTGTCGGACGATGCGATGGGACTTGCGGTTCCGAATATCGACGACAAAGCCGACGCCGCAGCTGTCATGCTCGTTGCGCGGGTCGTAGAGTCCCTGCTCGGTCGGCAACGCAGACAAGGGGTCTCACCTCCACGGGTTTCCTCCGGGAAGAGCCGCCGCCCCCGGAGCCGGTCGGGGCGGTGCCCAAAAGAACAACCATATAGAGCATCGCGGGGTCGGGTAGAAGACGGGCGGGACGATTGCCTCGGTTGCTCGAGACAGCGGCATTCGCCCGTTTGGATGCCCGAACCGGGCGCATCCCAACCCTGCGAGCCGGGCCGCGGGGTTGTCGTCGCCCGCCCCGGCTCCGGTCGACGGGAGCCGATCTCCGGCTGCGCGCGGGTCGACACGGCTTACGCTCGCGGCGCATGCCAGCTACCGTGCCCCGCGGATGACGAGAGGCGCCGATGCGATGACCGCCGGGCCGAAGCCTGAACCGGTTTTCTTCTATTTCGATTTCATCTCGCCGTTCGGATTTCTGGCGAGCCTGCGGATCGACGCGCTCGCCGCGAAGTACGGGCGCGCGGCGGAGTGGCGCTCGATGCTGACCGGCATCTCGGTGCTCAAGGTGATGGGCCTGAAGCCGATCCCGGAGACGCCGCTCAAGGGCCCCTACGCGCTGCGCGATGCGGAGCGCTATTGCCGCCGGCACGGGATCGCGCTGTCGCCGCCGCTGGGACCCGGGCGCGTGCAGCCCCGCCCGCTCGCCGCCGGGCGCGCCTTCCACTGGCTGCGCCGCCACGACCCCGAACGCGCGAAGCCGGTGGCGCGAAGGCTGCTGCGCGCCCATTGGCAGGAGGGGGTGGATATCGGCGCGCCGGAGAGGGTGACGGCCATCGCCGCGTCGGAAGGCGTGGACAGGGCGGCGCTCGACGCCGGTTTCGACAGCGGCGAGGCGGCTCGCCTGCTGCGCGCGGCGGTCGAGGAGTCGCTGGAGGCGGGCGTGTTCGGCTCGCCGTTCTTCATCGTCGACGGCGAGCCCTTCTTCGGCCTGGAGAAGATGGAGCTCCTCGAGGAGTGGCTGGAAACGGGCGGATGGTAGGAGGCGCGCCGCTTCGGTTCGGATGGACCCGATACCGCGTCGGGCGAAGGTGCGACCCGGGTGCCGGGATCGGCGTCTTTCCGGCGTGACTGGCAACGCGGTCCTTGCACCGCTGCGTTCGATCGGCGTGTCGATCGCCACCGTCGTGCGGTGGATCGGCACATCGGCCTCGGCGCGGTCGGGCTCTTCGCGTGGAAGAACCGTCCGGTCGCCGGATCGAAGGACGCCTCATCTTCCCTTGTATTCCGGCGCGCGCTTCTCGGCGAAGGCCCGCATGGCTTCGCGGGCGTCCTCGGTGCCCATGCAGATGGCATAGAGCTTGCGCTCGTAGTCGATGCCGGTGAGCAGATCGGTCTCCGTCGAGCGCAGCACCGCGTCGCGTCCGGCTACGAAGGCCACCGGGGCCCGGGAGCCCATGTCGCGCGCCAGCTCCTTCGCCCGGTCCAGCAGGCCGGCCTGCGGCAGAACCTCGGTGACCAGGCCGATGGAAGCCGCGGTCCCGGCGTCGATGCGTTGCCCGGTCAGCACCATCTGCATGGCCCAGCCGAGACCGACGAACCGGTAGAGGCGCTGAGTCCCGCCGCTGCCCGGGATCTGCCCCAGCGCGATCTCCGGCTGGCCGAGCAGGGCGTTTTCGGAGGCGATGCGGATCGTGCACCCCATGGCGAGCTCCAGCCCGGCGCCGAAGCAGTAGCCGTTGATCGCCGCGACACTCGGCTTGCCCAGGCGTTCCAGCGCCGTCGGCAGGTCCTTTCTCAGCGTCGCCGAAGGGCCCATCTCCGATACCAGCGTCCGCTGCGCCAGCTCGGGAATGTTGGCGCCCGCGCTGAACGATCTCTCGCCGTGTCCGGTGATCACGATGGCCCTGACCGCCTCGTCGGTCTCGGCGCGGCGGACGCAGTCCAGCAGGTCGACCCGCATCCGGTGATCGAGCGCGTTGTGGCGCTCCGGCCAGTGCAGGGTGACGATCAGCAGCCCGCCATCCATTTCGGTCAGCACGTTCTCGTAGTCCATCGGAGGCGACTCCCTATTCCCGGTTTCCGCTGGCGGCGCGGTCGAGGCGGCAACTATGGACCGGTTCTCCGCATCGTTCGAGCCGGCGCGCTGCACCCGGGCCCCGCCATTCCCGCCCCGGGACAAATCCTCTAGACTCGTCGCGGTTCCCACCGGGGAGCCGGGGATGAGCCCCCCCGGCCGGAGTTGACGCGCCATGGCCCAGGTCACCGAGATCGCGCCCGATGTGTTCCGGCTGTCGGCGTTCCATGCGCCGGCGAACTTCCAGTTCAACAGCTTCCTGGTGCGCGACGCCGAGCCGCTGCTCTACCACACCAATCTGCGCAGCTTCTTCGACGAGATCCGCGAGGCCGCCGCCACCGTCCTCGACCCCGCGACCATTCGCTGGATCGGGTTCAGCCATTTCGAGGCCGACGAGTGCGCGACGCTCAACGACTGGCTCGCGCTGGCGCCCGACGCCGAGGCGGTGTGCAGCTTCGTCGGCGCCCGGACCTCGGTCGGCGATTTCGCGATCCGCCCGCCGCGCGTGCTCGGCGAGGACGAGCGGATCGAGACCGGGAGCCACCGCTTCCGCGTCGTCGAGACCAAGCACGTGCCGCACGGATGGGATGCGAGCCTGCTGTTCGACGAGACCACGAGAACGCTGTTCTGCTCCGATCTGTTCGGCCATAACGGCGATGTCGAGCCGCTCTACGAGGGCGACATCGTCGGCCGCACCGACGCCTACAACTCGACCCAGGCCGAGGGGCCGATGTCGCATTCGGTCCCCTGGACGCGCGAGACCAGGCCGATCCTCGAACGCCTCGCCGGGCTCGAACCGGAGACCCTCGCCTGCATGCACGGCTCCAGCTATGCAGGCGCCGGGGCGGATGCGCTGCGCGCGTTCGGCGACGTGCTGGAACGCCTGTACGGAGGAGGCTGAGCCGATGGCAACCGAGACGAAGGCCGGCAAGGTCGAGAAGACCGACGAGGAGTGGCAGGCCCAGCTCACGCCCGAGCAATACGCCGTCACCCGCCAGCACGCCACCGAGCGGCCGTTCTCGGGCGAATACGACGGCTGCAAGGACGCGGGCATCTATGTCTGCGTCTGCTGCGGGCAGAAGCTGTTCGAGTCGAAGACCAAGTTCAACTCGGGCACCGGCTGGCCCAGCTTCTACCAGCCGCACGATTCCGGCGCGGTCGGCACCACCACCGACCGCAGCCTGTTCATGGTCCGCACCGAGGTGCATTGCGCGCGCTGCGACGCTCATCTCGGCCACGTCTTTCCCGACGGGCCGATGCCGACCGGGCAGCGCTACTGCATCAACTCGCTGTCGCTCAGGCTCGACCGCGAGGATGGCTGAGACCGGCGGGATTCCTCGTGGCCCGACTCCGAAGTCGCATGCCTTCCGACACCGGTCCCATCCCCCCGTCATGCCCGGCCCCCGGATCAAGTCCGGGGGCCGGCCACGACGGGGTGGCGGTGGCGATGGAGGAGCGGGGAGGACCGGGCGCGGACCGCGTCGAAAGTCCAGACCGGACAGCATTGGAACAAGGCCGGCCATGACCACATGGGAAAACGGCACGAGACCATGCAAACGTCTCGCTCAGGACGGCTAGCTTGGCGACCCCCGAGCCGCTGAAGCCGCGCGCGGTCGACTGGGTCGCGCGCGCCCGAGGCGTGGCGCCCGCGATCGCCGCCGAGTCCGACCGCACCGAGCGCGGCGGCAGGGTGACGGATACCGTCATGGCGGCGATGCACGGGGCAGAGCTCTACCGGCTCTGCCTGCCGCGCTCGATGGGCGGCGGCGAGGCGTCGCCGGCGGAGCTGGTCGGTGTCGTCGAGACCGTCGCCGCGGCGGATGCGAGCACCGCCTGGTGTCTCGGCCAGGCGCTCGGCTGCTCGCTCTCCGCCGCGTTTCTCGCACCGGACGTCGCGCGCGAGATCTTCGGCGCGCCCGATGCGGTGTGCGCCTGGGGGCCGGTCAACAAGGCCTCGCGCGCGGTGCCGGCGGACGGCGGCTGGCGGCTCGGCGGGCGCTGGTCCTATGCCAGCGGGATCCGCAACGCGAGCTGGCTGGGCGCGCACTACTTCGAGACCGGGCCGGACGGGACGCAGCTGCTCAACGCCGAGGGCCGCCCGTGCATCCGCACCTTCCTGTTCCCGGCCCAATCCGCCACGGTCGAGCCGGTGTGGGACACGATGGGGCTGAGGGGGACCGGCAGCGACGACTACGCGGTCGACGATCTGTTCGTGCCGGAGGGCCGCAGCTTCCTGCGCGACCACGCGCCCGACCGGCGCGAGGACGGCCCGCTCTACCGGATCGCGCTCACCGCCTTCTACGGCATCGCCTTCGCCGGCGTCGCGCTCGGCATCGCGCGGGCGGCGCTCGACGACTTCGTCGCGCTCGCCGCCGCCAAGACCGCGAGCTACTCCACCGGTGCGATGCGCGAGAGCACCGCGGTGCAGGCTGACGTCGCGCTGGCGGAAGGGCATCTCGGCGCCTCGCGGGCCTTCATGCTGGAGATGGCGGACGAGGCCTGGCACACGCTTGGGCGCGGCGATGCGCTCGACCTCGACCGCCGGGCGCGGCTTCGCATCGCCTGCGCCTACGCATCGGCCCGCGCCCGCGAGGTGGTGGCGATGGCCTATCACCGGGCGGGAGCCACGGCGATCCATGCCAAGAATCCGTTCGAGCGGCGGTTCCGCGACATGAACACCGTGGCGCAGCAGGTCCAGGCCGCGCCGTCCAATTTCGAGAACGCCGGCAAGGCGCTGCTCGGGCTCGACCCGCTGGGGCAGGTTTAGGGCCGGAGCCCCCGTGACCGGCGCCGGAGACCCGCTCGGCAAGCCGCTCGCGCGGATCGAAGACCGCCCGCTGGTCACCGGGCGCGGGCGCTACGCCGCCGACATCGACTTCCCGGGCCAGCTCCACATGCGGGTCGTGCGCTCGCCGCACGCCCATGCCGAGCTTCTGGGCGTCGATGCCGAAGCGGCGCTCGCCGTGGCCGGGGTGCGCGCGGTGTGGTCCGCCGCCGACATCGCCGGCATCCCGCCGATCGACTTCCGCGCCGACCGCCAGGTGGCGGCGCTCAAGCCCTATCGCCAGCACGTGCTGGCGCGGGACCGGGTGCGCTATGTCGGCGAGCCGGTGGCGGCGGTGTTCGCCGAGACGCCCTATATCGCCGAGGACGCGGCGGAGCTGGTCGGGCTCGATCTCGAGCCGCTGCCCGCGATCGTCGCGGCGGACGCCGAGGAGGGCGAGTTCGCCCCCGGGCTCGGCACCGAGGCGGTGCTGCTCACCCATACGTTCGGCGACGCGGCTTCCGGGTTCGCCAGGGCCCACGCGGTGGTCTCGCTCGATCTCGCGACCGGGCGGCATTCGGGCGTCCCGATGGAGACCAGGGGGGCGATCGGGGTCTACGACGAAGCGCGCGACCGCCTCGCGCTCCACGGCGCGGCCAAGGTTCCGCACCGCAACAAGGAGACGCTGACCCGCATGCTGGGGCTCGCGCCTGAGCGGATCCATCTCTACGAGAGCCATGTCGGCGGCGGGTTCGGGATCCGAGGCGAGCTCTACCCGGAGGACGTGCTGGTGCTGCTCGCGGCCAAGCGCTTGGGTTCTCCGGTCAAGTGGATCGAGGACCGCCAGGAGCATCTGACGGCGGCCAACCAGGGTCGCGAGCAGCGCCACCTCGCGCGGCTCGCGGTCGATGAGGACGGCCGCATCCTCGCGCTGGAGGACGAGATCTGGCACGACCAGGGGGCCTATCTCAGGACCCACGGGGTGAGCGTGCCCAACCGCACGATGTGCTCGCTGCCGGGGCTCTACCGCGTGCCGGCGTTCCGCGCCTCCTGCCATGTCCGGCTGACCAACAAGGCGCCGGCCGCGACCTACCGCGCGCCGGGGCGGTTCGAATCGAGCTTCGTGCGCGAGCGGCTGATGGACGCTGCGGCCGACCGGCTCGGCATCGACCGGGTCGAGATCCGACGGCGCAACCTGATCCCCGCCGCCGACCTCCCCTGCACGATCGCCTATGACGAACCCTACGCCGAGACGCTGGCGCTCGACAGCGGCGACTATGAGCTGCTGCTGCAAAAGGCGCTCGATGCGGTGGGCTGGGACGATCTGCGTGCCGATCTGGCGCGGCGCCGCCAGGCGGGGGAGCTGGTGGGGGCAGGCGTCGCGACCTTCCTGGAGGAGAGCGGGCGCGGGCCGTCCGACGGCGCCAGGATCGCCGTCGACGCCGCGGGCGGCATCGAGGTGGTTACCGGCGGCGCCTCGGTCGGGCAGGGGTTCGAGACCGCGATGGCGCAGATCTGCGCCGCCGCGCTCGGCGTCGACTACCGCCGCGTCGCCGTGGTGCACGGCCAGACCGACCGCATCCCCTACGGCATCGGCGCGCATGCCGCGCGCGCGACGGTGCTGACCGGGAGCGCGGTGCACGCGACCGCGCTGGCGGTGCGCGAGAAGGCGCTCGCCGCCGCCGCCGAGCTGTTGCAGACGCCGGCGGAACGGCTCGCGATCCGGGACGGGGTGGTGAGGGCGGGCGAGGGCGGCCCGTCGATCCCGCTCGGCGGGATCGTGCGCGCCCGGGGAAGCGACGCGCTCGCCGCCGAGGCATTTTATGAGACTGCGCAATGCACCTTTCCCTACGGCGCACATATCGCGGTGGTCCGCGTCGATCCCGGCACCGGGGACGTGACGGTGGAGAGGTTTCTGATCGCCTATGACGTGGGCCGCGCGGTCAACCCGGCCATGCTGGAGGGGCAGCTGGTCGGCGGCTGCGTCCAGGGGATCGGGGGTGCGCTCCACGAGGCCTTCGTGTATGACGCGGCCGGCCAGCCGCTCGCCGTCACGCTTGCCGACTACAAGCTGCCGACCGTCGCCGAGGTCCCCGCCATCGCCTGCCTGGTCACCGAGGACGCGCCGAGCCCGCGCAACCCGCTCGGCATCAAGGGCGGCGGCGAGGGCGGCATCAACGGGGTCGCGGCGGCGATCGCCAGCGCGGTCGACGAGGCGATCGGGATCGAGGGCGCGATCGACCGCACGCCGATCGCCCCGGAACGGGTCCGCGCGCTGCTGCGCGGCCGGACGCAACGATGAGGAGCATCCAGTGATCGACGAGGGGAACGAGATCATCGAGGGCCACGACTTCAAGGCGCTCAGGGTGGCCATCGACGGGGACGGGATCATGACCGTCACGCTCGCCCGGCCCGAGCGCCTCAACGCCTTCAACGACGACATGCGGGCCGAGTTCCTGTGGCTGACCAGGCGGATCGAGGCGAACTCGGCGATCCGGGCGATCATGATCGACGCCGACGGCGAGCGCGCGTTCTGCGCCGGCGCCGATGTGAGCTGGTTCGAGAACGACTGGCCGACCGAGCGCTTCCGCGTCGAGTACCGCTGGGTGCACGACTTCTTCGACCTGCTGGAGCGCATCGAGATACCCGTCATCTGCGCCGCCCAGGGGGTGTGCGCCTGCGGCGGGCTCGAGCTCGCAATGTCCTGCGATTTCCGCATCGCCGCCGAGGACGCGCGCTTCGGCTTCACCGAGGCCAACATCAACCTGATCCCGGGCTCGGGCGGCTGCTCGCGGCTGGTCAACCTGATCGGCCCCGGCTGGGCCAAGGAGCTGGTGCTGGCCGGCACGTTCATCGACGCCGAGCAGGCGCTCCGCATCGGGCTGGTGACCCGCGTCGTCCCGGCCGCCGAGCTCAGGGACGCGGCGATGGCGCTCGCCCGCAGCCTGGCCGGCAAGGCGCCGCTCGCCATGGGGCTCGCCAAGACGATCATGAACACCTGCGACTCGATCGACTCCGCGTCGGGGCGCATCCTCGAGCGCATCGGCCAGTCGGTGCTGATCCGCACGGAGGACCACAAGGAGGGGATCCGCGCCTTCCGCGAGAAGCGCCCGGCGGAATATCGCGGCCGCTAGCCGGCCTAAGTTTCACATGGAACAATGGTCAGCATCATTGACCTACCCAGAAAAGGCAACACAATGCTTGCCACGGGATGCGTTTCGGCCGAGACCGGCATTTGGTTGAAATCGCGGCCCGAAACGCCTTAGTGCGTTGATATAGCAAGATAAATTGCTGGGCAAGAGGCCAGCGCAGACGCTGCGAGGCATTGCTTCAGGCCGCGAACGCGTCGGCTGCCGAGGAGTCCCCACACCTGGAGAGTGCGGTTTCAGGTCGATGTGGAGACGCCATTGGCTAGTGTTCCGTCTCATAAGTTCTTTATCATAAGAAGGGCTCGTGCTACCGTC
>JAPPGP010000210.1 GCA_028821395.1 Defluviicoccus sp.
GCCCGGGGCGACGGCGCCCGGCGCGATTCCGGCCTCCCACAGCCGCCTCGCGCCGCTTGCCGTCCGGCCCCAGCCCGGCGCGACGCCGATGGCGAGCCCACGCCCCGCCGCGCCGGGATCGAAGCTGAGCGAGCCGGCCACGCCCCACTCCTCGTAGTCGCCGCCATGGACCAGCAAAGTGCGGCCGCGGAGCTCGGCGGCGAGCCCCGATGCCGGGTCGGCGTAACGCATCCCGCCCCCGGTCTCGACGCCGCCGCCGGTCTCGCCGTCGCCGCCGTCGCTGCGCAGGCCGATCTCGACCGACGGGGTGAACGACGCCCCCGAGGCGAGACGCTGGGCGTGGCTGCCCTCGATCGCGAGCCGCAGCCGGCTGGCGTCGAGCGTCGCGCTGGCGAGACTCCCCGACCCGTCGAGCTCGGCCCTGGTGTAGGCGGCCTCGCCCTTGAGCCTGATGCTGGTCGTGCCGCCCTCCGACAGCCTCGTGCTGGCGAGCAGCCTCCCGCTCGCGCCCGCCGCCGCCATCTGCTGCGTCAGATCGCCGGTCTCCGCGCCCGCCCCGCCGTCGATCTCGACCTCGCCCCAGCCATAGCCGGCGGCGGCCCAGAGGCTCAGCCCGCCGGCCGACCGCCAGCCGGCATAGGGGGCGATGCCAGTCACCGTCGAGGTGAGCTCGCCGGCCGCCGCGCCGTCCCGGTAGTCGACCGCGCCCCGCGCGTGGCCGACCGACACGCCGGCCAGCAGCCCCCCGCCCAGCCTGGCGTCGAGCCCGAGATGGGCGCCGGTCACGTCGCCGTCGTAGCGCACGCTCCGCCGGCTCCCGCCGGAGAGCTCGCGGTAGTCCCCGCCGCCCCAGAGCGTCAGGTTGCCGAGCGGGCCGCCCTCGCCGCCCGAGAGCGGCAGGGCGAAGGACGAGCCCGGCAGCAGACGCGCCGGACGAAGCCGCCCGCCTCCAGCGCCCCGCGGTTCGCCAGCAGCGCGCCCGGCAGCGTGGACGCGCCGCCGATCCTCGCCTCCGCTTCGGGCGGCGCGCCCGAGCCCGCCTGCTCGATGCGCGCCGCTATCGCATCGACCGTACCCGCCGTCATCGCCCGCACGATCTGCGGCAGCACGGCCGCGACCGCCCGGTTCGCATCGGCGCCCGCCGGCGGGCCGGTGCCGGTGCCGGTGCCGGTGCCGGGGCTGCCGTAGAACCCCGAGACGACGATGAAGTCGAGCTTGCGTCCCGCGACCGTGCCGGTGAACTCGCGGGCATAGCCGGTCTTGGGGATGTCGGCGCTGTCGCTGTGGTCGGCGGGATCGTCGTAGTGATACTCGACGAAGCCGCCCTCGGGGCCGCTCCTCGCCGCCGCCAGGACCTGCGGCAGGATGAACGCGCCGGTCACCGCGTCGCGCAGGGTCGGTCTCAGCGGCCGGTACTCGAACCGGTCCGGCTCCGTCGCGTGGAACAGGATGATGTCGTTGGCGGTGTCCAGCACGTAGAGATAGACCGAGCCGTGCCGCCACGGCCCGTTCGGATCGCGCAGCGCGATCCTGGCCCGCGACGCGGCGGCCGGGTCGCCGCTCCGCTGGATGTCGAGAAACCAGCTTCCCGCCTGGGTGACGAACGCCTTCAGGGTCTCGCGGTCCACCACGTCGCGCGCGGTGACGGTAGGCTCGCCGTGGTCGATCTCCTCCGCGGCCAAATGGGAGGCCGCGAGATCGAACCCGGCGAGCAGCACGATCGGCGCCTGGAACTCGGGCGAGACATAGACGCTGGCGTAGCCCGACGCGCCGGGGGCGATGGCGGTCGCGTCGAACGCGGCGTCGGGCTCCGCCGACAGTGTCGCCATGAGCGTGGCGAAGGCGCCGGCGCGCGTAGCGGGATCGGGGGACGCGAGGCCCGCCAGAGCGCTTTGGGGGACGCCGAGCGCGGCCAGGATCTGCGCGTAGACGAGGGGGTTCAGCAGCCCGCCCGAGAGCGCCATGTCCCTCGCGTGGATGAACACCCTGCCGTCGGGCGTCAGGCTCACCAGGTAGGTCGAGCCGGACCGCCAGATCCCGTCCTCCTGGCGTATCAGGCAGGCGATATAGAGCCCCTGCTCGGTGGTCGTCGCCTGCCGGGCGTGCTCCCGCGACCGCTCCCGCGCGGCGAGCGCGAAGTCCCTGAGCGCACCGGCGCCGCTCTCCACCTCCGCCGCCGTCACCGCCGGGGGCGCGACCGGCGTGGCGCCGGCGGGGCGGGGGCAGGGCTCGGTCTGCGCCAGCGCGGGGCGGGGCTCGGCGAGGACGGCGGCGAGCGCGAGCAGGGTGGGGAGGAGGAGCGTGGGTACGCGGGGCGGCAATCGTGCGGACTTCATCCTGGTCACCTCCCAGGGAACGGCGGCAGCGCGGGCGCGGCGACGCGGCGCGCATAAGGATTTTTGGTACTGTAACAAGATCGTGAGAAAGAGAAGCGAATCGCTTCGGCGGACCGGCCGGGGCAAGATCCGGCCCCGCAAGTTGGAGGAGCGGCTTCGGCGGGTCAGCCGGCTTCCCGCTTCCGGTCGCCGCCGTCCAGCGGAACCAGGCGGGCGATCGCCGCGCCGCTCTCCCGCTCGGCGCGGCGCAGCTCGTAGAGCTTCTGGAGGTTGAGCCAGAATTCTCCGGACGTCCCGAAGAAGCGTCCGAGCCTGAGCGCCGTGTCGCCGGTCACCGCGCGGCGCCCGTTGAGGATCTGGGTGATGCGGTTAACCGGGACCTCAATGCGGCGCGCGAGCTCCGACGCGCTCATGCCCAGCGCCTCCAGATCCTCGCGCAGCGTCTCGCCCGGATGGATGGGTTCGCGCATGGTGCGATGTCTCCCGGTCAATGGTAATCGCCGATTTGCACGCGGTCTGTTTTACGCCCGGCGTAGCGGAGCTTTTCGGGGAGGAGCCTACGCCTCGTGCCGTAGGGACGGCCGGGCCAAGGGCGTGGCGGTTCCCGCCAGCCACGTCATGCCCGGACTTGTTCCGGGCATCCATGGGCGCCGCCATCCGTCCCATCGGCCAGTCGTGCGGGCGGAGAGGCCGCGTGGATGGCCGGAACAAGTCCGGCCATGACGAGGGGGCCGCCCGCTCAGGCGGCCACGCTCACCGTCACCCGCTTCCCCAGCCGCCGCAATGCGCGGTCGATGGCCGCGGCCTTGGTGCCGTGGTCCGGGTTCAGCATGCGGCGGACCTCGCTCTCGGCGATGCCGAGGTCGCGGGCGAGGCGGCGCTGCGAAATGCCGGCCTCGCGCCAGGCCTCGTAGAACGCCGCCTTGAGGGCGATTTGCAGCGGCGGGACGACCAGAGGGCGGCGTTCGTCCGCGCGTGAGGGCCGGGGCAGGGCCTCGCCCTCGCGGATCGTGGCGGCGATCAGCTCGCGCAGCAGGTCGCTCGCCTCCTCCAGCGCCTCGCCGCGGGTCGCGCCGTCCGTCGCCCCCCAGCCGAAATCGGGGAAGGTGACGACATGGCGCCCGTCCTCGTCGCGTTCGAGCTCGGCGGGGTAGCTGTAGGTGTCGGGCATGGGTTCGGCCTCCTTCAGAAGTCGTCCCTGTCGATCCCGAGGTCGGCGAGCATCTTGGCGAGCAGACCCTTGCCGATCTCTTTCCCGCGGTCCTTGACGGTCGTCTTGCGAGTGCCCGCGTAAAGCGTTCCGTGCGAACCGCGACCTTCGGAAGCCATGAAGCGAACCTCCAGATTCCGGCTCCTCGCCCATTTGCGAACCCGAACTATGAACTCTCGACCGTTCATGCCGCCATACTGTGCGCGGGCGCCGCTGCCTGCCCGACTATAGATGCGTACATTTTTGAACGCAATAGCCTCACTCTGAGTTGTCAGGCCACGATCACGTTCAAGCGGAGCCGGCCGCCAAGAGCAATGAGTGCAGTCAGTCGGGCCATACCTTCTCCGCTATCGCCTTGAACTGTGGCACGCCCATCTGGCCTCGCTCATTCCGGGCCTTCGAGCCCGGTACGGTCAGCCCCATTATCTCGGCTGCTTCGAATTCGCCGATTTCACCGGTCACGCCCAAGGGCTTGCCCGTAAGTTCATGATATTCGACGGCCAGCGCCTTCACTTCGGCCAAGATGTCCTTTTTCGTCCGCTTCATCGCTGTTCTCCGCATGTACGAGATTGCTCTGCTTCCGCAATGGGACGTTTGCGGTCACGCATCTTGGGAACGGCATTCTCCCTCTGCCGGAAAACGTCGAGCAGGACGTTGGCGTCGAACAGTATCTTGAACGACTCTCCGCCCCGAAGCCGCGCATCGAGGTCACGAAGAGCCGGGGCACGGCGCACGCTTTCCTTCCGGCACCGCGGAGGCGTCTTCCCCGGCCTCGTCGGGCTCTACAAGCGCACCGAACATCCTCTCCACGGTCGGCGAGAGGCCGGTTCGCAACGGGACCCGTCGCGGCGCCTCTCGAGCGCCGGGCGTTGCTTCTTCGCGCTTTTGCGGCATCGCCATCGTCCCCTTTCAACTTCAACCCGCGTGGCGTTCGCACCATGCCACTTAGAATTGCAGCGGACAAGAAGGGCGCATGCGATTCCGACCCGGCCCAATCCCCCTTGCCCCTGGCATCTGGCATGTGGTATGCCACACACCAGAAATTGGACCGGGACCCAGGATGGCCGAGACCGACACCATCGCCGGCGCGGTGACGCTGGAGAAGGTGGGGCGGAGCTTCAGCCTCGCCGACCACGTCTATGGCGAGCTGCGCCAAGCGATCCTCGATGCCAGGATCTACGATGCCGCGGCCGACCTGCGGCTCGACGAGCGCTCGCTCGCCGACCAGCTCGGCATCTCCCGCACGCCCGTCCGCGAGGCCCTCGCCCGGCTCGCCCAGGAGGGGCTGGTGGAGGTCGTGCCGAGGAAGGGCGTGTTCATCGTCCGCAAGACGCGGGGCGAGATCCTTGAGATGATCACCGTCTGGGCGGCGCTGGAGAGCATGGCGGCCAGGCGCGCCGCCGAGCTCGCGACCGACCGCGAGATCGCCGCGCTCGACCGCCTCGCGGGCGCCTACGAGACCGACGACGCGCGCGCCCATGTGGATGCCTATGCCGAGGCCAATATGCGCTTCCACCAGGCGATCCTGGAGGCCGGGCACTGCGCCATGCTGGGCGACATCGCCGACGGGCTGTTCGTCCACGTCCGGGCGGTCAGGAGCCGCGCCATGCACGAGGCCGACCGCGCCGTCCGCTCGGTCGCCGACCACCGCGCCATCGTGGACGCGATCGCGCTCCGCGACCCCGGGCTCGCCGGCGAGCGCGTGCTGGCGCACACGATGGGGCTGCACGACCACGTGGCCGCGCAATGGGACGAGTTTTCAGGCAGCGAAGGAGGCTGAGGTGAGCACGGTGATCGACAAGCCGTCGGCGACGGCGCATGACACGCTGGCGGAGAAGAGCCGCGACGCGAGCATCGTCTCGGGCGGCCACCTGGTGGCAAGGGCGCTGAAGAACGAGGGGGTGGACACCATCTTCACCCTCTGCGGCGGGCACATCATCGACATCTACGACGGCTGCCTCGATGCCGGCATCCGCATCGTCGACGTGCGCCACGAGCAGACCGCGGCGCATGCCGCCGACGGCTACGCGCGCCAGACCGGCAGGCTCGGCTGCGTGGTGACCACGGCGGGGCCCGGCTGCACCAACGCGGTCACCGGCGTCGCCACCGCCTTCCGCTCCGAGAGCCCGATCCTCCATATCGGCGGGCAGAGCTCGCTCACCCAGCACCGCATGGGCTCGCTGCAGGACCTGCCGCATGTCGACATGATGGCGCCGATCACCAAGTTCGCCTCCGGCGTGTTCTCCACCGAGCGCGTCGCCGACATGGTGGCCATGGCCGCCCGCGAGTGCTTCAGCGGCGCCTACGGCCCGGCCTATCTGGAGATCCCGCGCGACATCCTGGACGCCGAGATCCCGCTGGAGCGCGCGCGCATCCCGGCGCCCGGCAGCTACCGGATGTCGACGAAATCCATCGGCGACCCGGCCGACATCGAGCGCCTGGCCGACATGCTGGTCGCCTCCGAACGCCCCGCCGTGCTGTTCGGCCAGCAGGTCTGGGCGTCGGGCAGCCACCGGGCCGCGACCGAATTCGTCCGCGCGCTCGACATCCCGGCCTACATGAACGGGGCGAGCCGCGGCATGCTGCCCGAGGGCGATCCGCACCATTTCGACCGCACGCGGTCGGACGCCTTCAAGGAGGCCGACGTGATCCTGATCGTCGGCACGCCGTTCGACTTCCGCATGGGCTATGGCAGGCGGATCTCGGAGGCGGCGACCCTGGTGCAGATCGACATGAGCTACGCCACCGTCGGCAAGAACCGCGACATCTCGCTCGGGCTGGCCGGCGATCCGGGCGCCATCCTCACGGCCGTCGCCGAGGCCGCCAGCGGGCGGATCGACAGGGGCGCGCGGAGCAAGCGACGGGAGTGGATGGAGAAGCTGCGCGGCATCGAGGCCAGGAAGCTCGAACGGCTGATGCCGATGTTTTTGAGCGATGCGAGCCCGATCCACCCCTATCGCCTGGCCTGGGAGATCAACGAGTTTCTCGGGGACGACACGATCTATATCGGCGACGGCGGCGACATCGTCACCATCTCCGCCCAGGCGGTCCGCCCGAAGAATCCCGGGCAGTGGATGGACCCCGGCGCGCTCGGCTCGCTCGGCGTCGGCACCGGCTTCGCCATGGCGGCCAAGCTTGCCCATCCCGGCAAGGAGGTGGTCTGCCTCTACGGCGACGGCTCGTTCGGCATGACCGCCTTCGACATGGAGACCGCGCAGCGCTTCGGCGCGCCCTATCTCGCGATCGTCGGCAACAACTCGGCGATGAACCAGATCCGCTACGGCCAGATGGCGAAATACGGCGCCCAGCGCGGCAATGTCGGCAACAAGCTCGGCGACGTCGAGTTCTCGCATTTCGGCACCATGATCGGCGGCCACGGCGAGGAGGTGCGCGAGGCGGCCGAGATCGGCCCGGCGCTGCGGCGCGCCCGCGAGGCCATCGCCGCCACCGGCAAATGCGCCGTCGTCAATGTCTGGGTCGACCCCGACGAGTACGCGCCGGGGACCAAGGCCCAGACCATGTACAAGTGATCGCGGAGGACCGAACGATGGAAGCGCTCAAGGGGATAAGAATCCTCGACTTCACCCACGTCCAGTCGGGTCCGACCTGCACCCAGCTCCTGGCCTGGTTCGGGGCGGACGTGATCAAGGTGGAACGCCCCGGCACCGGCGATCCGACGCGCGGCCAGCTGGTCGACAAGCCGGGCGCCGACAGCCTCTACTTCACCATGCTCAACCACAACAAGCGCTCGATCGAGCTCAACGGCAAGAACCCCGCCGGCAAGGAGGTGCTGGAGCGGCTGGTGAAGACCTGCGACGTGCTGGTCGAGAACCTGGCGCCGGGCGCCATCGACCGGCTCGGCTTCGGCTGGGAGCGGGTGCGGGAGCTCAACCCCCGCATGATCATGGCCTCGGTCAAGGGCTTCGGCCCCGGCCCCTACGAGGCGTGCAAGGTCTACGAGAACGTCGCGCAATGCGCCGGCGGGGCGGCGTCGACCACGGGCTTCCGCGACAACGTGCCGATGGTGACCGGCGCGCAGATCGGCGACAGCGGCACCGGGCTCCACCTCGCGCTCGGGATCGTGACCGCGCTGTTCCAGCGCGAGCGCAGCGGGCGCGGCCAGCGCATCCTCGCGCCGATGCAGGACGGGGTGATCAATCTCTGCCGGGTCAAGCTCCGCGACCAGCAGCGCCTCGCCGCCGGCCCGCTCACCGAGTACTCGCAATACGGCCAGGACATCCCGTTCAAGGACGCCGTGCCCAGGGCGGCCAACGATTCGGGCGGCGGCCAGCCGGGCCGGATTCTCAAGTGCAAGGGCTGGGAGACCGACGACAACGCCTATACCTACTTCATCACCCAGGCCGCGGTGTGGCAGCGGATCTGCGACCTGATCGGCCGGCCCGAGTGGAAGGAGCACCCGGACTACGCGACGCCCAGGGCTAGGCTCCCCCGGCTCGACGAGGTGTTCGGCACCATCGAGGAATGGACGAAGACCAGGACCAAGTTCGAGGTGATGGAGATCTGCAACCCGCTCGACATCCCGGTCGGGCCGATCCTCTCGATGAAGGAGATCGCCGACGAGCCGAGCCTGAGGGAGACCGGCACCATCGTCGAGGTCGAGCACCCGACGCGCGGGCCGTACCTGACCGTCGGCTGCCCGGTCAAGCTCTCCGACTCCCCCGCGAAGGTGGTGCGCTCGCCGCTGCTCGGCGAGCACACCGAGGAGATCCTGCGCGACGTGCTGGGCTACGAGGGCGAGGCGCTGGAGGCGGTCTGGGCGTCGGGCGCGGTGGGCGAGAAGCCCGCCGAGGCGGCGGAGTAGACGGGTGGCGGGCCCGAAAATCTGGCTCGACTACGACCAGGAGGCGCTGGATTCGCAGTACAACCAGCGCGCCCTGGTGCCGGACGCCGACGACTACATCGCCGTCGACGTGGCCGAGTCGGCCCGCGTGCGGGAAAAGCTCGACTGCCGCATCGACGTGGCCTACGGCCCAAGCGAGGACGAGAGGCTCGACGTGTTCCCGGCCGCCGCCCCCGGCTCGCCGCTCGCGGTCTACATGCACGGCGGCGCCTGGACCCGTTCCGACAAGGCGAACGAGAGCTTCATGGCCGAGGCCTTCGTCGAAGCGGGGGCCGCCTTCGTGGCCGCGAATTTCGGCCTGTGTCCGAAGGTCACGCTGGACGAGATGATCCGCCAGGCGCGCGACGCCGTCGCCTGGTCCCACGAGAACGCCGCGAGCTTCAACGCCGACCCCGCCCGGCTCTACATCGCCGGCCACTCCTCGGGCGGCCATGTCGGCGGCATGATGGTGGTGACCGACTGGCCGGCGACCCACGGCCTGCCGCGCGACCTGGTGAAGGGCGCGCTCTTGTGCAGCGGCATGTACGACCTCGCCCCGGTCAGGCTGTCGGCGCGCAACGACTACCTCCGGCTCGACGAAGCGGCGGAGGACCGCAACAGCGCGATCCGCCGCATCCCCGATGAAGGCTGCCCGCTGGTGATCGGCTATGGCGGCGGCGAGCAAACCGAGTTCCGCCGGCAGTCCCGGGAGTTCGCCGCCGCCTGGCGCGAGGCGGGGCTGGAGGTTCGCGAGTTCGACATGCCGGGGGTCAACCATTTCGAGCTCAGGCGCCACTTCAACGACCCCGAGGGCCCGATCCTCAAGGCCGCGCTGGAGATGATGGGGCTGTAGCGCCCAGTGTTTCACGTGAAACATTAGGCCGGATTCCCGATGTTTCACGTGAAACATTAGCCTGATTCGACGTCAAACGGGTCCCCGGGGGGCAGGGCGGACGCCCGGGCGGCGAGGCGGGAGCGGCAGATTCGGCCGGCCAGCCAGCGCCTTGCGGCGGGAAGCTCGGGCGGCGGCTGCGGCGCCGTGCGGCCCAAAAAATGTCATCTTGACATGATTCCATAACGCTTCATGATGTCCGCCATGCGCACCACGCTCACCATCGACCCAGATGTCGAGCAGCTCCTGAGAAGCGAGATGCGGCGCTCGGGCCACGGCATGAAGGCGGTGGTGAACGACGCGCTCCGCGCCGGTCTCGGGGCGGCGGGCAAGCCGCGGGCGGCGCCGCCCTACCGGGTCGAGCCGCACCCGCTCGGCTTGCGGCCGGGCACCGACGCCGACCGGCTCAACCAGATGGCGGGCGAGATCGAGGCCGGGCGGCGCGTCCGCAAGCTCGGGCGGTGATCGTCCCCGACGTCAATCTGCTGCTGGCGGCCCACGATTCCCGCGCGCGCCGGCACGACGCCGCACGCGGCTGGTGGGAGGGGCTGATGAACGGGCCGGTCCCGATCGGCCTTCCCTGGGCGGCGATCCTCGGCTTCGTCCGCATCGCCACCGACCCCGCGATCGTCGACAACCCGCTCGAGGGGGACGGCGCCCGCGCCCGGGTCGGCGCCTGGCTCGCCCGCCCGCAGACCGCGCTCATCCACCCGGGCGAGCGCCACGCCGATATCCTGTTCGCCCTCCTGGAGCAGGCCGGCGTCGCCGCCACGCTCACCACCAGCGCCCACCTCGCCGCGCTCGCCATCGAGCACCAGGCCGAGCTGCATTCGACGGATGCGGACATGGCGCGGTTTCCGGGGCTCAGGTGGCGGAATCCGTTGGGGTGAGGGGAGGGATGATTACAGGTGCCCATCGCGAAGGGCATCCGTCAGACGAATACCCTTTCACTACAAATAGCCTATTACCGAACCGTAGCACTAATGAGTACTCGATACACGCCTAAAAAACGTCTAACCGCATACTTCGGCATTCTCGTTAGATCGCCATAGCACTCCGTGCCTGAAAACATGCCATGTCGAGTTGAACCGATCTGGCCTCTCGTTATTTACATGTCGAACCCATGTCAGATCCAAAGTATTTTCGTCGACAAGCGAGAAACTATACATATGAGTTTCGGTCCAAACTCCCCCTTCATGAATCCAAGCCGCTACGGCCTGATTTTTCAACGAATCGAACCAATTCTTTTTTCTTCCTTTAATTGACTTCCAACTCTTATCTGAACAAAAGTATTGTGTAAACTTTTCCCCGCGAATAACAATTCTGACTGGAACTTTCTGAGTTCGGTTTGGTTTTGAGATTTCACCGCGCCAATCACCATCGAAGGGCCGGTAAACGTCGGCATTCGCCGAGTGCAACACCAGCACGACCACGAGAACCGGAAAAGAGTGCCACGTCTTAACTCCAAATACGATCGCTTGCCTGAGTAGCCACATCCACTTCTATTCCGGAAGAGTCTGATTTAACAAATGTTCTGCAAGGGCTTTGGCCTTTGGTTTTCCTCTCTCTTTATTCGCTTCAATTGCCCTTATGAATCGAATAAATCTTTTCTCAATATCTCCATCCCTCATATAATGGTGCTGGTTAGTCTTTCCGGTAGAACCCAGTAGTTCGCGAAGATAATATTGTGCTTCCCTCAGTTTTCTGTTATTCCCGGTAATACGGATCATTGTGCCATCGTTCGCGGTTTCAGCGACAACTTTTCCATCTGCCATAACAAGATTGCGCTTTTCGTACCCCTTCAATTGCGATGTCGACATTACAATCGACATAACCGTTGGCATTTTGTTATGCAGTGTCCTTACCTGCTCAATATACCGGTCAAACGTTACTTCCTTTCTACTCGGTCCATCCTGCTCCATCTGTATATATTCTTCGGAGACCGGTCTCCCGTGTTCGTCCATAACGGGTAGTCCGTTATTCGCCAAGGGTTCCTTCATTAGTAATATACCGTCAAACAAATAAAATCTGATCACTGGTATGCCTTTCTCCATAGCTGATTTTTCTGCCAATTGGTACTTTGCATTTTTTTCATATTTCTCGAGCGAACCTACATGAGTGGATACTACGTACTGGTTTGCATTGGAGTATATGTTCAAAAGGAGGGTCTCTGCCCACTTATGTGGAAGTGATATTGCACTTTCTTTCATATCTTCACCAAGATAGCTTAGTGCTTCATGAGCCCAAGTCTTAAGCATTGGGCCTTGTTCCGCCCGATCGAAATTTGCATAGTAACTTTCAAAGATCTTGTGGAACAAGGACTGAGCCTGGGAATTGGTAATGGCACCAAACGTCTTTTCGATTTGAATAATCTTTTTCTCGATGTTGAAATGAGATGTTACAATGATGGAAATTAGCATGGAAATAATAGACATTAGTGCGGAAAGGGCGTGGCTTTCTAGTTTTACCACTTCTGTCCGCTTTTGCAAGTAGCGAGTAACAAGTAGCGTTGCACCGTAGCTGAATACGGCTGTAACCACAATGATGATAGTGTCAATTACCACAGGGTTGTTCCATACTGTGTTCGAAGCTTACGCCTATGCACAAGTCGGCAGAGGGGCAGTGCGCTTAGCCTTACGGTCAAAGATTACACTCTGGAGAGGCTTCTGAACCCCGCAATTTTAATGGTCGGAACTAAAAAGGTTCTCGGTGATTGTGGGTGTAGTGCCCAAAAAAAGGTCGCGGAGCAGACAAGATTAGGTTTCTGGAAACGGGGACGAGGGTCTGGAGGTTCAAATAGACGGGCAAACTAGCACTATGGATATGGTGCGTGAAGGTTTGCGGAGCGGAGGAGCCAAGGGAAAGCAAGTTCGAGACTCGGAAGAGAAGGGAGCTTCCCGTGGAGACGCACGGAGGAGGCCGGGGGGCAGAAGATTGCCCTCGCATCGATCGCCCTTGGAAGTTGCCGATCCTCATTTACCGAATATGGGATGGGCCTAGGGGTCTTCGTCCGCTGCAGGACCACCCTCTACCTCCCTTCTAGCCTGTTCCTTGAGGTCGAAGATTAAACGGTACGACTTGGAAGCTGCGATCCTCCTGCAAATATCGGCGCCCCTGTACGCCGCCAGGAGCTATACCTGACAAAACCTGTTGAACGTCCTCGATCACTTCGTGCCTCAACCGATAGTACTGATGAACACTGAGATCCCATCGTTTCCCTGGTTCCTCGGAAGATCGGTCTGGCGTATCGACATATTGGCAGTCGACTAACGTGACCTTGCGATCCAAGTTGTCTCGATATCTCGGCCCTGTTGCACCAAGTCGATCCCGATTAAATTTTGTAACATCGCTTATCATCAATGCGCGATCGTCTTGACTGAAGTAAATGTTGATCCCCTTGCAAATGTCCGGCAAGCGCTCCAGTCGCATCCCTTTCTCCATCGCGTTATTGTCCGCATCGGCAGCCATCAGGAACACTTGATCGAACAGACGCGGTGGAGCGCCGTTGTAAATTTCGACGATGTCGTCGAGAGCGTTGCCGAGCGCCCAATTGCCCATTGAATGTGCCAACAAATGGATCGCCTGTTGGCAATAGTCTTCTGTCGGGAGGTTCCTCAGAAAATCGACAAGTAGCTGATAAACGCGAGCAATGGCAAACCCGGATGCCTTGGCATCGTCACGGTCCAGGTAATAGTCGATCATCGGCAGCATACGGCCGTTCGATGGCCAAGAAAATACAAATCCAATCACTCTTTTTTCCGCAGTAGAATAGTTCGCACTGATCTCGGCGGTGCGCGCGAGTGTGGTTTTGAAATCAGAGGCGTAGCCATGGATGAAACACAGTACATCGCACTTACCGTCTTCCATTTCCTTACGGATCGTTTCGAATGTGCCTTTGCTCCCGACCACTGTACCCTTTGACAACTTCCTGGAATCGAACTCGGGGGTCGTAGGATCTTCTGTCACATGAATGGAAGTAACAACATAATCGTCTTCGCTTTTCTCCCTGACCTTTGCCCAGCCAAACCGCAAATTATGTGGAGAATTCAGATTGAAGGCGTTGCCAAATTCAGGTGATCCTCCGTTTAGGGATATCTCTCGATTTGTTGCAAAATAAACTTGGATCATCCTCGTACCTCCATCTCCAAGCGCTAGTACGACGGGCAACGCCCAATATTAACTGTGGCATCCGGTGGTATACTCCTCCGACCGGTCGGAGAGGCGTGATGTCGCCTTGCTCGTTCGGACCGTGTACGCGCTGCGTTAAGATGAATTTCGAGAGGTGCTGCCCGGCTGGCCTGCCCAAACGGTAAGCCGGGTATGTGCAGAGCCCATCTATTTGTCATGCTGGTTCCACACCCCACAAGGTAACGCCATTGGGTCACCTAGCCTAAGCCGTCGGTTCCATTAGCACTCGTTTGTAGACTAGACGGTCGGGGCGTTCCTGACCCCCGTAGTTTTGCCGGACAAGCGCAAGAAATTCGGAGGCGACCGGCGTTTTCTCCTGTTTCGAAAATGTACCGAAGACGATTTCGGGTTTCTGGAGCCGGGGAGGTGTAAGCACGAGTATGCCCCGGGGCAGAGTATCTCGTCCGGAATGACGACGGTGTGATCAAGACAGGACTCGCCCTCAAGCCATCACCCTGGCTATCCACCACGCCCCCCCAGCGCCAGCACCTCGCGCACCAAATCCACCTGCCGCGAGATGCCGCGCTTGTCGAAGATCTGCTGCACGTGCCAGCGGACGGTTCGTTCCGAGCGGCCCGTCACGGCGGCAATGCGGCCGACGGCCATACCTTCGGCCAGCAGAACCGCCACCCGGCTCTCGGCCGCCGTGAGGCCGAGGGCCGCCCCGACCCGGGCCGGATCGATGTCCGCCGGCGCGTGGTCGTCGACCAGCACGAGCGCGGCCACGCGCCAGGGGCGGAAGTCGAGCTCGCCGTCGCCCACGGGGTTGATGTGGACGGTGAGCCCGGGCCGATGGCCGCGGCGGCCGATCGCGAGCGATGCCGCCGCCCCCGGTTCGTCCCCGGCGGGCAGCGCACGCGGGAGCGCCCTCTGCAGCGCGGCGTCTTCCGCCGGCGACCGGGCACGGAGAAATCCGAGCCGGTCGTAGAGCGCATCGCCCGCCTTGAGGATGTCTCTCCCGCGGTCGTTCGCCGTCACGATCCGCCCGCGCCCGTCGAGATGGAGGATTCCGAGGCCTCCGGTGTCCAAGAGCTCGGTGAGGGACGCCCCCAGCGCGCTCGCATCGGCGAGCGCCTGGCGGACCACCACGTATTCGCGAAGATGGGGGAGCAATTCCCGGACGAACTCGATCCGGTCGAACGACCAACCATCCCTGTCGACGGATTCGGCCGCGCTCCAGGTGATGCGCGACCCGTTCGGCCCGTCCATGCGCACGTTGACGCCGCTGCGGAACTCGCTGATGGGCAGGTGCTCGTTGAATGTGACCGACGTGGCCAGCTCCTCTTCGGTGTAGAGGCCGGCGATGTGGACCACTTCGCTGTCGGGCAGGCCGATCAGGCGCGGTATGCGTTCGTCGATCGGGTAGTAGACGTCGAAATACTCGCGCTCCAACTCGCGGTGGCGTTCGCCGCGGTAATAGAGCCGCGCGAGGTAGATTTCGGTCTCGTCCGGGGATTGCCCGCGGGCGAAGGTCAGTATGTTGCCCCTTGTCCGGCAGGCCTCGTCGATCAGGGCGGAGCATGCCGGCCAGCGCGCGTCGTCGAGCACCGCATCGTGCAGCGACGCCAGAATCGGCTGCAACGCCGGACGCTTGCTCATGACTCCACTTCCACTTCCGGAGGAAATTTCCGGTCCTCTTGCCAGCTAAGCGTTTCGTGCTACGGTAGAACACGAAAACGTGAGATGCCCCAGTAAATTTAGTGGTGCGATATATAATTTTTGGTCTGGCGGATATCTAGCCGCATCTATTCGCCGGCTGTCCATTAAATCGGTCGGATTTCGAGCGCGC
>JAPPGP010000069.1 GCA_028821395.1 Defluviicoccus sp.
GGTGCTGATCCCGCGCGAGAACGAGAAGGACCTCGCCGAGATCCCCGACAACGTCAAGCGCAACCTGAAGATCGTCCCGGTCACCGCGGTCGACGAGGTCATCGCCGAGGCGCTGGTGCGCCAGCCGGTGCCCATCGAGTGGGACCCCGAAGCGCCGGAAGCCGTGCCGCCCGCCGCCAAGGAAGGCGATGTCAGCGGGGTGGTCACCCACTG
This sequence comes from Defluviicoccus sp., assembly GCA_028821395.1. GTDB lineage: Bacteria > Pseudomonadota > Alphaproteobacteria > MPNO01 > MPNO01 > MPNO01. Next base: position 214 of record JAPPGP010000069.1, read on the forward strand.
ACCGCCGTGCCGGGGTGATTCGCCAAAACCCCGGAATATCCACGGAAATCCGCCGTATTCCCGATTGACGCTCGAAATTTGGGCGCACTACACTCCGTGGTCGGGCGTGCCCGGTTCGGCATGGCACGTGTGTGGTTGAAGGCTTGGTTGACGCGCTTCCAAGCCATTCTTTTTGCATTTTTTTTGATTCCATCATGAAGGAGGCGTGAGGTGAACAAGAGCGATCTTGTGCAGTCGGTGGCTGACAGTTCCGGGCTCTCCAAGGGCGATTCCGCGAAGGCGGTCGATGCGGTGTTCGAATGCATCACGGAGTCGCTCCAGGGCGGCGGCGACGTTCGAGTGGTGGGGTTCGGGACCTTCAGCGTGTCCCGGCGCGCGGCCTCCACCGGCCGCAACCCGCAGACCGGCGAGACCATCCAGATTGCGGCCTCCAACCAGCCCAAGTTCAAGGCGGGCAAGGCCCTTAAGGACGCGCTCAACTAGGTCCGGGCGAGCTGCGTTGACCCGGAAGCCGGACCCGCGCTAGGGTCCGGCGCCCGGGCGGTTAGCTCAGCCGGTAGAGCGCCACGTTTACACCGTGGAAGTCGGCGGTTCGATCCCGTCACCGCCCACCACTGCTCCGAATTCCCCGCTTCGCCGCGCGGTTGTTGACACCGCCGGCCCCGGCGTTCTACATCGTCGCCGGCGCCGGGGGTGTAGCTCAGATGGCTAGAGCGCTGGCCTGTCACGCCAGAGGCCGCGGGTTCGAGTCCCGTCACTCCCGCCACGGCTCTTAGCCCAAGCCGTCATGCCCGGACTCGATCCGGGCATCCACTCTGGCGTCGCCGCTCCTCCCCGCCGACCGCCTCGCGGAACCGCCCGCGCGAGGCGATCCACTCGTCGATCTGCTGCGCCCCCCACGCCACCGCGCGTGAGCCCAGGCGGATGGCGACCGACAAATCGTCAGCGCGGATGAGGCGATAGGTCGACGCCCTGGAAAGTCCGGTGCTCAAGCATCAAAGCCGCCGGAACAGCGTCACGAAACACGTGTCGGCGCCGTATGGATCGTCGGGGTCGGGCGAGTGGTACATCGCCACTTCCGCAAGATCCGGCGCCGTGATCCATCCATCTTCGGCCAGTGTCGCGAATTTCGTCTCGAAGTCGCTCGACCGGTAGAACCTGACATTGATGGTTATGGCGAAAACCGCCCCCTTCGCCGCCACGCGGACCAGTTCATCGAGCGCGCCCGGCCCGACATGACCGCGAGAAAACGTGCCTGTGCAGGTCACCCCCGCATAGGCGCCTGTTGTCACGGGGAGCGGCTTCGTGATATCCGCCTGGATCAGGCGGCGGTAGAGACCCTTCCCGCGGGCGATTTCCAACATTTCCGGCGTGATGTCCAGACCGTCGATCACATAGCCCGACATCGCTTCGGCCACCAACCCGGTGCCGCAGCCAACATCGAGAACCGGCCCGTCCTCCGGTTTGGCATTGGCCCTGTAGGCTGCGGCCGCCTCGGCCGGTACCGCATATCCGCGCGGTCGGGTGAAATCCGATTCATATGTGGTTGCCCAGCCTGCGTAGAACTGCCTGTTGTCCGCTGGCGTCTCGAGGCTGTAGGCCCCTTCAAGAAAGTTCCTTCGAACAGCCTTCGGTTCCGTCAATTGCAAGCTCCCCGCTCTTGCGACGCTGTCGCGTCATCCACGATGTTTGTGCGCAAGGCCCGACGACGTTCGGCTGACTGTGCCAGGTCCAATTCACCCATCCTCGGCTCCGAGGAGATAGCCGTAGAGCTCCAGGCCTAGTTCCGGATCGTTCTTTTCCATCAGAAGCCGCGCAACCGGCGTGAGCATCATCGTCCGGCAGTTGACCTCCGCGACAGCGGAGGTCCGGGACGGCTCGGTGCTGAAGGTGGCGTGGCGCGCGATCACATGACCGGGGCCGGCCTGAAAGAGCCGTACGCCCCCGGAGTCGTAGACAGAGACCCGGCCCCTGACCACAACATGCAGGCCCTCGCGTATCTCGCCCGGCAGGAAGAGCGTCTCGCCGGCTTCGTACTCCCGCGGCTCCAGCCAGGGTTCCAGACGATCCATCGTCTCTTCAAAGAATGACTGTTCGCTCAGATGACGGTCCAATTCGTCGGCGATGCGCTCCAGGAGATCGCCACGTGACTTCGTGTTCCCGTCGGGCGATCCCGACTGCTCCGCGGCGAAAAGGATGTCCTCGCAACGTTCCAGCCCGCGGTCGAGGTCGGTCTCGAACAGCAACCTGTTCCAGATATCGGAAGGAAGATTGCGCCGCAGGTTTTCCCGTGTCCGCGCCGACGCCGAGCTGAACGCCACTCGCGTCCCGCAGGGATCCGCCGAGCGGACCAACCCGCCCAGTGCGTTGACGGCCGAGAGGTCGAGATCGATTACCGCGGCGCAGTCCAGCAGAATGCAGGCGGGCGGCGGCGTAGCGTCCAGTTGCCGCCTGATGCGGTTCACCAGGAAATGGGCGCTCCCGAAGAAAACATAGCCGCGCAACCGATAGACCCGTATCCGGTCCCCTCGATCCAGCAGAATGGCGCTCTCGGGGACGGAGCGAATCCTGATGCTGTGGATGTCGCGCCCGGTGAACTCGGCTTCGACCACGTCCGTCCGGGCGAGACGGACGATCAGCAAGGCGGTCGTGGTGGCCAGCCCGACGACCACGCCGACGACAAACCCGAAGAGTGCGATGGTCAGGAATATCAGCAGAACAACGGCACTGTCCGCCCAATGCAGCCGTTTGCGCAGGTTGAACAGCCAGTCGTCGAGCATTCCGAGACCGAAGAAAATCAACAACCCTCCGATCACCGCAACGGGGAGCGCCGCCAGCAGTTCACCGCCAAGAAACAGGAGCGCGCCCATCACGAGGGCCCCGACAACCCCGGTCAGCCGCGTGTCGGCGCCAAGCTTCCGGTTGAGCAGGGAACCGCCGGCCATATGACATCCAGGCGAGCAGCCTCCCAGGCCGGCGACCGCTCCGGCCAGTCCTGTAATGCGGAACTCCTTGTCCATGTCCAACTCCTCACCGCTGGCCAACTCCAGGCTGTTCAGATGCATCACCAGGGTGAGTAGGGCCACCACGGTCGCAGCCAGTACGCCAAGGGTCTGTGCCGAAATGGCGTTCCAATCCACCTGCGCCAGATCGCCGAGCCGGAAGGCGGGCCATAAGCCCCGTTCCTGCATACCCGACATCAGCAGACCCGCCGCTCTCGCGTCGTCGAAAGAGATGCCGAGGAAGATCAGGCTCACATGAAACAACGCGACGGCGAGCGCGATGCTCGCCACCACGATTGGGAAACTGTTCCGGCGTCTCATGATGAGAAACAGGGCGAGGCCGTACACCGCGCCCGGACCCCACTTCCAGAGCATGTCGGGCTCGATGAATTGAAGCGCCGTCCCCCATTCCGGCGCTATGCCGGTCATTGCCGCAAGGCCGGCAACGCACACGACCCATCCCGTCGCGGAGAGGAAGCCGGCCAAAATGGTGTAAGGGATGAAACGGAACACGCCGGCGATCCGGAGGTATGCGACCACCGCAAAGCACAGGCCGGTGACCACGCCGACAACTATCAGCAATGCAATCATGGTCATGAACAAGGCGTCGCCTTGCCCTCCAGCGACACCTGCCGCCGCGACCGTGGCGCCGAGCGCGCCCAGCATCACCGCGGGCGCTTCCTGCGGGGCGGAGATCACCCCTTTGAAGCCGCTCATCAACGCAGCCGACAGGCAGAACACGACGCTGCCGAACAGCAGCGCTCCGGTTCCCTGGAAGATAAATGACGACAGCGGACCGCCAAAAATCACGGTCGCGAGGGCGACACAGTTGACGCCATAGACCACACCGGAAAGAGTCCCGGCGACAAGAGCCGGAAACAGCTTGAATGACCGGACCTCGTTCCACAGCTCATCCAGGAGATGCATGACGAACTGCGGTGTCCCGGCCGATCATGCCGTACTTGCCACAGAGCCCCCGGCCGGCGTCGCCCTCGGGCGGGCCGGCACGTCGTTGGAAGATCGACGGCCCGCGTCCGCGTGCCGTGGGCACGCCCCGGACGGCCGGCGCGGTCCCCGTTGGCGAAGCCGCGGCCCGACTCCGGACTTCGGCCGGGCGTTCCGGGTTCGCCAGTCCGCTCGCCTTCGCCTCGTGACCGGGGAGCATCCGGGAGCGGCCGCCCCGTCCTCCACCGATGTCTCCGCGCCCGTCGCCGGTCCGGCCCCCAGGCCGAACCTCACCGATGCCGCCGCGGCCGCCGACCGGCAGCCTTCGCGATCGAAGGCGTTCCGCAATGCGCTCACTGAACCCTCCGCTACCGCGCTCGCAAGAAGGCATCCCCGACAAAGCCTCGGAAGACTGCCGAACCGCGCGCCCGCGCGCTTCCCCAAGACTGGGGAGGTTTCGGGGAAAATTTGATCCTACGGTTCGGACAGCCGCCCGGAGACGGTCGCCCTCGGAGTCGTCCTGCGGCCTCCTTCGCCCGCGCCTGTGGAGACGTCGCCGCGGACCGCGCCGGCCGCACCGACATCGAGGTGGCAAAGCGGGACGCGGACCCTCCTCGGGCCGTTTGCTGCGGCAAGTGCGTGTCGATCGGTTCCGCCGCGCTGCTCGCTCCTGCGATGCTTCTTTCTTCCGGCGCCTCCGAGGCCCAGACTCTCCAGATCCCGATGGAACGCCTGGACGGGCTGGAGCGGGAAAACCGGCAGCTTCGCGAGGAAATCGACGAACTCAAGGCCGCGCGCTCCGCGACGAAGAAGCCGGCGGACCTGCCGCGCGGACTTCCGAAACGCTAACCCCGCCGCCGTCCCAGGAAGCCGGCGCGGATCGTCTTCATCCGGGCGGCGGCCTCGGCGTCGAACTCTTTCTCGGTGCGCGGCTCCGGCGTCCAGTGGCCGTGGCGGTCGGCGCCGCGCACCAGCGCCGCCGCCGGGCGTTCGGCGTAGCGGGTCTGGCGCGCACGGGTCGGGCAGTAGTGGATCGAGAGCCCGATGCGCCGGTAATCCGCCCGGTTGGGCTCGGACGAATGCACCGTGCATTCGTGGTGGATCGAGAACTGCCCCGCCGCCAGCGGCATGTGGACCGCCCGTGCCTCGTCGACGTCCCGCGTGGTCTGGCCCCGCGTCAGCAGGTTGGCGGGATCGGGCGTCTCGTCGAACGCGGTGTCGGCGAGGTGGCTCCCCGGGATGCAGCGGATGCAGCCCGATTCCCGGTCCGACGGCGTGAAGGCGACCCAGGCGGTGACCGTCTCGCGCGGCTCGATGCCGTAATAGTAAGTGTCGCAGTGCCATGACACGTAGGCGGCATCCCGCGCCTCCTTGACGAAGAAGCTTGAGCCCCAGCACAGGATGTCGGGGCCGATCAGGTCCTCCACCGCGTCGAGGATGCGGGGGTGGCGGACGATGTCGCCGAACCGGCGGAACGGCAGATGCGACTTGTGGGCGAGCGTCGCCATGGCGCGCTCGCCGGTGTCGCGCTCGTAGCGCTCCAGGCAGTCGACCGCCGCCGCGGCCTCCGCCGGCGTCAGCGCGTCGATCGGGAACACGAACCCGTCGCGGCGGAACCCCGCCACCTGTTCCTCGGTGAGGTTCTTGGGCACCGGCGGAGGGTAGGGGGCGGCGGATGGGCGGTCAACGCGGGCGCTGGACAGGCCGTGTCGTTCGCCGCCACACTCGCGCGGCAACGGGGGAGGACGAATCATGGCCGAAACGCCGACCGGGCTCGCCGCGCACATGGTGGGCAGCCTGCCGCTCGACGACGCGGAGACCGCGTTCCGCACGCTCGGCCGGGCGCTGGGCCCGCATCTGCGCTGCCTGCCGGACGGCGAGACCGGGCGGCGGCGGCGCTGGATCAGCTTCGTCAACGACATGCTCAAGGCGCATCCCGAGCTGGAAGTCGACCCCACCGTGCCCCCGCTCGAGTTCCGCCAGTGGGACGGCAAGCTGGTCTACGCGGTCGAGCGCCAGCGCGTCCGCGCGGGCGTCGACGCGGCGCGCCTCGGCTTCGCCACCGGCTATGCCGACGACGCGATCCGCAACCACGCGGTCTTCGCCCGGCTCAAGGCCGAGGGCGCGGTGCCGGCCGGGGCGAAGTACCAGATCTGCATGGCGACGCCGCTGGCGATCGCCTACAACTTCATCTCGCCCAACGCCTATGACGATTTCATCGCCCCCTACACCGCCCATCTCCGCGCCGAGTTCGAGCGCATCGCCGACGCCCTGCCGCATGGCGGGATCGCCTATCAGTGGGATGTCTGCCCGGAGGTGCTGATGTGGGAGGGGTATTACGGGCTGGAGGGCGACTACCGGGGCCAGATCCTCGGCTCGCTCGGCGAGATCGGCGACATGGTGCCCGACGGCGTCGATCTCGGCTACCACCTGTGCTACGGCAGCCCGCAGGACGAGCACATGGTGCAGCCCGCCGATCTCGGCGTCTGCGTCGAGATGGCCAACGGCATCGCCGGCAGCGTGTCCCGCGCCATCCAGTACATCCACATGCCGGTGCCGCGGGACCGCGGCGACGAGGCCTTCTTCCGGCCGCTCGAAGACCTCGCCCCGGGAGAGGGGACGGCGCTCTATCTCGGGCTGGTGCATCAGGGCGACGCGGCGGGCAACGCGCACAAGCTCGCCTGCGCGCGCCGCTTCGCCGCCGTCGCCGGCATCGCCGCCGAATGCGGCCTCGGGCGCGGCGACCCGGACTCGCTGCCCGACATCCTGGAGCAGCACCGCCTGCTGGCCCAGGCGGGGTAGGGGAGCCTATCCCGTCGCTCGTCTCCCCTCGTCATGGCCGGACTTGATCCGGCCATCCATGCGCCCTCCGCCCGCACGGCGGCCGGGCAGGAGCAGTGGCGGCGCCCATGGATGCCCGGATCGAGTCCGGGCATGACGAAAGGGGGCAGAGACGACGGGTGACCGCCCTCACCCCGCGCCGTTCGACGCCTCGCGGATCGCCTTGAGCACCTTGGGCGGCGACATCGGCTGCTCGCGCAGGCGGATGCCGATGGCGTCGTGGATCGCGTTGGAGATCGCCGCGATCGGCGGGATGATCGGCACCTCGCCGATGCCGCGTACCCCGTAGGGGTGGTTGGGGTTGGGCACCTCGACGATCTCGGTACCGATGAACGGCACGTCGGAGGCGACCGGCACGCGGTAGTCGAGGAAGCCCGGGTTCTCCAGCCTGCCGTCGGCGTCGTAGATGTACTCCTCGTTGAGCGCCCAGCCGATTCCCTGCACCGCGCCGCCCTGGAACTGGCCCTCGACATAGGCCGGGTGGATCGCCTTGCCGGTGTCCTGGATCACGGTGTAGCGCAGGATCTTGACCAGCCCGGTCCGGCGGTCGACCTCGACGTCGACGATATGGGTGCCGAAGCCGGGCCCCGCGCCCTCTGCGGTGATCTCCGCATGACCCGCGATGGGGCCACCGGTGACACCCGCCTTGCGGGCGATGTCGACGATGGAGAGCGGCTCGAACTCGCCGACGTTGGAGCTCGCGGGCCGCGCATGGCCGTCCTCCCACACCACCCCGTCGACCGGCACGTCCCAGATCTGGGCGGCGCGCTCGCGCATCGTGTCGATCGCCTTGCGCGCGGCGACGGTCACCGCCATGCCGCTGGCGAAGGTGCCACGGCTACCGGCGGTGACAAAGTTGAAGCCGAGCGCCTGGGTGTCGCCGATCTGCGGGCGCACCTTGTCGACCTCGATGCCGAGCTCCTCGGCCACCATCATCGCCATCGCCGCGCGCGACCCGCCGGCGACGTCGATGGTGCCGAGGATAACGGTCACGCTGCCGTCCTCGTTGACGTTGAGCGTCGTCGTGGTCTCCTTGCCGATGTTGAACCAGAACCCCGTCGCGATGCCGCGCCCCTGGTCGGGGCCGAGCTTCTCGTTGAGATGCGGGTGCTCGCGCGCCCGCTCCAGTGTCTCCTCGTAGCCGATGGGGCCGAAGGTCGGGCCGTAATAGGTCCGGGTGCCCTCGCTGGCGGCGTTCTTCAGGCGCAGCTCGATCGGGTCGATGCCGAGCTCGCGCGACATCTCGTCCAGGATGCTCTCGACGCCGAAGATCGAGATCGGCGCGCCCGGCGCGCGGTAGGCGGCGACCTTGGGCCGGTTCACGGTGATGTCGTTGCCCCGAACCTTGACGTTCTCGAGGTCGTAGCGGGTGAACGTGCACATCGCCGCCATCGGCACCGAGGAGCCGGCGAAGGCGCCCGCCTGGAAGTCGAGCTCGGCCTCGGCGGCGACGATTCGCCCGTCCTTGCGGCAGCCGATCTTGATCCGCGTATGCGCGCCCGAGGTGGGGCCGGTCGAGCGGAACACGTCCTCCCGGCTCATCGTCATCTTGACCGGCCGGTTCGACTTCTTCGACAGCACGATGGCGAGCGGCTCGAGATAGACGTTGTTCTTGCCGCCGAACCCGCCGCCGAGCTCGGTCGGGATCACGCGGATCTTCGAGATGTCCATCTGCAGCAGCTTGGCGCATTGCGCGCGGATCACGAAATGGGGCAGTGACTCATTTTGAAAATGATCGGTCAATGCGGCTTGATGCCCGCAGTGTCCATGGCATCCCTGAGTTCAGGAATACTTCGCGCGTCAATAAACGCTTCACCTAAGCCTAATAGTACCCCGGTTTCCTTATCCACTGGAGCGAAGAAAAATCGGTGAGTGTCCCGACAGTCTTGGAAGATTCGAAGCCTGTACTCCGTCCCATTCAGGTCTTCTATACGAACCTTCTCAGGCTCGATTTCTCTGAACCCTTGAAACGCCTTGAAATCATCAAGTTTCACTTCGTTTGACATTCATTGCTCCTATTGATTTATCTTGATAGGTGTGTATAATGAAGATAGGGGAGGACTCGTCTCGGTCACTCAGGGTGTTGTCACCCGCAAAACCGAGGCACCCCTCCCCTAGAGCCGGTAGAGGGAAGCAGTCCGTATCCTCGGGCCTTCCTTCACCGGCTCGCTACTATTTTACCGAACGATACGACCGCCTCACCGGAGCCTTCTGCGTACCCGAGACACCCGGCTTGATCTTCCGGAGCTTCACTTGCGGTCTGCTACCAACGTGCCGGGAAACTCCAATCATGCTCGGATCGATAGTGACTGTCTCGGGGATTTTCAGTTCCCGTTTCTTGTAGGTCTTGGGACGGTTGGGCTTCGGAGCCTGCTTCTCGATCAAGCCGACAACCCAATCGAGATCCTTCTTTTCGTCCGCCAGCCCGATTGCCTGCGCTGGTGTCTTCTTGTTGATCCCGCTGTGCGCCCAACAAAAGTTGTGGTAGAGAAAGAACAACGCTATCGAATGACGATGGCTCTCCAGTCGTTTTGAGTAGGCATTGGTTTCGCGAGTGTACCTCTTATTGCCCATCCGTATCGACTTGTTGCTGGCCTCCACGTAGGACGTGTTGATAAATTGCGGATCAGGGTTGCCGGTCACGGTCCGCGCGTCAATACTCGCGCTTTTGTTCCCATCTTTGTCTTTGCTGAACGTCTTGACCAGGGTGGCGTAGTCGATATCGTCGCCGAATGCCTTTCGAACGGCAATCGGGTATGATTTGTACCCGTCTGTGGTCAATTGGATGCGCTGGCCGTCCAGACGTTTCTTCAGGTTCTTCATCAGACGATGGGCCATCTTCGTTGACCTATCACCCACCTCCCACGCCAGCATGAACTTCGACTCTACATCCAGGGCGGTCCACGTATACACGTCGCCAGCTCCAGGCGGAGCTGCCACCGCGTCCGCCACGTTCTTCTGCTTGGTGTAGCAGAACGACCAAATCTCATCGCACTGGACCAGATGAACCGGGAGATCGCGGGCCACCTTCTTATGGTAGGCCAAGGCCGCTTCTCCCGCGTCCGCGTGCAGCTTGTAGACCGTGTTGAGAGAAATCCTCATGGTCCGTTGGATTGCCCGCATGGACATGCCCTCGACCATCAAATGAATGGCTAAGGCTCGTTTCTCCGGGGCCAGTACGTTTGCCATGACAGCACCTCGTCAGCGATTTGACTGGTGCTGAACGTAGCACAGATTTCAAACTGCGTCAACGAATCGGCGAATTACTTTGTTCATGCTTTGTTCATGTTGACCCAGTTATCGGCCTATGCTGGCATGGTCGGGCCAACAAATCGCATGGTAGCCCTTTGGTCGGGCTACCCGCTGAATACAAGAGCCCGATACCCTGTTCGGGGTAGCTCCCCGGACCACGGCGAATAGGCGGGAACCTCTCCATATACCATGCGAGATGTTGGCAATGGCCCGGCACCTGGGTTCATGAAGCCATGAGTGCGTGGGTGCGCGGGCTTTCCGATTTGCCAACGGAGAGGGACATGCGCCTTTTGAAAATCGTTACCGCTTTCGTGGTTCTCTTAGTAGCCACTCCTAGCGAAGCCGTGATCGGCAAACGACCGAACGCTCCTTTATCGTCAATCAAAAACTTCGATCCGAACTGGGTTGAAATCCATATGTATAAGGGTTTCGAGACCAGAAACCCCGAGCATGTGCAACGTGTGACGCGGTTGGCGGATTTTGTGTGCAAACTCTACAACCGGACGGCGGTGCTATTGACCCTTACTCAGCCCACCGGCTTGAGGCTAGTCAACGGGGAGGGCCAAGTCTTATCCGGTCATATTGATCTGTACTACACCTTCGCCTGTGCGATTGAGTAGGGAGATGTATCATGGCCATGTACACAGGAACACTTGAAGTCGAACCTAACAGCTTCTCGCTCAACATCAAAGAAATGGTGGTCCGGCATGGGGAGATTTCATTCGATTGCCATGGGAAAGTCTACAGCGACCACAGCCCTTGGCAATTCAGCGGTATAGCTATTCTCCAACCCGAAGGCCACTACAAGCTCGACTATACTGAACTCATGGACGAAACCTCATACCAAACAGCCGTCTACTTGTTCAAGCCCAAGGTAGACAGGGAAGAATGCACCATCGAAGGATTTTGGTACGAACGGCAGAAGGACCACGAGCCTACGGTGTGGAGAATTTCCGGGACGCTCGGCCCGTTTTGATCGTGACTTGACACGTTCACGGTTCAGATCAATATAAGTTGGCCCGTTCGGGGGTGCCTCCCCGAACGGGCCACCGCAGGCGACGAGCCCCAATCATCGACCCCTGGAGAGAAGCCAATGAAAATCCCACCGCCCACGGATGCGAGAGATACGCGACGCGAAGCCGCCTATCTTCAATGTTGTGCTGTTGTGGATAAAATGAAACGCGGAGGATGCAGCTATGACGAGGGCATCCGTTTTCTTAGGAAGATGCTTTGTTACGCGAAGTCGATAGAACCCAAGCCTAGCTAGTTTCGGTATCGGTGTCGCGCGCAGCTTGTGCGGCCCGCTCGTCTTTGGGATTGGGCTTCTCGTCCACGTACTGCTCTTCCATCCGCCCGGCAGCAATCTTTCCTACCATAACCGCCGCAGCGTTGGGGTTCTTTGGGCGCTTTTCTCCGTTCGGTCCGATAGGCATTGTCTGGCCCTCCGGTTAGTTATCGTTGATTGTCGCGTGGTTTCGCTCGATTTGTCAACCGGCGATCACGGCTGCCGTTTTCAAAATGAGTCACTGCCCGAAATGGCCCTGGGTGGCGGTGTAGAGCTCGACCTGGCCGTCCTCGGTGTAGCTCGCGATCGAGGCCTGCGGCTCGATATAGCCCTGGTGCACCGGCTTGGTGTTGAACTCGCGCTCGATGACGAGATCGGCCTCGGCGAAGCCCTGCTCCACGTCGCCCTTGGCGAAGGAGACCACCTTGGCGAGATTGGAGGGCTTTTCGGGCGCCGGGTCGAGGCCTGCCGTCATTTGCTCCTCGTGCAGCAGCGGCGCGTCGTCCGCCATCGCCTCGACCGGGTCGATGACATGCGGCAGCACCTCGTAATCGACCTCGATCAGCCTGGCTGCGCGGCGCGCGATCGCCTCCGAGGTGGCGGCGACGGCGGCCACCGGGTGGCCGTCATAGAGCACCTTCTCGCGCGCCATCATGTTGCGGGTGACATCGCGGAAATTGACGATCAGCTCGCCCGCGGCGGCGTACTCGACCGGCATCTCCGGGAAGTCGTCGCGCCTGACCACGGCCTTCACGCCCTTCAGCGCCTCCGCCTTGTCGGTGCGGATGGCGAGCACCCGCGCATGCGCGTGCGGGCTCCTGACCACGCGGCCGTAGAGCTGGCCCGGCAGGTTGATGTCGGCGCCGTAGCGCGCCCGGCCGGTGACCTTGTCGACCCCGTCGGGGCGGATCGGCCGCGTGCCGACGACTTTGAGATCCTTGTCCTCGTATTTGAGCATCGTCGCCATCTCAGACCTCCCTCATCTCTCGGGCGGCGTCGGCCACCGCCTCGACGATCTTGTGATAGCCGGTGCAGCGGCAGAGATTGCCGGCGAGCCAGTAGCGGATTTCCGTCTCGCTCGGGTCGGGGTTGCGCTCCAGCAGCGCCCGCGACGCGACCAGCAGGCCGGGCGTGCAGATGCCGCATTGCAGCGCCGCGTGTTCGAGGAACTTCTGCTGCAGCGGGTGCAGCGCCTCGCCGTCGGCCATGCCCTCGATGGTCTCGACCCGCTTGCCCTCGATTTCGACGCCGAGGACCAGGCAGGAGCACATCAGCCGCCCGTCGACGGTGACGGAGCAGGCGCCGCAATCGCCGGTGCCGCAGCCCTCCTTGGTGCCGGTCATCACCAGTTCGTCGCGCAGCACCGAGAGCAGCGTCTGGTCGCTCTCGCAGAGGAAATCGACCTCGTCGCCGTTGATCGTCGTCGTCACGTGGTAGCGCGCCATTACCCCTGCTCCGCCCGTTGCAACGCGATCCGGGCCGCCCGTTCTGCGAGAACGCCGGCGACCTCGATCCTGAATTCCCTGGTGCCCCGCTTGTCGTCGATCGGCCGGCAGGCGGCCGAGGCTGCCGCCGACAGCGCGGCGAGCGCTTCATCGTCCACCTGCGTGCCGATCAGCGCAGCGGCGGCCTCGTCCACCAGCAGGGCGCGTTCCGCGACGGCCCCGAGCGAGACCCGCGCCTCGGTGCAAATCCCCGCCCCGTCGAGGGCGAGGTTGACGCCGACGCCGACCACCGCGATGTCCATCTCGGTGCGCGGGGTGAAGCGGAGATAGGCATCGCCCGAGCGTGGCTTGCGCTCCGGCAGGTCGAACGAGACCACGATCTCGCCGTCCGCCAGCGAGGTCCGGCCCGGCGCGGTCGCGATGTCCTCGACCGGCACCGCGCGCCGCCCGCCCGGGCCGATGACCTGCGCGATCGCGCCGGCTGCGATCAGCGCCGGCACGCTGTCGGCGGCGGGCGATGCGTTGCACAGATTGCCGCCGAGTGTCGCCCGGCCGCGGATCTGGATCGAGCCGATCAGCTTGGCGCCGTCGACGATCCCGGGCCAGGCGGCGCAAAAACCCTCATGCTCCATGATCTCCATGCCGGTGACCGCGGCGCCGAGGCGGAAGCGGCCATCCTGCTCGGCGATCTCGCGCATCTCGGCGATGTTCTTGATATCGACCAGCACCGTCGGCTCGACCAGGTCGGCGCGCATCTGGATCAACAGATCGGTGCCGCCCGCCAGCACCTTCGCCGCACCGCCGGCATCCGCCAGCAGCCGGGTCGCCGCGTCCAGTGACGCCGGCGCTTCATAGCGCATCCGATTCCGCCTCCTCGATCCCGCCACGATACCGGCCGCGCCCGCGCCCGGCTTTGCGCAGTCATATACCGGGCCGGGCAAGGCGAGGAAAGCGCATCGCGGCGTTCCGGGCATTTCCGTTCGCCGAACGCGGCGGGGAGAGTGGATGGCCGGATCAAGTCCGGCCATGACGTGGTTGGAGAAGCGCCACCTCCCTGTCGTCATGGCCGGACTTGATCCGGCCATCCATGCGGCCCCTCCACACGAAGGGCGACCGGTGGGGAGACGAGGCAGCGCCCATGGGTGCCCGGAACAAGTCCGGGCATAGCGGGAGGGGCATGGCGCTGGGGCGGGCCGCGCCTGGCTCTCCCTGCTCCTCCACCGCCACCACCGGCCCGTCATGCCCGGACTTGTTCCGGCCATCCACGCGGCGGGACGGCGCGGTTCCGTCGACACCGGATTTGCTCTAGGGTCCGCCGCCGGAGGGGCCATGGAATTCGGGCTTTCCGAGGAGCAGCGGCAGTTCCGCGAGGCGGCGCGGGCCTTCGCCGAGGGCGAGCTCGCGCCGAACGCCGCGATCTGGGACGAGGACTCGGTATTCCCGGTAGATACGCTGCGCGCCGCCGCCGCGCTCGGCTTCGCCGGGCTCTATGTCGGCGAGGATGTAGGCGGCTCGGCCTGCCGGCGGCTCGACGCGGCGATCGTGCTGGAGGAGCTCGCCGCCGGCTGCACCTCGACGGCGGCCTATATCTCGATCCACAACATGGCCGCCTGGATGATCGACGCCTTCGCGAGCGAGGACCGGCGCCGGTCGTGGCTGCCCAGGCTCAATTCCATGGAGTGGTTCGCGAGCTACTGCCTGACCGAGCCCGGCAGCGGGTCGGACGCCGCCTCGCTGACCACCCGGGCCGAGCGCGACGGCGAGGACTACGTGCTCAACGGCGCCAAGGCGTTCATCTCGGGCGCCGGGAGCGCGGACCTCTACGTCACCATGGCGCGCACCGGCACAGACGGGCCGAGCGGGATCACCTGCATCGGCGTCGAGGCTGGCACGCCCGGGCTCTCCTTCGGCGAGCAGGAGAAGAAGCTCGGCTGGCACTCCCAGCCGACGGCGATGGTCTATTTCGACGACTGCCGGGTGCCGGTCGCCCACCGCATCGGCGCCGAGGGGGAGGGGTTCCGCATCGCCATGCGGGGGCTCGACGGCGGGCGGATCAATATCGGCGCGTGCTCGATCGGCGGCGCCCGGGCGTGCTACGAGGCGGC